>NZ_VDAS01000003.1:0-241118 GCF_019584165.1 Enterobacter sp. EC_64
TGCTGAATTCACTATCGGCGAAGGTGAGTTGATGGCTCATGATGTCCCTCTGGGATGCGCTCCGGATGAATATGATGATCTCATATCAGGAACTTGTTCGCACCTTCCCTAATGTCACTGCCGGGTTAAAATGACCGCCGGAAATATGCCCCACGGCAAAGGCCATGGTTAATACGGTTAAACCAAATGCCAGCGCGACGCCGACAAAACCGATACCTAATTCCGGGAATGCTGCTGCCAGGACGGCGCTACCGCAGCCACCAAATACCAGCCAGAATGTACCAAAGCATTCTGCTGCCAATTTTCTAAACATAACCACCTCAAATAATTTTCCGCACGCTTTCCCGCGCGCGGGATATATCGCCATAAAGGGATGACGACTCAAAGAGTCCGTATTTTAGAAACCAATAACACCCCTTCGCCACTTAAATAAATTCGATTAATTTGATTTAAGGCAATGTGATGTCAATCCTTGTTCAAATCAGCGGTAAATAGAGCATAGACCAATTCTCGTCAGGGTGAATGTTGTGCTGTCGTGACAGGGCGCCTCCCGCTATACTGCTGATAACTTAAAGGAAAAAGTGAACATTGCGCGGGGGATTTATGCTTCTCGAACGTGTGGAAATTGTCGGGTTTCGCGGTATTAACCGCCTGTCGCTGCAGCTGGAACAGAACAATGTCCTGATCGGCGAGAACGCCTGGGGTAAGTCCAGCCTGCTGGATGCGCTGACGTTACTGCTTTCGCCCGAAGACGATCTGTATCACTTCGTTCGCGACGATTTCTGGTTCCCGCCCGGCGACGTGACGGGGCGCGAGAAGCACCTGCATATCATCCTGACGTTCCGCGAGTCCGAGCCCGGACGTCATCGCGTGCGTCGCTTCCGCCCGCTGTCACCCTGCTGGGTGCCCTGCGATGACGGTTTCCACCGGATATTCTACCGGCTGGAAGGGGAGATGGCGGAAAACGAGGGCGTGTTGACCCTGCGTGATTTTCTTGATGAGAAGGCCAGCCCGATCCCGCTGGACAATATCGACGATCTTGCCCGCCACCTGATCCGCCTGACGCCGGTGTTACGCTTGCGCGACGCGCGTTTTATGCGGCGCATCCGTAACGGTACCGTACCGAATATGCCGGAAGTGGAAGTCACCGCCCGCGAGCTGGATTTTCTGGCGAGAGAGCTGGTGTCGCGTCCGCAGAATCTGACCGACGGTCAAATTCGTCAGGGGTTGTCCGCAATGGTACAGCTGCTGGAGCACTATTTTTCCGAGCAGGGAACGTCGGAGTCGCGCCATCGCCTGATGCGCCGCCGCTCTCATGACGAACAGCGCAGCTGGCGCTACCTCGATATCATTAACCGGATGATCGACCGGCCCGGCGGTCGTACCCATCGGGTGATTTTGCTGGGTCTGTTTTCAACGCTTCTGCAGGCCAAAGGCACCGTTCGTCTTGACCGGGACGCCAGGCCGCTGCTGCTGGTGGAAGACCCGGAAACGCGCCTTCATCCCATCATGCTCTCCGTGGCATGGCATCTGCTGAATCTGCTGCCGCTCCAGCGCGTTACGACCACCAATTCCGGTGAATTATTATCGCTGACGCCGGTCGAGCACGTCTGTCGTCTGGTGCGTGAATCTTCCCGCGTCTCCGCCTACCGGTTAGGTCCGGGTGGATTGAACGCGGAAGACGGGCGGCGCATCGCGTTTCATATTCGCTTTAACCGCGCGTCGTCGCTCTTTGCCCGCTGCTGGCTGCTGGTGGAAGGAGAGACGGAAACCTGGGTCATCAACGAACTGGCGCGCCAGTGCGGCCACCATTTTGATGCGGAAGGCATCAAGGTGATTGAATTTGCCCAGTCGGGACTCAAGCCGCTGATAAAATTTGCCCGCCGGATGGGGATCGAGTGGCACGTTCTGGTCGACGGTGATGAGGCGGGCAAAAAATATGCCTCGACCGTACGCAGCCTGCTGAATAACGAGCGCGAGGAAGAGCGCGACCATTTAACCATGCTGCCCGCGATGGACATGGAACACTTTATGTATCGTCAGGGGTTCGACGACGTATTCCACCGAATTGCCATGGTGCCGGTCGATGTCCCGATGAACATGCGGCGCGTGATCGCCAAAGCTATTCATCGTTCTTCGAAACCGGATTTAGCCATTGAAGTGGCGACGGAAGCGGGGAGGCGGGGCGTGGAGGCGGTGCCGACCCTGCTGCGGAAGATGTTCTCCCGCGTGCTGTGGCTGGCACGCGGGAGAGCGGATTAACGTTGAGTCGCCTGGTTCACCTGCTGAATCAGGCTGTCCAGCAGCGCGTAGCGGCGGCGATATTCGGAGCGTTTTTTGCTCGCGATCTCTTCCATCGGTTTACGCGGCATGACGAGTGGCAGCATGAAGTTGCCGCTATCCTGCTTTTCGCCGCCGATGGAGATCCAGAAACTGTCGTAATCGGCCAACAGTTTCCCCTCTTTTTTCTTGCGGTAGCGCCAGCTGCGATAAATATGGGTATCGTTACTGACGGCGACAATCTGTTCTACCGGGAAGGCGGTGCCGAGAGTCATGGCGGCTTCGACCAGCAGACGTTTCGGGAACAGACCATGGCAGGCCTTCGTCGCACCCTGGATCAGCTCATGGGGAACGTGGGCTTTTGCGCCCTGCAGGCCGCCGATAAACAGCGTCGATTTTCCCTCAAACTGGCACAGGGTGAAGGTCATCTCGGCCAGCACCGTATTCTGATGGTCGCAGAAGGCGAGGGTGGCTTCCCCTTCTTTATCCAGAAACGCATCGGCGCACAGGCGGACGGTAAATTGCTCTTCATCTTTACCGGTTAAGGTGAGCAGCGTGAAGCCCTTTTTCGACAGATAGCCCGAGAGCAGCGATGCCGGCATATGGCGGCTCATCGTTTGATAGTGCCAGGTAAGGGACTCAAGGGCCTGCTGGCGATCCATATTCACCGTCAGCCAGGGGCGATGCAGACGGCACGGCAGTCCTGGCTGCACCTGCAGCATTTGCATCAGGCTCGGCTGTTTTGCAAGGCTCGTCAACAGGCGAGCGGTACTTACAGGCGTCGCCAGCGAACGTAGCATGAATTTACGTCGATAGGCGGGGTTTTGCCACGCCAGCCCTGGCGTGAGCTTACCGGAAGCCAGATGACTGAAGAGCTGCCAACCCGATGCAGGCTGTGGCAGGTTTGAAAAAGGTGTATCGACGATGGAAGACATGTTAGATCCTGCTTCTTGATGAAGATCTCCATTTCAGCAGGCGAACGTTCAACGTCTCGTAAACAAATTGTGACGATTTCGGAGAACAGGGGTTTCGTTGAGGAGTCGTTTAGATAGAATCAGCATTTATCATTGCCAGAACATTTATTTGGAATATTTATGAACCTCAAGGGAAAACGCAGAACGCTGTTTCTGCTGCTGGCGGTCGTGGTGTTAGCCGGTGGGTACTGGCTATGGCAGGTGCTGAATGCGCCGGTGCCGCAGTATCAGACGCTGATTGTTCGTCCGGGCGAACTGCAACAAAACGTCCTCGCGACGGGCAAGCTTGATGCCCTGCGCAAGGTTGACGTCGGCGCGCAGGTCAGCGGTCAGCTGAAAACGCTGTCGGTTGAGATTGGCGATAAGGTAAAAAAAGGCCAGCTGCTCGGCGTGATCGATCCTGAACAGGCCGAGAACCAGATCCGCGAGGTGGAAGCCACGCTGATGGAGCTGCGCGCGCAGCGTGCGCAGGCGCAGGCAGAGCGTAACCTGGCCCAGGTGACGCTGACCCGTCAGCAGGCGCTGGCCAAAACCCAGGCGATCTCGAAGCAGGATTTAGATACGGCCACCACGGAACTGGCGGTGAAGCAGGCGCAGATTGGCACGATTGACGCGCAAATCAAACGCAACCAGGCCTCGCTGGATACGGCGAAAACCAACCTCGACTACACCAAAATCGTTGCGCCGATGGCCGGGGAAGTGACGCAAATTACCACGCTGCAGGGGCAGACGGTGATTGCCGCGCAGCAGGCGCCCAACATTCTGACGCTGGCGGACATGAGCACCATGCTGGTCAAAGCCCAGGTCTCGGAGGCGGACGTTATCCATCTCAGACCGGGGCAGAATGCCTGGTTTACGGTGCTGGGCGATCCGCAGACGCGCTACGAAGGCGTGCTGAAAGACATTCTCCCGACGCCGGAAAAGGTTAACGACGCCATCTTCTACTATGCCCGTTTTGAAGTGCCGAACCCGCAGGGCGTGCTGCGTCTCGACATGACCGCGCAGGTGCATATCCAGCTGACCGGCGTGAAGAACGTGCTGACCATTCCCCTCTCCGCGCTGGGTGAGTCCGCCGGTGATAGCCGCTATAAAGTGAAAGTGCTGCGCAACGGCGAAACGCGCGAGCGCGAAGTGGTGATTGGCGCGCGCAACGACACCGACGTGGTGGTGGTGAAAGGGCTGGAAGAGGGTGAGGAGGTTGTCATCAGCGAAAGCCTGCCCGGAGCCGCGAAATGACGGCATTGCTTGAGCTGAAAGACATTCGCCGCAGCTATCCGTCGGGTGATGGCCCGGTGGAGGTGCTAAAAGGCATCTCCCTGCGCGTGGAGGCGGGCGAGATGGTGGCGATTGTCGGGGCATCGGGCTCCGGTAAATCGACGCTGATGAACATTCTCGGCTGCCTGGATAAGCCGACCAGCGGGACCTATCGCGTGGCCGGAACGGATATCTCCACGCTGGATGGCGACGCGCTGGCGAAGCTGCGCCGGGAGCACTTCGGCTTTATCTTCCAGCGTTACCATCTGCTTTCTCACCTCAATGCCGCGCAGAACGTGGAAGTTCCGGCGGTCTATGCGGGCGTCGAGCGGAAAAAACGGCTCGAACGCGCGCAGATGCTGCTGACGCGTCTGGGGCTGGCGGAGCGGGTGGAGTACCAGCCTTCACAGCTGTCCGGCGGCCAGCAGCAGCGCGTGAGTATTGCCCGCGCCCTGATGAACGGCGGGCAGGTGATCCTCGCGGATGAACCAACCGGGGCCCTCGACAGCCATTCCGGCGAAGAGGTGATGGCGATCCTGCACCAGCTACGCGATCAGGGGCACACCGTCATCATCGTGACCCACGATCCGCAGGTGGCGGCGCAGGCGGAACGGATCATTGAGATCCACGACGGCGAGCTGGTCAGCAACCCGCCGCCGCGTGAGTCCAGAGCTGCGGCGCCGAAAGAAGTGCTTCCGGCATCAACCGGCTGGGGACAATTTTCCAGCGGCTTTCGTGAGGCACTGACCATGGCCTGGCTGGCAATGGCGGCCAATAAAATGCGTACCCTGCTGACCATGCTCGGCATCATCATCGGTATTGCCTCGGTGGTGTCGATTGTGGTGGTGGGCGACGCGGCCAAGCAGCTGGTGCTGGCCGATATCCGCGCTATTGGCACCAATACCATTGACGTCTATCCCGGCAAAGACTTTGGTGACGACGAGCCTCAGTATCAGCAGGCGCTGAAATACGACGATCTGGCGGCCATTCAGAAGCAGCCGTGGGTCAACTCCGCCACGCCTGCGGTGTCGCAAAACCTGCGCCTGCGCGTGGGCAATGTTGACGTGGCGGCCAGCGCGAACGGCGTCAGCGGGGATTATTTCAACGTCTACGGTATGACCTTCAGCGAAGGGGCCACCTTTAACGCCGAACAGCTGGCGGGCAGGGCGCAGGTGGTGGTGCTGGACGCGAACTCGCGCAGACAGCTCTTCCCCAATAAAGCCAACGTGGTGGGCGAAGTGATCCTGGTCGGCAACATGCCTGCCACGGTCATCGGCGTGGCGGAAGAGAAGCAGTCGATGTTTGGCAGCAGCAAGATCCTGCGCGTCTGGCTGCCGTATACCACCATCTCCGGGCGGATTATGGGGCAGTCCTGGCTCAACTCCATCACCGTGCGCGTGAAGGAGGGCTACGACAGCGCGCTGGCCGAGCAGCAGCTTGAGCGGCTGCTCACCCTGCGCCACGGGAAGAAGGATTTCTTCACTTGGAATATGGACGGCCTCTTGAAAACGGCGGAAAAGACCACACGTACTCTTCAGCTGTTCCTCACGCTGGTGGCGGTGATTTCGCTGGTCGTCGGCGGTATCGGGGTGATGAACATCATGCTGGTGTCGGTAACCGAGCGAACCCGGGAGATTGGCATCCGCATGGCGGTCGGGGCCAGAGCCAGCGACGTGCTGCAGCAGTTTTTGATTGAAGCCGTGCTGGTGTGTCTGGTCGGCGGTGCGATGGGGATTGCGCTCTCGATGATGATCGCCTTCGCGCTCCAGCTCTTTTTACCCGGCTGGGAGATTGGCTTCTCGCCGGTGGCCATTATTACCGCATTCTTGTGTTCAACCTTTACCGGCATTTTGTTTGGCTGGTTGCCCGCCCGCAACGCGGCGCGGCTGGATCCGGTGGATGCGCTGGCTCGGGAATAACCCGAAAATAAAAATGCCAGCCGATCGGGCTGGCATTTTGACTGCGGGATGTACACAATAAAACAGAGAGCTATGCAACCGTCTCTGCTTCAATGGGGACGATAAGGCTTGCATGATTGCCTTTTGGTCCCTGGTGGACATCGAACCGGACGGACTGCCCGGCTTTGAGCGTTCTGTAACCATCCATCTGAATGGTGGAATAGTGAGCGAAGATATCCTCGCCGCCGCCTTCGGGGCAGATGAAGCCAAACCCTTTGGCGTTGTTGAACCACTTAACAGTACCCATTTCCATGCTTCGACATCCTTCGTAAATCTTATAAGTTAAGATGGAATGAACCGGTGGTGGAGTGGGGGCTGTTCAAAACCTCGCCATCTCACGCTTGTACAATTTAGAGAAACGAAAGACGTCGTCAAGCGTTTGGCGCTGGAGATGGGACAATAATCAACCAAAGTTTGAAGCAGTTAACGCTATTGCAACAGTTTGTGACAGACATCGCGGATGACAGTAATAGATGATTGTTATCTAACATCTGAGGTAGATTCAAAGTGGTTATGCAAAATGGGTAAGACCAACGACTGGCTGGATTTTGACCAGCTGGCGGAAGACAAAGTGCGTGACGCGCTAAAACCGCCATCTATGTATAAAGTTATGTTAATGAACGATGATTACACGCCGATGGAATTTGTTATTGACGTGCTACAAAAGTTCTTTTCTTATGATGTAGAACGTGCAACGCAACTGATGCTTACCGTTCATTATCGTGGCAAAGCTATCTGCGGCATCTTCACTGCCGAAGTGGCGGAAACCAAAGTGGCGATGGTGAACGACTATGCGAGGGAGAACGAGCATCCGTTGCTGTGTACGCTGGAAAAGGCCTGATAAGGCATAAAATTGGGGGAGGTGCCTATGCTCAATCAAGAACTGGAACTCAGTTTAAACATGGCTTTCGCCAGAGCGCGTGAGCACCGACATGAGTTTATGACCGTCGAGCATTTACTGCTCGCACTGCTTAGCAACCCATCTGCCCGCGAAGCGCTGGAAGCCTGCTCCGTGGATCTGGTGGCGCTACGTCAGGAACTCGAAGCCTTCATCGAACAAACCACACCGGTGCTGCCAGCCAGTGAAGAGGAGCGCGACACGCAGCCGACGCTCAGCTTCCAGCGCGTGCTGCAGCGCGCGGTATTCCACGTCCAGTCTTCCGGACGTAGCGAAGTGACTGGCGCAAACGTCTTAGTCGCCATCTTCAGCGAGCAGGAGTCACAGGCTGCCTATCTGCTGCGCAAACACGAAGTCAGCCGCCTCGATGTGGTTAACTTTATCTCTCACGGAACGCGCAAAGACGAGCCTAACCAGGCATCGGATTCCAGCAATCAGGTCAATAACAATGAAGAGCAAGCAGGCGGGGAGGATCGTATGGAAAACTTCACCACCAACCTTAATCAGCTTGCTCGCGTTGGCGGTATCGACCCGCTGATTGGTCGCGATAAAGAGCTGGAGCGCGCGATCCAGGTGCTGTGCCGTCGCCGCAAGAACAACCCGCTGCTGGTGGGGGAATCTGGCGTGGGTAAAACCGCGATTGCCGAAGGGCTTGCCTGGCGCATTGTGCAGGGCGACGTGCCGGAAGTGATTGCCGACTGCACCATCTACTCGCTGGATATCGGCTCGCTGCTGGCGGGCACGAAATACCGCGGTGATTTTGAAAAACGCTTCAAGGCACTGTTAAAACAGCTGGAGCAGGACACCAACAGCATCCTGTTTATCGATGAGATCCACACCATCATCGGCGCGGGTGCGGCCTCCGGCGGCCAGGTGGATGCGGCTAACCTGATCAAACCGCTGCTCTCCAGCGGCAAGATCCGCGTGATTGGCTCCACCACCTACCAGGAGTTCAGCAACATCTTTGAGAAAGACCGTGCGCTGGCGCGCCGCTTCCAGAAAATCGACGTGACCGAACCGTCCGTCGAGGAAACGGTACAGATCATCAACGGCCTGAAACCGAAGTACGAAGCGCACCACGACGTGCGTTACACCGCGAAAGCGGTGCGTGCGGCGGTGGAGCTGGCGGTGAAATACATCAACGATCGTCATCTGCCGGATAAGGCGATTGACGTGATTGATGAGGCAGGGGCGCGTGCGCGCCTGATGCCAGCCAGCAAGCGTAAGAAAACCGTTAACGTGGCGGATATTGAGTCCGTGGTGGCCCGCATCGCGCGTATCCCTGAGAAAAGCGTGTCTCAGAGCGACCGCGACACGCTGCGCACCCTCGGCAATCGCCTGAAAATGCTGGTCTTTGGTCAGGATAAAGCCATTGAGGCCTTAACCGAAGCGATCAAGATGGCCCGTGCCGGGCTGGGGCATGAGCACAAGCCTGTCGGTTCCTTCCTGTTCGCTGGCCCGACCGGCGTGGGGAAAACCGAGGTGACGGTTCAGCTCTCCAAAGCGCTGGGCATCGAGCTGCTGCGCTTTGATATGTCCGAGTATATGGAGCGTCACACCGTCAGCCGTTTGATCGGTGCGCCTCCGGGCTACGTGGGCTTTGACCAGGGCGGCCTGCTCACCGACGCGGTGATCAAGCATCCGCACGCGGTACTGCTGCTCGATGAAATCGAGAAAGCGCACCCGGACGTGTTCAACATCCTGCTTCAGGTGATGGACAACGGGACGCTGACCGACAACAACGGGCGCAAGGCGGACTTCCGCAACGTGGTGCTGGTAATGACCACCAACGCCGGGGTGCGTGAAACCGAGCGTAAATCTATCGGCCTGATCCACCAGGATAACAGCACCGATGCGATGGAGGAGATCAAGAAGATCTTCACGCCGGAGTTCCGTAACCGTCTGGACAACATCATCTGGTTCGATCACCTGTCTACCGAGGTGATCCATCAGGTCGTGGACAAGTTCATCGTCGAGCTGCAGGTTCAGCTGGATCAGAAAGGCGTGTCGCTGGAAGTGAGCCAGGAGGCCCGCAACTGGCTGGCCGAGAAAGGCTACGACCGTGCGATGGGGGCCCGTCCGATGGCGCGCGTGATTCAGGACAACCTGAAGAAACCGCTGGCGAACGAGCTGCTGTTTGGCTCGCTGGTGGACGGCGGCCAGGTGACCGTGGCGCTGGACCAGGCGAAGAACGAACTGACGTACGATTTCCAGAGTGCAGCGAAGCACAAGCCGGAAGCGGCTCATTGATATCTTACTTAGGTCTTAAAAACCGGGCAATAGCCCGGTTTTTTATGTCTGCTTTTCTCCCTCTCCCTGTGGGAGAGGGTTGGGGAGAGGGCAACAGACCGCAGAGGAATTTTGCGAGGCGCTTTCCAGTTTCTTTCGAAGTCAGTTGCTGGATAAATCCACAGTAATAAAATGGCGGCGCACCTGCAAAATCAGGTGCCGGGATTGGCGTCCTAAAAGTGTGCACAAACAATCTTACGTGCATAAAGGATCACATATGACTGATATTAATAATTTCGCCCAACTTTACAGCGAACTCTCCCTCAACCCCGATCTCCCCACCCTGGCCGAGCGCTGCAACCTGCTCACCGAAATCCTGCTGGATTGCAAATCACTCCCACAAACGCAGCCCATATGTCGTTGCCACGGGTCTTATCTGGAAGAGGTAAAATCCGGCCTCACAGAATCCATGCGTGATTTTCAGATAGTGGAATTTGAGGACGAATCGGAACCACCGCAACAAAAGGAATGGCTGCTGGAAGATACAGAAACAAAGTGTGACTACTGTCGGGCGTTAAACCACGTACTTCTGGTATCGCATTTTGACCGCGATATGTTGCCGCACCTGACGGGATTACTCCATGACATGGCTCATTCTATGGCGGGGGATTTAATCGCTCCTGTACAACCATGGATGACAATACTTCTTCCGACGCAGCAACTCTAACGCCACAAATAAAAAAGGCCGGGATTAACCCGACCTTTTAAATATTCATCTGCCATTACAGGCGAAAACAATTAGCGACTACGGAAGACAATGCGGCCTTTGCTCAGGTCGTACGGGGTCAGTTCAACAGTCACTTTGTCGCCCGTCAAAATGCGGATGTAGTTTTTGCGCATTTTACCGGAGATGTGCGCAGTTACCACGTGACCGTTTTCCAGCTCTACGCGAAACATGGTATTAGGCAACGTATCAAGTACGGTACCCTGCATTTCAATATTGTCTTCTTTGGCCATCTAATCCTCTGGGGTATCACTACCAAGTTTTGAACCGGCAAGATAATGCCGAAATTCATCAATTAAGTAAAGAATTGCGCGTTTGAAACGCAGCAAAACAGTTTCGGCGCATTGCCCAAGCGTCACGGTACAACCGAACGGAAAGCGCATTCGTAAAGGGGATACAACAGGATAAACGTCAGGACGTTATCTGAAGCGAAGGTCCCAAACGGCGGCGGGGCAACAGGCAGAAGCTACTCTGCGGCGTAATTATAACACCCTCACAAAAAATATGCGGAAAACATTTAGGCATTGGGCATAAAGAGCGTTCTCGGTATCCAGAAGTCGCGCGGGAGCTTTTCCTGACGGCTGGCATCCAGATGCTCGATGTACTGGCGTCGCGGTATCTCAACGGCGCCGAGGGAAGCCGTGTGCTCATTGAGCACCTGGCAATCGATCAGGCGTCCGCCGCGCTGGGCAAATGCCTGGCAGAAGACCAGCAGCGCTGTTTTCGAGGCGTTAACCGCGCGGGAGAACATCGACTCACCGCAAAACAGCGTCCCCTGCGCCACGCCATACATGCCGCCGACGAGTGCTCCGCCGTCCCACACCTCAATGGAGTGCGCGTAGCCAAGCTCGTGAAGCTGGTGGTAGGCGGTAATGATATCGCGGGTTATCCATGTTCCCTCAAACCGGTCTTCGGCACAGCCTTCAATGACCTGACCAAAGGCGTGGTTCAGGGTGACGCGGTACGGTGATTTTGCATGGAAACGCTTCATGCTGCGGCTCAGGTGAAACTGCTCTGGCCACAGCACGGCACGCGGATCGGGAGACCACCATAAAATCGGGTCGCCGGGAGAAAACCAGGGGAAGATGCCGCGCTGGTACGCCATCAACAGCCGCGCAGGGCTGAGGTCACCACCAAGGGCCAGCAGCCCATTGGGTTCACGCAGCGCCCCTTCTGGAGAAGGGAACGCGATGTTATGACGAGAAAGCTGGACCAGGCGCATGACAGCAAAACTCCAGTACGCGAGTGAGGACGCTACAAATATAGTCTACAGACGCTGTTTAAACTGGAAGTAGCGACCCTGTTTCGCCAACAGCTCTGCGTGACTACCTTGCTCAATAATGTGTCCGTTGTCCATCACAATTATCCGATCAAAACTCGCCAGTCCGCGCAGGCGGTGCGTGACCATCAGGACGGTTTTACCGGTCATGACATTGGCCAGCAAATCAAGGATTTGGCTCTCGGTCGTGGCATCCAGCCCTTCGGTGGGTTCGTCAAGCAGCATCAGCGGCGCATCGTGCAGCAGCGCGCGCGCAATCGCCAGACGGCGCAGCTCTCCGCCGGAAAGCTGACGACCGCCTTCACCGAGCCAGCTGTTCAGTCCATCGCCCTCAAGCACCTTATGCAGACCGACCTGTTCCAGCACGGCGCGAAGCGCATCATCAGAGGCCTCTGGCGCAGCCAGCAGCAGGTTATCGCGCAGGGTGGCGCTAAACAGATGCACCCGCTGCGGAACGACGCTGACGGTTTTGCGCAGGGCCTGCTCGCTGAAATCGGTCAGCAACGTATTATTAAAACGAATCTGACCGCGCTGCGGATCCCAGGCGCGGGTCAGCAGCTGCAGCAGCGTCGATTTACCGCAGCCGGTACGGCCGAGGATCGCAATCCGCTGGCCGGCATTCACAGAAAGGGTGATACCGTCCAGCGCGTTCTGCGCCTGTTTGTCATAGCTGAAGGTGACATCTTCAAGCGTCAGCGCAACCTGCTCAGGGACAGCGGTCTGCCCGGCACTGAACGTGACTTCAGGCTCCTGCTCGGCAATCTGGGTGATGCGCAGGGCAGAGGCGATGACCTGTCCCAGATGCTGGAAGGCGCCCGTCACCGGAGCCAGCGCTTCAAACGCGGCCAGCGCACAGAAAACGAAAAGGGCAATAAGCGGACCCGGCTGCGTGTTTCCCCCAATATCGCCGGAAGCCAGCCACAGCATGGCAATCACCGCCACGCCGCCGATCAGCATCATCAGCGCCTGAGAGAAGGCCGTCAGCTCCGACTGACGGCGCTGGGCCTCATGCCAGTTCAGCTCCGTACTTTCCATCCGCGCGCGGTAGCGCTTGCTGGCACCAAAAATGGTCAGCTCTGCCTGCCCCTGAAGCCAGGCGGTCAGCTGCTGGCGGTAGTCCCCGCGCAGGCGCGTCAGGTTTTCCCCGGTGGATTTCCCGGCGCGGTAAAACAGCGGCGGCAGAACGATAAGCGTCAGCAGCATGATCCCGCCCAGCGTCAGCGCAACGGGAACATCCAGAACAGACAGCCCCAGCGTGACCACCACAATCACCACAAACGCGCCCACGATAGGGGAAATCACCCGCAGGTAAAGGTGATCCAACGTGTCGACATCCGCAACAACACGGTTAAGTAATTCACCCTGACGAAAACGCGCTAGCCCGGCAGGGGAGAGGGGCAGCAGTTTGCTGAAGGTATAGATACGCAGGTGCTGCAGCACGCGGAAAGTGGCGTCGTGGCTGACCAGCCGTTCGAAATAGCGTCCGGCAGTACGGGTGATGGCGGTACCGCGAACCCCGGCAGCCGGAAGCATATAGTTGAAGCTGTATAATCCGGCGAACCCCGCGACGGCCGAGGCCGACAGGAACCAGCCGGAAAGCGTGAGCAGGCCGATGCTGGCGAGTAGCGTGACAATCGCCAGCACAATCCCCAGCGTCAGCATCCATTTGTGGCGTTTATAGAGCGCAAGATAAGGCAGCAGAGCGCGCATCAGATATCCTCCTGACGGTTCGCCAGCAGGGTCGCAAATGGCCCCTGGGCGGCAACGAGAGAGGCGTAGTCGCCTTGCTCAACAATACGGCCGTTTTCCATGACCCAGATCTGGTCCCAGTCGGCAATCCCTTCCAGCTGGTGGGTGACCATTAGGGTGGTTTGCTGCAGCGAGGCGGCGTTAAGCGCTTCCATTACGCGCTGCTCGCTGTGTGCGTCAAGGCTGGCTGCGGGCTCGTCCAGCAGCATGAGCTGGCATGGGTTGAGCAGCGCGCGGGCAACGGCCACACGCTGCGCCTGCCCGACAGACAGCCCGGCGGACTGGTCGCCGACTATGGTATCCACCCCTTGCGGCAGCAGCGGCAGAAATTCGCTGACCCAGGCGCGGTCGAGAACCGATTGCAGCTCATCTTCACGCGCGTCCGGGCGCGCCAGAAGCACGTTTTCGCGCAGCGTCGCGGCGGGAAGCTGCGGGTTTTGGCCTACCCAGCTGAGCTGTTTACGCCAGGCGTCAGGATCGAGGTTACGCAGTTCGGTTTTGTTGATCCGCAGTGAACCCGTGTAGGCCATAAAACCGGACAACGCGTTCAGCAGAGAACTTTTCCCGGAACCGCTGATGCCGACAAGCACCACGCGTTGTCCGGCAGGTAAGGTAAAGTTCAGCGGACCGGCGAGCACTTTGCCTTCGGGCGACAGAATGGAAAAGTCCTGCGCTTCAATGGTCACGGAGTCTTTAGCATTCAGCGTTACATCACCGCGCTCCGGGTGGGCCAGCGGCGTTTCCAGGAACGTTTTCAGGCTATCGGCGGCGCCAACCGCCTGGGCTTTGGCGTGATAGAAGGTCCCCAGATCGCGAAGCGGCTGGAAAAACTCCGGCGCCAGGATCAGCGCCAGGAACCCGGCGGAAAGGGTCACCGCCGTGCCGTAATGGCCGAAATCCAGCGCGCCGAGGTAGGAGAAGCCGAAGTAGACCGCCACGAGGGCAATCGACAGCGAGGTGAAGAATTCCAGTACGCCGGAGGACAGGAAGGCGAGGCGTAACACTTCCATGGTGCGCTGACGAAAGTCCTGCGACGCCAGGCGAATATTTTCGGTTTCCGCTTCACCGCGGCCAAAAATGCGCAACGTCTCCATGCCGCGAAGGCGATCGAGGAAATGACCGCTCAGTCGACCCAGAGCCAGGAAGTTTCTGCGGTTGGCATCCGCTGCCCCCATCCCGACCAGCGCCATAAAAAGCGGGATCAGCGGGGCGGTGCCCATCAGAATCAGCGCTGCCATCCAGTTCACCGGGAAAATGGCGATCACGATCAGCAGCGGAACGAAGACGGCAAGGGCCATCTGCGGCAGATAGCGCGCGTAGTAGTCATGCATATCGTCAATCTGCTCAAGGATCAGCGTCGCCCAGCTACCGGCCGGTTTACCCTGGATCCACGCGGGCCCGGCTTCCTGAAGCCTGTCGAGCACCTGACGGCGGATCTCGTAGCGGATGTGCTGTCCGGCGTGAAAACCGACGCGCTCACGCAGCCACACCACCCAGGCGCGCAGGATAAAAATCAGGATCAGGACAATAAAGGGCAGCAGGAGCGCTTCGCGGGGAATGTTCTCCATGATCATGTGATTAAGAATGCGGGCCAGCAGCCATGCCTGGGCAACAATCAACAGACCGCTGATGAAACCCAAAATACGGGAAATCGTAAGCCAGCGGCGGGAAAGAACGCTTTGCTGTTTCAGCCAGCGTGTTAACTCTTGTTGACGGGTTTTTTCCATTGCGTACTTTGCAGGTGACGTTATTAGAAGTTGGGCAGCGCAATGTTACAACGGGGAGACAATAAAGGCGACTTATCGCCGCCTTTATTTACGTTTGTTACTGACTTGTAAAGATTATTTACCTTGTTCAGCCAGTCCATCGAGGTAGCGTTCAGCATCCAGCGCGGCCATACAGCCGGTGCCCGCAGAGGTGATCGCCTGACGGTAAATATGGTCCATCACG
This sequence comes from Enterobacter sp. EC_64, assembly GCF_019584165.1. NCBI lineage: Bacteria > Pseudomonadati > Pseudomonadota > Gammaproteobacteria > Enterobacterales > Enterobacteriaceae > Enterobacter > Enterobacter sp. EC_64. The sequence goes on from NZ_VDAS01000003.1 coordinate 15,356, forward strand.
TCGCCGGCCGCGAATACGCCCGGGATGCTGGTTTGAGTCGCATTACCGTGAATGCCGGACTGCACTTTGATGTAGCCGTTTTCCAGCTCCAGCTGGCCTTCGAAGATTGCGGTGTTCGGGCTGTGGCCGATAGCCACGAACAGACCCGCCACTTCCAGCGTTTCGACGTTATCGGTGTTCTGGGTATCACGGATACGCAGACCGGCAACGCCCATCTGGTCGCCCGTCACCTCTTCCAGGGTGCGGTTGGTGTGCAGCACGATGTTGCCGCTTGCCACTTTGTCCATCAGGCGTTTGATCAGGATCTTCTCCGCGCGGAAGGTCTCGCGACGGTGGATCAGGTGCACTTCAGAGGCAATGTTGGCCAGATAAAGCGCTTCTTCCACCGCGGTGTTACCGCCGCCGATAACCGCGACTTTCTGGTTGCGATAGAAGAAACCGTCGCAGGTTGCGCAGGCAGAAACCCCGCGGCCTTTAAACGCTTCTTCGGATGGCAGACCGAGATAACGGGCAGAGGCGCCGGTAGCGATGATCAGCGCGTCACAAGTGTATTCACCGCTGTCACCCGTCAGGCGGAACGGACGGTTCTGCAGGTCGACCTTGTTGATGTGATCGAACAGAATTTCGGTTTCGAATTTAGCAGCATGCTCGTGCATGCGCTCCATCAGCAGCGGCCCGGTCAGGTCGTTCGGGTCCCCTGGCCAGTTTTCCACTTCGGTGGTGGTGGTCAGCTGACCGCCTTTTTCCATGCCGGTGATGAGTACCGGGTGCAGGTTAGCGCGTGCAGCATAGACCGCCGCGGTATATCCCGCAGGTCCAGAACCAAGGATTAGCAGCTTACTGTGTTTGGCCGTGCCCATGAGATCCCCATTGTTGTTGGCAGACATTTGGCTGGATTGTAGGGAATTTGTTGCCGTAAAAAAAGAGCGCAGCAATTTTGATATCAATCTGTGTAATAGCCGTGGACGATGAATCGCGCGCGATAACATCACGCTTTCTTAAGAAAACCGGTCGTTTATAAGGCAATAAAATGAGGATTAATACCCTGTCGTAATGAATATCCGGCATGTTGTACTAAAAAACGATGTTTTGCTTTGACAATCCCCTGCGCTTTTGCGAAAACATTCAAGGAAGAAAAAAAACCGCGTTAACCGTATGCCGCATAGGCATGCACGTAAATGCCATTTTTACCGGGTCAGTGAAATCTACGCATGGCGTGGACAGACGCCATACGTGATGTCGGTGACAGCCTTCGGGCAACGGTCTTCTTACCAACAGAACCCGAATCCGCATCGCGTCTAATACAAAACCAGGCGATGTGATGACTAACGGGTACAGGCTCTGAACAGTGATGTGCACAGGGTCCAGGCAGGAGTAGGGAAGGAATACAGAGAGACAATAATAATGGTAGATAGCAAGAAGCGCCCTGGCAAAGATCTCGACCGTATCGATCGTAACATTCTGAATGAATTGCAAAAGGATGGGCGTATTTCCAACGTCGAGCTTTCAAAACGTGTGGGACTTTCCCCGACGCCGTGCCTTGAGCGTGTGCGCCGACTGGAAAGACAGGGTTTTATTCAGGGCTATACGGCTCTGCTGAACCCGCATTATCTGGATGCCTCACTTCTGGTATTTGTTGAGATTACTCTGAATCGTGGTGCGCCGGATGTGTTTGAGCAATTTAACGCCGCTGTACAAAAACTTGAAGAAATTCAAGAGTGTCATCTGGTGTCCGGTGATTTCGACTACCTGTTGAAAACCCGTGTGCCTGATATGTCCGCCTACCGTAAGCTGCTGGGGGAAACCCTGTTGCGTCTGCCGGGCGTGAACGACACCCGTACTTATGTGGTAATGGAAGAGGTCAAACAGAGCAATCGTCTGGTTATTAAGACGCGCTAACACGGAACAGGTGCAAAATCAGCGTAGTTTGATTACACTCCTGTTAATCCATACAGCAACAGTGCCGGGGAGTCCCGGCGCTGTTGTCCGTTTTAGCAAACAGGCAGGATATGCCTGATACCTGGAGAGCCTTTCTTGAGCCAGGAATACACTGAAGACAAAGAAGTCACACTATCGAAGCTAAGCAGCGGACGTCGTCTCCTCGAGGCTTTGCTGATTGTTATTGCCCTTTTTGCCGTCTGGCTGATGGCAGCCTTACTCAGTTTCAACCCCTCTGATCCCAGCTGGTCACAAACTGCATGGCATGAGCCTATCCATAATTTAGGCGGTGTCCCCGGTGCCTGGCTTGCGGACACGCTGTTTTTCATTTTCGGTGTGATGGCCTACACCCTTCCCGTCATTATCATTGGCGGATGCTGGTTTGCGTGGCGTCATCGTCAGAACGATGATTACATCGACTATTTCGCCGTCTCGCTGCGCCTGATTGGCGCGCTGGCGCTGATCCTTACCTCCTGCGGGCTGGCAGCGATCAATGCGGATGATATCTGGTACTTCGCCTCTGGCGGGGTAATCGGCAGCTTATTAAGTTCCGCACTTCAGCCGATGCTGCACAGCAGCGGCGGCACGCTGGCGCTGCTGTGCATCTGGGCCGCCGGGCTGACGCTGTTTACCGGCTGGTCCTGGGTGAGCATTGCCGAGAAAATTGGCAGCTTTATCCTCACCATTCTGACCTTCGCCAGTAACCGTACCCGTCGTGACGATACGTGGGTGGATGAAGACGAATACGAAGATGAAGAGGAAGACGACGCGCCTGTGCAGCGTCGCGAGTCTCGTCGTGCCCGAATTCTGCGCGGTGCGCTGGCGCGTCGCCAGCGTGTTGCTGAGAAATTTGCCAACCCGCTGGGCCGTAAAACCGATGCGGCGCTCTTCTCCGGTAAACGCATGGATGAAGACGAGCAGGTTGAGTATCGTGCAGCAGGTACCGCCGTCGATCCTGATGATGTGCTTTTTTCCGGTAGCCGTGCCACGCCGGGTGACTTCGACGAATACGATCCACTGTTGAACGGCCACTCGGTTACCGAGCCGGTTGCGGCTGCCGCCGCCGCGACGACCGCTGCGCAGGCGTATGCCGCGCCTGTCGACGCCGTGATGCCATCCGCGCCGGTCCCGCCGCCGGAATCCGTTATTCAGCAACCTCAGGTTGACTGGCAGACTGCGCCGGGTGTTCACACGCCGGAGCCCGTTATTGCGCCTGAACCTGAAAGCTACATCCCCGTGCAGCAGGAACAGTGGCAGCAGCCTTATCATCAGCCGCCGCAGCCTGAGTATGCACCGCAGCAATATCAGCAGCCAGTGTCCCAGCCTTATCAGGAGTACGTGCCTGAACCCGTTGAACCTGTGCAGCCTTACGTTGCACCGCAGCCTGAACCTGAGCCTGAAATCGTGGAAGAGGTGAAGCCTGCGCGTCCACCGCTGTACTATTTCGAAGAAGTCGAAGAGCGCCGTGCGCGTGAACGCGAACAGCTGGCCGCCTGGTATCAGCCTGTGCCTGAACCGGTACAGGAGCCGGTTACGAAGGCGCCTTCTGTTTCCGTTCCGCCGGTCGACCCGACGCCTGCTGTAGCACCCGTAACGGAAGGCGTTAAGCAGGCTACTGCGGCCGCAGCAGCGGCGGCACCGGTCTTTAGCCTGGCAACAGGGGGCGCACCGCGTCCTCAGGTGAAAGAGGGGATTGGTCCGCAACTGCCTCGTCCTAACCGCGTCCGCGTGCCAACCCGCCGCGAGCTTGCTTCTTATGGCATCAAGCTGCCTTCCCAGCGCATGGCTGAAGAAAAAGCGCGCGAGTCTGAGTACGACGATGAGGCTGATGAAATGCAGCAGGACGAGCTGGCCCGCCAGTTCGCTGCGCAGCAAAATCAGCGCTACGGTCAAGACTATCAGCACGACGAACCTGCGCTGGAAGACGACGATGATGCGGCAGAAGCCGAATTAGCGCGCCAGTTTGCGGCAACGCAGCAGCAGCGTTACTCCGGTGAACAGCCGGCAGGGGCAAATCCGTTCTCGCTGTCGGACTTCGAATTCTCGCCGATGAAAGATCTGGTGGATGATGGCCCAAGCGAGCCTTTATTTACCCCGAGCGTGATGCCGGAAGCTGAGCCTGTGCGCCAGCAGACACCATCGACCTACGCACAGCAACCTGTTCAGCAGCCGTATGTGCAACCACAGCAGCCGCAGCAACAGCAGTTCCAGCAGCCTGCGCCACAGCCGCAGGAGAGCCTGATTCACCCGCTGCTGATGCGTAACGGTGACAGCCGTCCGCTGCAGCGTCCAAGCACGCCGCTGCCGTCGCTGGACCTGCTGACGCCGCCGCCAGCTGAAGTCGAGCCGGTTGATACGTTTGCGCTGGAGCAGATGGCCCGTCTGGTTGAAGCCCGTCTGGCTGACTTCCGTATCAAGGCGGACGTCGTGAATTACTCGCCGGGTCCGGTGATCACCCGTTTTGAACTGAACCTGGCGCCGGGCGTAAAAGCCGCGCGTATTTCCAACCTGTCCCGCGACCTGGCGCGTTCTCTGTCAACCGTGGCGGTGCGCGTGGTGGAAGTGATACCGGGCAAACCGTACGTTGGTCTTGAGTTGCCGAACAAGAAACGTCAGACCGTCTACCTGCGTGAAGTGCTGGATAACACCAAGTTCCGTGATAACCCATCTCCACTGACCGTGGTGCTGGGTAAAGATATCGCTGGCGATCCGGTGGTGGCAGACCTCGCAAAAATGCCTCACCTGCTGGTCGCGGGTACCACCGGTTCCGGCAAGTCCGTCGGTGTGAACGCCATGATCCTCAGCATGCTCTATAAAGCGCAGCCGGAAGATGTGCGTTTCATCATGATCGACCCGAAAATGCTCGAACTGTCGGTCTATGAAGGTATTCCACATCTGCTGACTGAAGTGGTCACCGACATGAAGGACGCCGCCAACGCTCTGCGCTGGAGCGTGAATGAGATGGAACGCCGCTATAAGCTGATGTCTGCGCTGGGCGTGCGTAACCTGGCCGGCTATAACGAGAAAATCGCCGAAGCGGCGCGCATGGGCCGTCCGATTCCGGATCCGTACTGGAAGCCGGGTGACAGCATGGATGCCCAGCATCCGGTGCTAGAAAAACTGCCTTTTATCGTGGTGCTGGTCGACGAATTCGCTGACCTGATGATGACCGTCGGTAAGAAAGTGGAAGAGCTGATTGCCCGTCTGGCGCAGAAAGCGCGTGCGGCCGGTATTCACCTTGTGCTGGCGACCCAGCGTCCTTCCGTGGACGTTATCACCGGTCTGATTAAAGCGAACATTCCGACGCGTATCGCCTTCACCGTATCAAGTAAAATTGACTCCCGTACCATTCTTGACCAGGGCGGCGCAGAGTCGCTGCTGGGAATGGGTGACATGCTCTATTCTGGACCGAACTCCACCTCTCCGGTGCGTGTTCACGGCGCGTTCGTGCGCGACCAGGAAGTGCACGCGGTCGTGCAGGACTGGAAAGCGCGCGGTCGTCCGCAATACGTTGATGGCATCACCAGCGATACGGAAAGCGAAGGCGGCGGCGGTGGCTTTGACGGCGGTGAAGAGCTGGATCCGTTATTCGATCAGGCGGTGAATTTCGTTACCGAAAAACGTAAAGCGTCTATCTCTGGCGTACAGCGTCAGTTCCGCATCGGCTATAACCGCGCTGCGCGCATCATCGAGCAGATGGAAGCGCAGGGCATTGTGAGCGAGCAGGGGCATAACGGTAACCGCGAGGTGCTGGCTCCGCCACCGTTTGATTAACCTTCCGCGATTGCAAAGAAGGGTAAATCAGCCAAAATTAAGCATTTTCTTCTGTCGCCTGCCTCCGGGCAGGTCCAGAATAGAAGACGGAAACCCCATTTCGGGAAGACGTATTTTAAGGAATAACAATGAAAAAAATCGCCATCGCCTGTGCATTACTCACCAGTTTTGTCGCCAGCAGCGTCTGGGCTGATGCAGCCAGCGACCTTAAAAGCCGACTGGATAAAGTAAGCAGCTTCCACGCCAGCTTCACGCAGAAAGTGACGGACGGCAGCGGCAACGCGGTGCAGGAAGGTCAGGGGGACTTGTGGGTAAAACGCCCAAATCTGTTTAACTGGCACATGACCCAGCCGGATGAAAGCATCCTGGTGTCTGACGGTAAAACCTTATGGTTCTACAACCCGTTCGTTGAGCAGGCTACTGCGACCTGGCTGAAAGATGCCACCAGCAATACGCCATTTATGCTGATTGCCCGTAACCAGGCCAGCGACTGGCAGCAGTACAATATTAAACAGACGGGTGACGAGTTTGTCCTGACGCCGAAAGGCAGCAACGGCAACCTGAAGCAGTTCACCATCAATGTCAGCACCAACGGTACCATTAATCAGTTCGGCGCGGTTGAGCAGGACGATCAGCGCAGCAGCTATCAGCTCAAATCTCAGCAGAACGGCGCCGTTGATGCATCGAAGTTCACCTTTACCCCGCCGAAGGGCGTAACGGTGGACGACCAACGCAATAAGTAAGAGGCGTGAGTGGGCAATCTGTCGCTCGATTTTTCAGATAACGCGTTTCAACCTCTGGCCGCCCGTATGCGGCCAGAAAATTTAGCGCAGTACATCGGTCAGCAGCACCTGCTGGCTGCCGGTAAGCCATTGCCGCGCGCCATTGAGGCGGGGCATTTGCACTCCATGATCCTCTGGGGCCCTCCAGGCACCGGCAAGACTACGCTTGCAGAAGTGATTGCCCGTTATGCCAACGCGGACGTTGAGCGTATCTCAGCGGTGACGTCCGGAATGAAGGAGATCCGTGAGGCTATCGAGCGTGCGCGTCAGAACCGCAACGCCGGACGCCGCACCATTCTTTTTGTCGACGAAGTCCATCGCTTCAACAAGAGCCAGCAGGATGCCTTCCTGCCGCATATTGAAGACGGCACGATCTTCTTCATTGGGGCGACCACCGAAAACCCGTCGTTTGAGCTGAACTCGGCGCTGCTTTCCCGTGCGCGCGTTTATCTGCTCAAATCGCTGACGACCGAGGATATCGAAAAGGTTCTCACTCAGGCGATGGACGACAAATCGCGCGGCTACGGCGGACAGGATATCGTTCTGCCTGACGAGACGCGTCGTGCGATTGCCGAGCTGGTCAACGGCGATGCGCGTCGGGCGCTGAACACGCTGGAGATGATGGCCGACATGGCCGAGGTCGACGACGCCGGGAAGCGGGTGCTAAAACCGGAACTGCTCACCGAAATTGCCGGGGAACGCAGCGCGCGTTTCGATAATAAAGGTGACCGTTTTTACGATTTGATTTCGGCGCTGCATAAGTCCGTGCGCGGCAGCGCGCCGGATGCGGCGCTGTACTGGTATGCGCGTATTATTACTGCGGGTGGCGATCCGCTATACGTCGCGCGCCGCTGTCTGGCGATTGCCTCAGAAGATGTCGGCAATGCCGACCCGCGTGCCATGCAGGTCGCGCTGTCGGCCTGGGACTGTTTCACCCGGGTTGGACCCGCAGAAGGTGAGCGCGCCATTGCGCAGGCGATTGTTTATCTGGCCTGTGCGCCGAAAAGCAATGCCGTCTATACCGCGTTTAAGGCCGCGATGTCTGACGCACGCGAACGCCCGGACTACGATGTGCCGGTTCACCTGCGTAACGCGCCGACCAAACTGATGAAAGAGATGGGGTATGGGCAGGAATACCGCTACGCTCATGATGAACCCAATGCCTACGCTGCCGGGGAGGAATATTTCCCGCAGGAGATGGCACAAACGCGCTATTATCACCCCACAAACAGAGGTCTTGAAGGCAAGATTGGTGAAAAGCTCACCTGGCTCGCCGGACAGGATCAAAATAGCCCTATAAAACGCTACCGTTAGTTCAATCGTTGCGGTAATGTTGGCAATTGTATCCTTGTGACCGCAGGCTGTGGTCACATTTCCTATTTTAATTCGATAAGCACAGGATAAGCATGCTCGATCCCAATCTGCTGCGTAATGAGCCAGACGCAGTCGCTGAAAAACTGGCACGCCGGGGCTTTAAGCTGGATGTAGATAAGCTGCGCGCTCTTGAAGAGCGTCGTAAAGTACTGCAGGTACAAACTGAAAATCTGCAGGCAGAGCGTAACTCTCGATCGAAATCCATCGGCCAGGCGAAAGCGCGCGGGGAAGATATTGAGCCATTACGCCTGGAAGTGAACAAGCTGGGTGAAGAACTGGATCAGGCGAAAGCTGAACTGGATGTTCTTCAGGCCGAAATTCGTGATATTGCCCTGGCTATCCCGAATATTCCTGACGACAGCGTGCCTGTCGGCAAAGATGAAAACGACAACGTTGAAGTGAAACGCTGGGGTACGCCTCGTGAGTTTGACTTTGAAGTGCGCGATCACGTGACGCTGGGCGAAATGCACGCGGGCCTGGATTTTGCGGCTGCTGTTAAGCTGACCGGCTCTCGCTTCGTGGTAATGAAAGGCCAGATTGCCCATCTGCACCGTGCGCTGGCGCAGTTCATGCTGGATCTGCACACCGAGCAGCATGGCTACAGCGAAACCTATGTGCCATATCTGGTCAACCACGATACGCTGTACGGTACGGGCCAGCTGCCGAAATTTGCCGGCGACCTGTTCCATACCCGTCCGCTGGACGAGGAAGCTGACAGCAGCAACTACGCGCTGATCCCAACCGCGGAAGTGCCGCTGACTAACCTCGTGCGTGATGAGATCATCGACGAAGACGACCTGCCAATCAAACTGACGGCGCACTCTCCGTGCTTCCGTTCTGAAGCAGGCTCTTACGGGCGCGACACGCGCGGTCTGATCCGTATGCACCAGTTCGACAAAGTTGAGATGGTGCAGATCGTCCGTCCTGAAGAATCCATGGACGCGCTGGAAGAGATGACCGGCCACGCTGAAAAAGTGCTGGAGCTGCTGGGTCTGCCATACCGTCGTATGGCGCTGTGCACCGGTGATATGGGCTTTGGTGCCTGCAAAACCTTCGATCTGGAAGTGTGGGTACCTGCGCAGAATACTTACCGTGAAATCTCCTCCTGCTCTAACGTCTGGGATTTCCAGGCGCGCCGCATGCAGGCACGTTGCCGCAGCAAATCTGATAAGAAAACCCGTCTGGTGCATACCCTGAACGGTTCTGGCCTGGCTGTGGGCCGTACCCTGGTTGCCGTGCTGGAAAACTATCAGCAGGCAGACGGTCGTATCGAGATCCCTGAAGTGCTGCGTCCATACATGAAAGGCCAGCAGTACATCGGCTAATAATTTGTCTTAAAACAAAAAAGCGCCTCAGGGCGCTTTTTTTATGCCTTTGGTTTGATACGACGCAATAACCTCTCCCTCTAAAGTAGTAATACTCCTTCGAATGAAAGCCAGCATAAAAAGCTGATAACGATAATATTCGTTATATATAAAACTACATAGCGGTTTGCGCCGCCTCTCTTTTTTTTGTGAGCAACCAAAGTGAGTCTCTATGAAAATCAACGCGCCTGAAGCATTAATGGCTGCCGAGGTCACTCGCCGTGGGTTGATGAAAACCACGGCAATAGGCGGCCTGGCGGTAGCCAGTAGTGCCTTCACGCTCCCTTTTACCCGACTGGCGTCGGCGGCAGATGCTCTGTCTCCGGCCACTTCGCCGGAAAAAGTGGTGTGGAGTGCCTGTACCGTTAACTGCGGTAGCCGTTGTCCGCTGCGTATGCATGTGGTGGATGGCGAAATTAAATATGTCGAAACCGACAATACCGGGGACGATAACTACGAAGGGTTACATCAGGTGCGTGCGTGTTTGCGTGGTCGCTCCATGCGTCGCCGCGTCTATAATCCGGACCGCCTGAAATATCCGATGAAGCGTGTCGGTAAGCGTGGGGAAGGGAAGTTCGAGCGGATTAGCTGGGATGAGGCCTACGACATCATCGCCACCAATATGCAGCGCCTTATTAAAGAGTACGGCAACGAATCCATCTACCTGAACTACGGTACCGGGACGCTCGGCGGCACGCTGACCCGCTCCTGGCCACCGGGAAAAACGCTGGTGGCGCGCCTGATGAACTGCTGCGGCGGTTATCTCAATCACTATGGTGACTACTCTTCTGCGCAGATCGCGGCTGGCCTGAACTACACCTATGGCGGTTGGGCGGACGGCAACAGTCCGTCCGATATCGAAAACAGCAAGCTGGTCGTGCTGTTTGGTAACAACCCGGGGGAAACCCGCATGAGCGGTGGCGGGGTAACCTACTACCTCGAACAGGCGCGCGCCAAATCCAATGCCCGCATGATCATCATCGATCCGCGCTATACCGACACCGGTGCCGGACGTGAAGACGAGTGGATCCCAATACGTCCGGGTACCGATGCGGCCCTGGTCTCAGCGCTGGCGTGGGTGATGATCACCGAGAACCTCGTCGATCAGCCTTTCCTGGATAAATACTGCGTCGGCTATGACGAGAAAACCCTGCCAGCCAGCGCACCGGCAAACGGACATTACAAAGCTTACATTCTCGGTCAGGGTAGCGATGGCGTGGCAAAAACGCCGGAGTGGGCGTCCACCATCACCGGCATCCCGGCAGAGCGTATCGTTCAGCTGGCGCGTGAGATTGGCTCAGCCAAACCAGCCTACATTAGCCAGGGCTGGGGCCCGCAGCGTCATGCGAACGGTGAAATTGCGACCCGTGCCATTTCCATGCTCTCCATTCTGACCGGCAACGTCGGTATTCACGGCGGTAACACCGGCGCGCGTGAAGGCTCATATGAAGTGCCGTTTGAACGTATGCCAACGCTGGATAACCCGGTTCAGACCAGCATCTCCATGTTTATGTGGACCGATGCGATTGAACGTGGCCCGGAAATGACCGCCCTGCGCGACGGCGTGCGCGGTAAGGACAAGCTGGACGTGCCGATCAAGATGATCTGGAACTACGCCGGCAACTGTCTCATCAACCAGCACTCTGAAATCAACCGCACCCATGAAATCCTGCAGGACGACAAGAAGTGCGAGATGATTGTGGTGATCGACTGTCACATGACCTCCTCGGCAAAATATGCCGATATCCTGCTGCCGGACTGCACCGCCTCTGAGCAGATGGATTTCGCGCTGGACGCCTCCTGCGGCAACATGTCCTACGTGATCTTTACCGACCAGGCGATTAAACCGCGCTTCGAGTGCAAAACCATTTATGAGATGACCTCTGAACTGGCGAAACGTCTAGGCGTTGAGCAGCAGTTCACCGAGGGGCGTACTCAGGAAGGGTGGATGCGCCATCTGCATGAACTCTCCCGTAAGGCGATTCCTGACCTCCCTGACTTTGATACCTTCCGCAAGCAGGGGATGTACAAACAGCGCGATCCGGAAGGACACCACGTGGCGTACAAAGCGTTCCGTGAAGATCCGCAGGCGAACCCGCTGACCACGCCGTCGGGCAAAATCGAAATCTATTCCGAAGCGCTGGCAAAAATCGCCTCCACCTGGGAGCTGCCGGAAGGGGATGTTATCGATCCGCTGCCGATCTACGCGCCGGGCTTTGAAAACTATAACGATCCGCTGACGGCGAAATTCCCGCTGCAGCTGACCGGCTTCCACTATAAAGCGCGTGTTCACTCTACCTACGGTAACGTCGACGTGCTGAAGGCCGCCTGCCGCCAGGAGATGTGGATTAACCCGATGGACGCGAAAGCGCGCGGCATCAGCAATGGCGATCGCGTGCGCATATTCAACGGTCGCGGCGAGGTGCATATTGAAGCCAAAGTCACCCCGCGCATGATGCCCGGCGTGGTGGCGTTAGGGGAAGGGGCCTGGTACAGCCCGGATGCCAACCGCATCGACCAGGCAGGCAGTATTAACGTACTGACCACACAGCGTCCGTCGCCGCTGGCGAAGGGTAACCCATCCCACACTAACCTTGTCCAGGTTGAAAAGGTTTAAGGAGTAACCGATGACAACTCAGTATGGATTTTTTATTGATTCCAGCCGTTGTACCGGGTGCAAAACCTGCGAGCTGGCCTGCAAAGATTACAAAGACCTGACGCCGGACGTGAGCTTCCGTCGCATCTACGAATACGCCGGGGGCGACTGGCAGGAAGATAACGGCGTCTGGCATCAGAACGTCTTTGCGTATTACCTGTCAATTGCCTGTAACCACTGTGAAGATCCCGCCTGTACAAAAGTCTGCCCGAGCGGGGCGATGCACAAGCGCGAAGACGGTTTTGTGGTGGTGGATGAAGATGTCTGCATTGGCTGTCGCTACTGTCATATGGCCTGTCCGTACGGCGCGCCGCAGTACAACGCCGCTAAAGGCCACATGACCAAATGCGACGGCTGCCACACCCGCGTAGCGGATGGCAAAAAGCCGATTTGCGTTGAGTCCTGTCCGCTGCGCGCGCTGGACTTCGGCCCTATTGAAGAGCTGCGTCAAAAACACGGTCATCTTGCCGCCGTGGCACCGCTGCCGTCTGCGCACTTCACGAAGCCGAGTATTGTGATTAAACCTAACGCCAACAGCCGTCCTACAGGTGACACCACCGGCTACCTGGCAAATCCGAAGGAGGTGTGAGATGGGAAGTGGATGGCATGAATGGCCGCTGATGATCTTCACGGTCTTTGGTCAGTGCGTAGCGGGCGGCTTCATTGTGCTCGCGCTGGCGTTGTTGAAAGGTCGTCTCAATGCTGAATAGCAGCAGCGCCTGGTGTTGAGTATGTTTGGCCTGTGGGTGCTGATGGGGATCGGCTTTATCGCCTCTACGCTGCACCTGGGTTCGCCGATGCGCGCGTTTAACTCCCTGAACCGCGTGGGCGCCTCATCCCTCAGTAACGAGATCGCCAGTGGCGCAATTTTCTTTGCCGTCGGTGGGCTGGGCTGGCTGCTGGCCGCTATGAAGAAGTTGCCTGCGGGTCTGCGCAGCCTGTGGCTGATTGTGACCATGGTGCTGGGCGTGGTGTTCGTGTGGATGATGATACGTGTCTATAACACCATCGATACCGTCCCCACCTGGTACAGCGTCTGGACGCCAATGAGCTTCTTCCTGACGATGTTTATCGGCGGGCCGCTGCTGGGCTACCTGCTGCTGCGCGTGGCGGGTGTCGACGGATGGGCAATGCGTCTGCTGCCCGCTGTTTCGCTGCTGGCGCTGGTAGTGAGTGCGATAGTCGCCCTGATGCAGGGTACTGAACTGGCAACCATTCACAGCTCTATTCAGCAGGCCTCTGCCCTGGTGCCGGACTACGGTGCGCTGATGGCCTGGCGTATCGTTCTGCTGGTCGCCGCGCTGGTATTCTGGATTGCCCCTCAGCTCAAAGGTTATCAGCCGGCACTGCCGCTGCTGTCACTGGCTTTTGTGCTGGTACTGGCGGGTGAACTGATTGGTCGCGGCGTGTTCTACGGGTTGCATATGACCGTTGGTATGGCTGTCGCCAGTTAACGTTTCATTTGGTTATATCAAGCCGGGCCAGAGTGCCCGGCTTTTTCTTTTTTCGATCATGAAATTTTTCGACTGTCGTTTTGTTTTAATTTTCCCCATTAATAAATGAAAACAGAGACATAATTAATATCTATAGCAGGCGTGGCATTAGCAGGATAAGTTTTTTAAATCGACAGGGAACATATTGTGCGAGGCGGCTAAATCAGTGGATTGACTTTGTTTTTGCCAGTGGCATGATGCGCACGAAATCTGAACTTCCTCGCGGTTTTTAATCCATGACCACCTATACCCGGCCAGTGCTGCTGTTGCTCTGTGGCCTGCTTTTGTTGACCCTGGCGATCGCAGTGTTAAATACGCTCGTCCCGCTGTGGCTCGCCCATGAAAACTTACCGACCTGGCAGGTGGGTATGGTCAGCTCATCCTTTTTTACCGGGAACCTCCTGGGTACGCTGGTGACCGGGAGCCTGATCAAGCGCTTTGGCTTTAACCGCAGCTATTATCTGGCCTCGCTGATTTTCGCCGCCGGATGTGCGGGGCTGGGCCTGATGGTCGGCTTCTGGAGCTGGATGGCATGGCGCTTTATCGCCGGTGTAGGCTGCGCGATGATTTGGGTGGTCGTTGAAAGTGCGCTGATGTGCAGCGGCACCTCCCGCAACCGCGGACGTCTGCTGGCTGCCTACATGATGGTTTACTATGTCGGCACCGTGCTGGGACAACTGATGGTGAGCAAGCTGCCAACCGACCTGATGAGCGTTCTGCCGTGGGTAACGGGCATGGTGCTGGCCGCAATCCTGCCGCTGCTCTTTACGCGCATTGTGAACCAGAACAGTGAACACCAGGAAGCAACCCACGTCTGGCCCATGCTGAGACTGCGTCAGGCGCGTCTGGGCGTTAACGGCTGCATTATCTCGGGGATTGTACTGGGCTCGCTCTATGGCCTGATGCCGCTCTATCTGAACCATCAGGGCGTCAGCGACTCCGGAATTGGCTTCTGGATGGCGGTGATGGTGAGTGCGGGTATTGTTGGACAATGGCCAATTGGCCGTCTGGCTGATCGCTTTGGCCGTCTGCTGGTGCTGCGCGTTCAGGTCTTCGTGGTGATCATGGGATGCCTCGCCATGCTCAGCAATGCCGCGATGGCACCCGCGCTGTTTATTCTTGGGGCGGCAGGTTTCACGCTTTATCCGGTCGCGATGGCGTGGGCCTGTGAGAAAGTTGAGCATCACCAGCTCGTGGCAATGAACCAGGCGCTGTTACTGAGCTATACCATCGGCAGCTTATTAGGGCCGACGTTTACCGCGATGCTGATGCAAAATTATTCCGACAATTTACTGTTTATCATGATCGCCAGCGTGTCGTTTATTTATCTCTTAATGCTGCTGCGTAAAGCGGGCGAACATCCAACGCCGGTGGCACACGCCTGATTAAATAAAAGCCTGTCATCGACAGGCTTTTTTGTCCCTGTCACATATAAGACTTTTACGTATTGTTTGTTTTTCCCCCCTGGCGATAATTCAAATGAGTTCTACCACTAAAAGGCAACAATCATGTCTATACGTCGTTTTTCCACTACCGCACTTGCCGTAGTGTTGTCTTTAACGTTTGCAACGGCTCCGGTCATGGCTAATCCTGGCAACGGGAACGGCGGTGGTCACGGAAACGGTGGCGGACAAGGTAATGGCGGCAATCATGGTAACGGGAATTCTGGTAACTCCGGTAACCATGGTAATAAGCAAAATAGCGGACAGGATAACCCTGGAAAATCGGATAAGAACTTCAAAAACAGCAAAGATGTCGGTAATGACGTTGATGCTCGCGTGAGCTTCGATCATGTCCGTCATCTGGCCGTGAATTACGGCTTAACGGGCTATAAGTCACTGCCCCCGGGGATCGCAAAAAACCTGGCGCGCGGTAAACCACTGCCTCCGGGTATTGCGAAGAAGGCCGTTCCGGCCTCAATGCTGGACCAGCTTCCTTCCTATCCCGGCTACGAATGGCGCGTAGTGGGTGACGACCTGGTCTTAATTGCGCTGAGTACTGCGATTGTGACTTCCGTTATTAACGGCGTCTTTAAATAGAATAAAAAAGGCCCGGTTCTCACCGGGCCTTTTCTTTAATACATCACTTTGTGACCGTACTGTTCAAGAATACCTTTGACGCGTTCCATCGTCTCTTTTTTCGGCGGCTTCACGCCATCAAGCTTGTACTCTTCACCCATGGCCACCCATTTATGTTTACCCAGCTCATGATAGGGCAGAAGCTCGATTTTCTCGACGTTGCCCATGTCGCGGGTAAATTCTCCCAGGCGGTGCGCGGAGTCGTCGTCATCTGACCAGCCAGGAACAACCACGTAGCGGATCCAGGTTTTGATGCCCTTGTCGGCAATGTATTTGGCAAACTCCAGCGTGCGGTGGTTGGAGACGCCCACCAGATTCTGGTGGATCTCATCATTCATCTGTTTGAGATCGAGCATCACCAGATCGGTCACTTCGAGCAGTTCATCAATCACCGGATCGTAGCGACGTACAAAGCCGTTGGTGTCGAGGCAGGTATGAATGCCTTCTTTATGGCAGGCGCGGAACCAGTCGCGGACAAACTCAGCCTGAAGAATGGCTTCACCGCCGGACGCGGTCACACCGCCGCCGGAGGCGTTCATAAAGTGGCGATAGGTCACCACCTCTTTCATCAGATCGTCGACGGTGACTTCTTTACCGCCGTGCGTGTCCCAGGTGTCGCGGTTATGGCAGTACAGGCAGCGCATCAGGCAGCCCTGGAAAAAGGTGATAAAGCGGATACCCGGGCCATCGACGGTGCCACAGGATTCAAAGGAGTGAATACGACCAATAGTTGACATTGCGGTGATATCTCCATCATCGGCCCGTCCGGGGCCTGTGTATGCACAGCTCAAAGCCGGCTGTGTTAAGTCTGTTTTGGCTGTTATCCATTCAGTATAGATAGCGGACAAAAGAGACTGAGGTGGAGAGGGTGCTAAAAAGGCCCCACTGACGTGGAGCCTTTATTGTACGCTTGTTAACGCGTGATTTCAGTCAATTCCACTTACATGGACTGAGTGAAAGTACGGGTGATAACGTCCTGCTGCTGTTCTTTCGTCAGGGAGTTAAAACGTACTGCGTAGCCAGATACGCGGATGGTCAGCTGAGGATATTTCTCAGGATGTTCCATCGCGTCGAGCAGCATTTCACGGTTCATGACGTTCACGTTCAGGTGCTGACCACCTTCGATGGACGCTTCGTGGTGGAAGTAACCATCCATCAGACCAGCAAGGTTAGTTTTACGCACTTCGTCGTCTTTACCCAGCGCATTTGGCACGATAGAGAAGGTGTAAGAGATACCATCTTTCGCGTAAGCAAACGGCAGTTTAGCGACAGAAGTCAGAGAGGCAACTGCACCTTTCTGGTCACGACCGTGCATTGGGTTTGCACCTGGGCCGAATGGCGCGCCAGCACGACGACCGTCTGGGGTGTTACCGGTTTTCTTACCATACACAACGTTAGAGGTGATGGTCAGAACAGACTGAGTCGGGATAGCGTTACGGTAGGTAGTCAGTTTCTGAATTTTCTTCATGAAACGTTCTACCAGGTCAACCGCCATGTCATCAACGCGAGAATCGTTGTTACCAAACTGCGGATATTCGCCTTCGATTTCGAAGTCGATAGCCAGACCGTCTTCGTCACGAATTGGTTTAACTTTCGCATATTTGATTGCAGACAGGGAGTCAGCAGCAACGGACAGACCTGCGATACCACACGCCATGGTGCGGATAACGTCACGGTCGTGTAGCGCCATCAGAGAGGCTTCGTAGCTGTACTTGTCGTGCATGTAGTGGATAACGTTCAGCGCAGTGACGTACTGTTTCGCCAGCCAGTCCATGAAGTGGTCCATGCGTTCCATGACTTCGTCATAGTTCAGCACATCGCCTTTGATAGGCTCAGACTTAGGACCAACCTGCATTTTCAGTTTTTCATCAACGCCGCCGTTGATTGCGTACAGCATGGTTTTCGCCAGGTTTGCACGCGCACCGAAGAACTGCATTTGCTTACCAACAACCATTGGGCTTACGCAGCAAGCGATAGCGTAATCGTCGTTGTTGAAGTCCGGACGCATCAGGTCATCGTTCTCGTACTGCAGAGAAGAGGTGTCGATGGACACTTTAGCGGCGAATTTCTTGAAGTTCAGAGGCAGTTTTTCAGACCACAGAACGGTGATGTTCGGCTCCGGAGAAGGACCCATGGTGTACAGGGTGTTCAGGAAGCGGAAGCTGTTTTTGGTCACCAGAGTACGGCCGTCAACGCCCATACCGCCGATGGATTCAGTTGCCCAGATTGGGTCACCGGAGAACAGCTCATCGTATTCAGGGGTACGCAGGAAGCGAACCATACGCAGTTTCATGACCAGGTGGTCAATCATTTCCTGAGCGTCTTGCTCGGTGATTTTGCCTGCTTTCAGGTCACGTTCGATATAGGCATCCAGGAAGGTGGATACACGACCGAAGGACATTGCTGCGCCGTTCTGAGATTTAACTGCGGCCAGGTAGCCGAAGTAGGTCCACTGGATAGCTTCCTGAGCGTTGGTAGCAGGACCAGAGATATCGCAGCCGTATTTAGCAGCCATCTCTTTGATCTGACCCAGCGCGCGGTGCTGTTCAGCGATTTCTTCACGCAGACGGATAGTCGCTTCCAGGTTTACGCCGTTTTCCAGATCGGACTGCAGGGAAACAAACTGCGCGTACTTGTCTTTCATCAGGAAGTCGATACCGTACAGCGCAACGCGACGGTAGTCACCGATGATACGGCCACGGCCATATGCATCTGGCAGACCAGTCAGAACGCCAGATTTACGGCAGTTCAGAATGTCTTTGGTGTAAACATCGAATACGCCCTGGTTGTGGGTTTTGCGGTATTCGGTGAAGATTTTTTTCAGCATTGGGTCCAGCTCGCGGTTATACGCTTTGCAGGAACCTTCAACCATTTTAATACCACCGAACGGGATGATTGCGCGTTTCAGTGGTGCTTCAGTCTGCAGACCAACGATTTTCTCAAGGGCTTTGTTGATATAGCCAGCATCGTGAGAAGTGATGGTGGAAGCAACGGAGGTGTCAAAATCAACTGGCGCGTGAGTGCGGTTTTCCAGTTTAACGCCTTCCATTACGCTGTCCCACAGCTTGGTGGTCGCGTCAGTTGCGCCAGCCAGGAAGGATTCGTCACCTTCATACGGGGTATAGTTTTTCTGAATGAAGTCACGTACGTTTACTTCATTCTGCCAGTCACCTTTCGCAAAACCTTCCCAGGCTGTGGCTAACTTTTCATTAAGCTCGGACATGTAACACCTACCTTCTTAAGTGGATTTTTTATTTACTGCCTGAGAAAACCATCAATGATGATCGTCGCCACGCAGGTAAATGACCCAGTATGTCAACCCAACTAACAGACCCCCACCGATAATGTTCCCGATAGTGACAGGGATCAGGTTATCAGTAATGAAATTCATAATAGTCAGGTGAGAGAAACTTTCCGGGGATGAACCAACTGCGGTCCAGAACTCCGGGCTCGCAAAGTCGCGGATAACAATGCCCATTGGGATCATGAACATATTCGCGATACTGTGCTCAAAGCCGCTGGCAACGAACATCGCAACCGGCAGAACCATAATTAAGGCTTTGTCCATCAGGCTACGACCCGAGTAGCTCATCCATACAGCCAGGCAGACCATCAGGTTCGCGAGGATGCCGAGAGCAACGGCTTCGATAAATGTGTGGTGCATTTTGTGGTCGGCAGTTTGCAGGACGTTAAGGCCCCAACCACCGTTGGCGGTCATGTACTCGCCAGAAAGCCACATCAACAAAACAAAGAGCAGACAGCCAACCAGGTTACCCACGTAAACATTAAGCCAGTTACGTGCCAGCTGACCCCAGGTAATTCTTCCGCTCGCCTTTGCCACGACAATCAGCACCGTTGAGGTGAAGAGGTCGGCGCCGCAAATAACGCAAAGAATCAGACCCAGTGAGAAACAAATGCCGCCAATCAGTTTGGCCATGCCGAAAGGCATTCCGGCAGTACCGGTAGTGGCGGTGATGTAGAAGACGAAAGCGATAGAGATGAACACACCAGCCGTGATCGCCAGATAGAACGTCTTCATCGGGTGTTTCGTTGCTTTATAGACACCTGCTTCTTCGGCAACTTTGGCCATCGCAGCAGGGAGTAAAAGATCAAAAGGGTTGTCAGCTTTCACACTAACTCTCTCTTTATTAAGTCGGCGACGAGATACTAACAAAGCATTATAGAAGAGAAATTGATATAGATCATATCTCGCCTGGCTTATAGGCCCGCAATGTGTATGGATTTACAGCAAATGCGGAGTAAATATTTGATTATCCGTATAAAAATAAATTTTAAAAGTTATGAAAAGAGTTGAATTTTTTCGTTCGGCCACCTCTTTATCAGTTAATTAATATGGAGTATTAACCATAAAAAGTAACAGTAAAGCCCAGATCAATATTATTATATTTACCCGTGTTTAACTTTATTATTACAATCAACAATCATTGCCGAAGGAAATAAAAAAAGGGGCAATGAAATTGCCCCGTAATATAGCCCAGACGATTGAATACGCCTACTGCTGGTAATGTTATATGCGCTTATTTTGACCAGTAAGCGGCTTTTGCTTTCTGCAGCTTTTCATAGGCCTTCAGCAGCGACTGATGCGCCGGGAAGGCTTTCAGATCGCTATCAACGGCCTGCAGGCCATAGAACGGCGCTTCGCCGCTCAGGGCTGCGCTGGCTGCTTCAACGGCCTCAGCGCCGTACATACGCACGAAAGCATTCAGATATTGCAGCGGTTCGCGATCCTCTTCCTGTGCAAGCAGCAGCAGGGTTTGCAGGCAGCGGTAATAGTTGGTGCGCTCGGCAGAGAAGACCGACTGGTTGAACTCCATGGTCCACTCGGTCCAGGCCAGGGCCTGATCCAGATCGCCGCCCGCCAGGGCCAGCATCGCTTTCAACTCACCGATGCGCAGGGTGTACCAGCCGTTGTCTTTACCGGTCGCCAGGCCCAGGAGTTCGCGTACGCGGGTGAAATCATCATGGCCTTCTTCGTCCAGTTGGGCGATCAGGTTCAGATAATCCTCTTTCTCCCATTCGCTGCCCGGCAGAGCCAGCAGCGTTTCACGCAGATGCGCGCCCATGCTGTTGTTCGCCAGCCACAGATCTTCCGCCGGATAGATATCAGACATGCCAGGCACGATGATGCGGCACGCGTAAACGCCAAGATGCTCGTAGTCGGCAATGTACACTTCCTGGTCTTCCGCGTTAAAGATCGCCATCAGCGTCGCGAACTCTTCTTCCGTGGTACCGGCAAAGCTCCAGTCCACGAACGGATAGTCCGCGTCCTGCTTGAACATATCCCAGGAAATTAAGCCGCTGGAATCGATGAAGTGAGTTTCGAGGTTGGTATGCTCGGCCACTTCTTCATCGTCAAACGTTGGCGGCGTAAACACGTCGAGATCTTTCAGGCTACGGCCCTGGAGCAGCTCGGTAACGGTACGCTCCAGCGCCACGCCGAAGTCCGGGTGCGCGCCGAAGGAGGCGAAGCAGGTGCCGTTGGTCGGGTTAAACAGCACGACGCAGATCACTGGATACTTGCCGCCCAGCGAGCCGTCATACGCAAAGATTGGGAAACCTTCTGCTTCCAGCTTGGCGATGGATTCCACCACGCCCGGGTAGCGCGCCAGCACCTCTGCCGGAATTTCAGGCAGGCTGATGGATTCGGCAATAATGCGGTTTTTGATATGACGCTCGAAGACTTCAGACAGCCCCTGCACGCGCGCTTCATTGCGGGTGTTACCGGCGGACATGCCGTTAGACACATACAGGTTGCCGACGATGTTCATCGGAATATAGACGGTCTGCTCGTCAGACTGACGGGTAAACGGCAGGGCGCAAATACCGCGATCGTCGTTACCGGACTGCAGATCGATCAGCATGCTGGCGGTCAGTTCGTTTTCCGGATCGTAGAAGGCACGCAGGCGCGCGTCGAGAATTCCTTCCGGCAGTTCATCGTCTTCGGTCAGCGGGAACCATTTTTCGTTCGGATAGTGAACGAACGGGCCGTTGGCGATGGTTTCGCCCAGCCAGAAGTCAGCAAAGAAATAGTTGGTGGACAGACGCTCAAAATACTCACCCAGCGCGGAGGCCAGTGCCGCTTTTTTTGTCGCGCCTTTACCGTTGGTAAAGCACAGGGCACAGTCTTTATCGCGAATATGCACAGACCAGACATGAGGCACCGGATTGAGCCAGGAGGCTTCTTCGATGTTAAAACCCAGGTCGGTCAGTTTCTGCTGGAAGCGAGCGATGGAATCTTCCAGAGCGGCGTCTTTGCCGGGGATAAACGTTTGAGTCATGGCGTTCACTTTTATCGTACGTAAAGCGCGCAATGATACGGGTTTTGCGTGACGGGTGCTATCTCCGGCGAAAATAAAAGACTGGGCTATGCTTACTGTCAGTAACTCACTGTTAAGGCATAGAAAAATGAAAGCATTCGATCTCCAGCGGATGGCGTTTGATAAAGTCCCTCCTGAATTTTTAGGCGAAGTGGCGCTGCGTAGTCTGTATACCTTCGTTCTGGTCTTCCTGTTTCTTAAAATCACCGGTCGTCGCGGCGTGCGGCAGATGTCGCTTTTTGAAGTATTGATCATCCTGACGCTGGGTTCCGCGGCGGGGGATGTCGCCTTCTATGATGATGTGCCGATGGTGCCGGTCTTCATTGTTTTTGTCACCCTGGCGCTGCTTTACCGGCTTGTCATGTGGCTGATGTCGAAAAGTGAAAAGCTGGAAGATCTGCTTGAAGGGAAGCCGGTCGTTATCGTCGAGGACGGTCAGCTGGCCTGGGAAAACGTTCAGAGCGCCAATATGACCGAGTTTGAGTTCTTTATGGAGCTACGCCTCAACAGCGTGGAACAGCTCGGGCAGGTGCGTCTGGCGATCATGGAGACCAACGGGCAGATCAGCGTCTATTACTATTCTGACGATGAGGTGAGGCCGGGACTGTGTATCCTGCCGGATATGCTCATTGAGCGTTTCAGAACCGTACCTGAGTCAGGCGAGTATGCCTGCGTGAGATGTAGCCATGTGGTCGCGATGCAGCCGGGGGATCGTCAATTATGCCCCCGCTGTGCAAATCCGGAATGGACGAAGGTTAGCCGGGCTAAACGCATCACCTGACAGCCATTTTGTCGGTTTTGTCCTGGCGAGGCGGCAGATTGTTTTGTGTGACGTGGGGCACATTTCACGGGTCATAAGTTTTAGACATTGCGGCGCGTGTCACTGAATGATAAAACCGATATCCACAGTTATAACTTATGGCTTTTAGCGTGGTGAGGGGAAATGGCTCAAGTCTTTAATTTCAGTTCAGGTCCGGCAATGTTACCGGCAGACGTGCTTAAACAGGCTCAACAGGAACTTTGTGACTGGAACGGTCTGGGAACGTCGGTGATGGAAATCAGCCACCGGGGTAAAGAGTTTATTCAGGTGGCGGAAGAGGCAGAAAAGGATTTTCGCGATCTGCTGAATATTCCCTCGAACTACAAAGTATTGTTCTGTCACGGCGGCGGGCGCGGCCAGTTTGCAGGCGTACCGCTAAACATCCTGGGCGATAAAACGACGGCAGACTACGTTGACGCAGGCTACTGGGCGGCCAGTGCGGTGAAAGAAGCGCACAAATACTGCACGCCGAATGTGATTGACGCCAAAGTGACCGTTGACGGCCTGCGCGCCGTGAAGCCAATGAGCGAATGGCAGCTTTCTGATAACGCAGCGTATTTGCACTATTGCCCGAACGAAACTATTGACGGGATTGCCATCGACGAGACGCCGAACTTCGGTAAAGACGTCGTGGTTGCCGCTGACTTCTCCTCCACCATTCTGTCTGCGCCAATTGACGTCAGCCGTTATGGCGTAATCTACGCGGGCGCGCAGAAAAATATCGGCCCTGCAGGCCTGACGATTGTTATCGTGCGTGAAGACCTGCTGGGTAAAGCGCATACATCGTGCCCGTCCATTCTTGATTACACCGTGCTGAACGACAACGATTCTATGTTCAACACCCCACCGACGTTTGCCTGGTACCTCTCCGGCCTGGTCTTCAAATGGCTGAAGCAAAACGGCGGCGTGGCGCAGATGGACAAAGTGAATCAGCAGAAAGCCGAACTGCTGTATGGCGTGATCGACAAGAGCGATTTCTACCGCAACGACGTGGCGAAAGCTAACCGTTCCCGCATGAACGTGCCGTTCCAGCTGGCGGACAGCAACCTGGATAAAGTGTTCCTGGAAGAGTCCTTCGCGGCCGGCCTGCACGCGCTGAAAGGTCACCGTGTCGTGGGCGGCATGCGTGCCTCCATCTATAACGCGATGCCGCTGGAAGGCGTTAAAGCGCTGACCGATTTCATGATCGACTTCGAACGTCGCCACGGTTAATCGCGCTGTTTTCACCCCCGTAGCCCTGCTGCGGGGTTTTTATTATGTTGAGTTGAGAGTTAAGTTTTCATGGAATCCCTGACGTTACAACCTATCGCGCGGGTAGATGGCACCATTAATCTGCCTGGTTCAAAAAGTGTCTCGAACCGCGCTCTGCTGCTGGCAGCACTGGCAAACGGCACCACCGTCCTTACAAACCTGCTGGACAGCGATGACGTGCGCCATATGCTCAATGCGCTGAAAGCGTTGGGCGTTCATTACACTCTCTCCGACGATCGTACCCGCTGCGAAGTGACCGGCAACGGCGGCGCGCTGCAGACGGGTGAAGAGCTTGAGCTGTTTCTGGGCAACGCGGGTACCGCGATGCGTCCGCTGGCGGCGGCCCTGTGTCTTGGGCGCAACAACATTGTGCTGACCGGCGAGCCGCGCATGAAAGAGCGTCCGATTGGCCATCTGGTGGATGCCCTGCGTCAGGGCGGCGCGCAGATCGAGTATCTGGAGCAGGAAAATTATCCGCCACTGCGTCTGCGCGGGGGCTTTACCGGCGGTCACGTCGAGGTTGACGGCAGCGTCTCCAGCCAGTTCCTGACCGCACTGCTGATGACCGCGCCGCTGGCTCCGCAGGATACGGTTATCACGATTAAAGGTGAGCTGGTCTCCAAACCGTATATTGATATCACGCTGCACCTGATGAAAACCTTCGGCGTTGAGGTGGAAAACCAGTCTTATCAGCGTTTTGTCGTGCGTGGGGCGCAGCAGTACCAGTCTCCGGGCAGCTATCTTGTTGAAGGCGACGCCTCGTCGGCATCTTACTTCCTGGCTGCAGGCGCGATCAAAGGCGGTACCGTGAAGGTGACCGGTATTGGCCGCAACAGCGTGCAGGGTGACATTCGTTTTGCGGACGTGCTGGAAAAAATGGGCGCGGTTGTGACCTGGGGTGATGACTTCATTTCCTGTACCCACGGCGAGCTGAAGGCCATCGACATGGACATGAACCATATTCCGGACGCGGCGATGACCATTGCCACGGCGGCGCTGTTTGCAAAAGGCACCACCACGCTGCGTAACATCTACAACTGGCGCGTAAAAGAGACTGACCGTCTGTTTGCGATGGCGACCGAACTGCGTAAGGTCGGTGCTGAGGTGGAAGAGGGCGAAGACTACATTCGCGTCACGCCTCCTGCAAAACTGCAGGTTGCCGAGATCGGCACCTACAACGATCACCGTATGGCGATGTGCTTCTCGCTGGTGGCACTGTCCGACACGCCTGTGACCAT
The DNA here is from genome assembly GCF_019584165.1 of Enterobacter sp. EC_64. Classification (NCBI taxonomy): domain Bacteria; kingdom Pseudomonadati; phylum Pseudomonadota; class Gammaproteobacteria; order Enterobacterales; family Enterobacteriaceae; genus Enterobacter; species Enterobacter sp. EC_64. The sequence goes on from NZ_VDAS01000003.1 coordinate 40,462, forward strand.
TCTCGATCCGAAATGTACGGCGAAAACGTTCCCGGACTACTTTGAACAGCTGGCACGCATTAGCACGCTGGCCTGATGACGCTTGCCGCATCACCTGATGCGGCATTTCCTTACGCTTCCTGACGAACACTTCCGTTCATTTCTTCTACACTCTGCTTCAATCAATCCGTAATTTGCACGCAAAGGTAACAGTTGCGCACGTTGACGCGTATAATGCGCGGCGTTCATGTAAACGGTATGCCTTATTTAAGGAGAAAAAGATGACGGCAATTGCCCCGGTAATCACCATTGACGGGCCGAGTGGCGCAGGGAAAGGGACTCTGTGCAAAGCGATGGCGGAAGCATTGCAATGGCATCTTTTAGATTCGGGAGCAATCTATCGCGTGCTGGCCCTTGCTGCGCTGCATCACCATGTGGACGTGGCGTCAGAAGAAGCGCTGGTTCCGCTGGCTGCGCATCTTGATGTGCGTTTCGTGTCGACCAATGGCAACCTGGAAGTCATCCTTGAAGGGGAAGACGTGAGCGGGGAAATCCGTACTCAGGAAGTGGCGAATGCGGCCTCTCAGGTAGCGGCCTTCCCGCGCGTTCGTGAGGCGCTTTTACGTCGTCAGCGCGCGTTCCGTGAAGCACCGGGTTTGATCGCGGACGGACGCGATATGGGAACCGTGGTATTCCCTGATGCACCTGTGAAAATTTTCCTTGACGCCTCTTCGGAAGAACGCGCTCAACGCCGCATGCTTCAGTTGCAGGAAAAGGGGTTTAGTGTTAACTTTGATCGCCTTTTATCCGAGATAAAAGAGCGCGATGACCGCGATCGTAACCGCGCCGTCGCCCCACTTGTTCCAGCAGAAGATGCATTAGTTCTGGATTCAACCAGTTTAACTATTGAGCAAGTGATTGAAAAAGCGCTACAATATGCGCGCCAAAAACTGGCACTCGCGTAATCGCGACCGATTTAGCAGTACCCCCGCTGCAATGGATTGACGGCGGGTATGTGAAACAACCCCATCCGGCACGGAGCCAGGTGGACGTTAATATTAACCTGAAGATTAAACATGACTGAATCTTTTGCTCAACTGTTTGAAGAATCCTTAAAAGAAATCGAAACCCGCCCGGGTTCCATCGTTCGCGGTGTTGTTGTTGCTATCGACAAAGACGTAGTACTGGTTGACGCCGGTCTGAAATCTGAGTCCGCCATTCCGGCAGAGCAGTTCAAAAACGCCCAGGGCGAGCTGGAAATCCAGGTTGGCGACGAAGTTGACGTTGCTCTGGACGCAGTAGAAGACGGCTTCGGTGAAACCCTGCTTTCTCGTGAGAAAGCGAAACGTCACGAAGCATGGATCACGCTGGAAAAAGCTTACGAAGAAGCTGAAACTGTGGTCGGTGTTATCAACGGCAAAGTTAAAGGTGGCTTCACTGTTGAGCTGAATGGTATTCGTGCGTTCCTGCCAGGTTCTCTGGTAGACGTTCGTCCAGTTCGTGACACCCTGCACCTGGAAGGCAAAGAGCTTGAGTTCAAAGTAATCAAGCTGGACCAGAAGCGTAACAACGTTGTTGTTTCCCGTCGTGCCGTTATCGAATCCGAAAACAGCGCAGAACGCGATCAGCTGCTGGAAAACCTGCAGGAAGGCATGGAAGTCAAAGGTATCGTTAAGAACCTCACTGACTACGGCGCATTCGTTGACCTGGGCGGCGTTGATGGCCTGCTGCACATCACCGACATGGCGTGGAAACGCGTTAAGCACCCAAGCGAAATCGTGAACGTGGGCGACGAAATCACTGTTAAAGTGCTGAAGTTCGACCGCGAGCGTACTCGTGTATCCCTCGGCCTGAAACAGCTGGGCGAAGATCCATGGGTAGCTATCGCTAAGCGTTACCCAGAAGGGACTAAACTGACTGGTCGCGTAACCAACCTGACTGACTACGGCTGCTTCGTTGAAATCGAAGAAGGCGTTGAAGGTCTGGTGCACGTTTCCGAAATGGACTGGACCAACAAAAACATCCACCCATCCAAAGTTGTTAACGTTGGTGATGTAGTGGAAGTGATGGTTCTGGATATCGACGAAGAACGTCGTCGTATCTCCCTGGGTCTGAAGCAGTGCAAAAACAACCCATGGCAGCAGTTCGCGGAAACCCACAACAAGGGCGACCGTGTTGAAGGTAAAATCAAGTCTATCACTGACTTCGGTATCTTCATCGGCCTGGACGGCGGCATCGATGGCCTGGTTCACCTGTCTGACATCTCCTGGAACGTTGCAGGCGAAGAAGCAGTTCGTGAATACAAAAAAGGCGACGAAATCGCTGCAGTTGTTCTGCAGGTTGACGCAGAGCGTGAGCGTATCTCCCTGGGCGTTAAACAGCTCGCAGAAGATCCGTTCAACAACTGGGTTGCACTGAACAAGAAAGGCGCAATCGTAAACGGTAAAGTCACTGCAGTTGACGCGAAAGGCGCAACCGTAGAACTGGCTGACGGCGTTGAAGGTTACCTGCGCGCTTCTGAAGCTTCCCGTGACCGCGTTGAAGATGCCACTCTGGTTCTGAACGTAGGCGACGACGTTGAAGCTAAGTTCACCGGTGTTGACCGTAAGAACCGTGCAATCAGCCTGTCTGTTCGTGCTAAAGACGAAGCTGATGAGAAAGATGCAATCGCAACTGTTAACAAACAGGAAGATGCAAACTTCTCTAACAACGCAATGGCTGAAGCTTTCAAAGCAGCTAAAGGCGAGTAATATCAGGTTCTCAGCATCATTTGCGCTGTAACGCATTTACAGCGCGAAGGATGAGGAGCAAACTTGACAGATTACAGGATTCGTCCTGTAATCAATAACAAAGGGCGGCTACGGCCGCCCTTGTTTAATGAGCTGTTCAGCTAATTGGTTTGAAAGGAACCGGAGGAATCATGACCAAGTCAGAATTGATTGAAAGACTTGCCAGTCAGCAACCGCATATCCCTGCCAAGGCAGTGGAAGATGCCGTAAAAGAGATGCTGGAGCATATGGCCTCCACTCTTGCCCAGGGCGAGCGCATTGAAATCCGCGGTTTCGGTAGTTTTTCTCTGCACTATCGTGCTCCACGTACCGGGCGTAACCCGAAAACTGGCGATAAAGTCGAGCTGGAAGGTAAGTACGTTCCACACTTTAAGCCGGGTAAAGAACTGCGCGATCGCGCCAATATTTACGGCAACTGAGTTTAGCCAGCCGGTTAAACTGGGTTCGAAAGAAAGCACCTGCGGGTGCTTTTTTTGTACCCGTCGCTTTCTTTCTGAAGGTGCCCCGCATTTTCCGTTTCGTTTTCTGCAACCCGTTAAATACCTTGCTGCGCTTGCCGTAAATCGTATTCTTCACACCTGACGACCGCTCAGCTTGCTTGCATACTGCCACCCTGAAACAGGGAGGTGGCAATGGGAATTCCCGCGCTTAGTGTCTGCGCCATGCTGGCGATAGTTCCGTTACTCTGGTTACCTGAACTGCCTTCCCCCAACACCGTTTGGGTAATGATGGCTGGCGGGCTAGCGCTTGCTGCATGGCAAAACAGTCGACTGAAGTATGCGGGTATGACGCTGTTATTTTGTGCCTGGGGCATTTTGGCCGCGCAGGAGAGCGTCTGGCCGATGCAGCATTTAACAACGGGGGCCGTGCAGGCTGAGATAGAGCTCACCGCGACTGATGGCGCCACTCAGCATCAGGGAAGCATTCTAAGCGTCAATGGCAAGCGCTGGTGGGCCTCTACCGGCGTAACGCTGTATGGCAATTATCTGCCGCAAAAGGCGTGTGCAGGGCAGCGCTGGAGCGTGACGCTCAGGCTCAGGCCTGCACACGGCGAACTCAACGACGGCGGTTATGATTCTCAGCGCAGCGCTTTTGCCCGACATCAAACGCTGAGCGGGCGCTTCACCCGTGCGGAGATCGTCGACGGGCGCTGCAGCCTGCGAGCGCAATATCTGATGTCGCTGCAAAACCGACTTTCAGCTTACCGATGCGGAGCGGTTATCCTGGGGCTTGGGATGGGAGAACGCCTGGAAGTATCCCATGAAATAAAAGACCTGATGCGGGAAACCGGCACGCTGCATCTGATGGCGATTTCGGGTCTGCATATCTCGCTGGCAGCCTCTCTCGTCTGGTTACTTGCTCGTGGACTCCAGTTTTTATTACCCAGCCACCGCGTCCACTGGCAAATGCCTCTCCTTGCCGGGTTGTTCTTTGCTGCTTTCTACGCCTGGCTTACCGGTCTGCAACCGCCTGCGCTGAGGACGATCATCGCCCTTGCGGTGCTTGCTCTGTTGCGGATTACTGGCCGTCAATGGTCTCCCTGGCAGGTTTGGAGCTGCTGCATCGCGGCGATACTGATTAACGATCCCCTGGCCGTACTTTCGCAGAGTCTGGTTCTGTCAGCCTTTGCCGTCGCCGCGCTGATTTTCTGGTTTCAGTGGCTGCCTCTTCCCGACTGGAATTGGACACGACGGATGCGGCCGCTACTGAACCTGATTTATCTGCAGGTCGGGATGTTGCTGCTGCTCATGCCGTTACAGGTTCTGATTTTCCATGGCTTCAGCTTCTCCTCCCTGGTCGCGAATCTCTTTGCCGTTCCCCTGGTAACGTTTGTCTCCGTCCCGCTGATCCTGCTCGGTATGCTGCTCCATTTGCTACCGCTGGCTGCGGTAGAAAGTGCCATCTGGTTTGCCGCCGATAAGTCGCTTGCGGGACTCTTCTGGCTACTGATGCGCCTGCCAGATGGCTGGCAGAATGTCGATCAACGCTGGCAAATCATGGCATTACTGCCGTGGTTGAGTATTATTGCCTGGCGTTTTCGTGCCTGGAAAACCGTTCCTGCCGTTTGTCTTGCAGGCAGTGTCCTGCTGACATTTCCCCTCTGGCGAGTGGCAAAAAGCGAGAGCTGGACGCTGCATATGCTGGACGTGGGGCAGGGGCTGGCCATGGTGATTGAAAGGCAGGGAAAAGCCATTCTCTTTGATACCGGGCTCGCCTGGCCGGGCGGAGACAGCGCTCAGCGGTTAATTATTCCCTGGCTTCGCTGGCATCACCTACGGCCAGAAGGAGTGATTCTCAGTCATGAACACCTCGACCATGCAGGAGGCCTCGCGTCGTTGCAAAAAGCATGGCCGGATATATGGGTAAGAAGCCCGTTACGCAGGACGGGGCACCGCCCTTGTTTTCGTGGGCAGAAATGGGAATGGCAGGGATTAACCTTCACCGTCCACTGGCCTCCTGAAAATTACCCGGCCCAGGGGAATAACCATTCCTGTGTGGTAAAGGTGGACGACGGGGAGCAAAGCGTTCTGCTAACAGGGGACATTGAAGTGCAGGCGGAACAGGCTATGCTTAGCCATTACTGGCGTCATCTGAGGGCCACGCTCATACAGGTCCCCCATCATGGCAGCAATACCTCGTCTTCATTGCCGCTGGTACAGCGGGTGGAAGGACAGATCGCCCTGGATTCTGCGGCCCGCTATAACGCATGGCACTTCCCGTCGGCAAAAGTCGTTCGACGTTATCGAAAAGAGGGATATATCTGGCACGATACCCCTCATTCTGGACAAATATCGGTGACATTCTCGCAACATCAATGGCAAATCCGGCGCTTGCGAGAGCAAATTTTACCACGTTGGTATCATCAGTGGTTTGGCGCGCCCGTCGATAACGGGTAGAATATGCGGCTATTTCAACAATGCTGGTTTTTTGAATGCATAACGACAAAGATCTCTCCACGTGGCAAACGTTCCGCCGACTCTGGCCGATGATTGCCCCTTTTAAAGCAGGCTTGATCGTGGCGGGTGTAGCGTTAATCCTCAACGCAGCCAGCGATACCTTTATGCTATCGCTTCTCAAACCGTTACTGGACGACGGTTTTGGTAAAACGGATCGCTCAGTGCTGCTATGGATGCCTCTGGTGGTTATCGGACTGATGATCTTACGCGGTATCACCAGCTATATCTCCAGCTACTGCATTTCCTGGGTATCCGGGAAAGTAGTGATGACCATGCGCCGTCGGCTGTTCAGTCACATGATGGGCATGCCGGTTGCGTTCTTTGACAAGCAGTCAACCGGGACGCTGCTGTCGCGGATCACCTACGACTCCGAGCAGGTTGCCTCTTCCTCTTCCAGCGCGCTGATTACGGTTGTGCGCGAGGGCGCGTCGATTATCGGCCTGTTCGTGATGATGTTCTACTACAGCTGGCAGCTGTCGCTCATCCTTATCGTTCTGGCACCTGTGGTTTCTATTGCTATCCGCGTCGTCTCAAAACGCTTCCGTAATATCAGCAAGAATATGCAGAATACGATGGGGCAGGTGACTACCAGCGCAGAGCAGATGCTGAAAGGGCATAAAGAAGTGCTGATTTTTGGTGGTCAGGACGTTGAAACGAAACGCTTTGATAAAGTGAGCAACAAAATGCGTCTGCAGGGGATGAAAATGGTCTCGGCCTCTTCTATCTCCGACCCGATTATTCAGCTGATTGCCTCACTGGCGCTGGCGTTCGTTCTGTATGCGGCAAGCTTCCCGAGCGTCATGGAGACGCTGACGGCGGGTACCATCACCGTGGTCTTCTCCTCAATGATCGCCCTGATGCGTCCGCTGAAATCACTGACAAACGTCAACGCCCAGTTCCAGCGTGGGATGGCGGCCTGTCAGACCCTGTTCAGCATTCTGGATTCCGAGCAGGAAAAAGATGAAGGCAAACGCGTCATTGAGCGCGCGAACGGCGACGTTGAGTTCCGCAATGTGACCTTTACCTATCCTGGCCGCGAAACACCGGCTCTGCGCAATATCAACCTGACCATTCCGGCGGGGAAAACCGTTGCGCTGGTAGGCCGTTCCGGCTCGGGTAAATCGACCATTGCCAGCCTGATCACCCGTTTCTACGACATTGACGAAGGTGAAATTCTGTTAGACGGTCACGATCTGCGGGAGTATACCCTGCAGTCGCTCCGTAACCAGGTGGCGCTGGTCTCCCAGAACGTGCACCTGTTCAACGATACCGTGGCAAACAATATTGCTTATGCACGCACTGAAGAGTACAGCCGCGAGCAGATTGAGAACGCCGCACGTATGGCCTACGCGATGGACTTTATCAACAAGATGGATAACGGTCTGGATACCATCATCGGCGAGAACGGTGTACTGCTCTCCGGTGGGCAGCGTCAGCGTATCGCCATTGCCCGAGCGCTGCTGCGCGACAGCCCGATACTGATCCTGGACGAAGCGACCTCTGCGCTGGATACGGAATCTGAACGCGCGATTCAGTCGGCGCTGGATGAGCTGCAAAAGAACCGCACCTCGCTGGTGATTGCGCACCGTCTGTCGACTATCGAGCAGGCTGATGAAATCGTCGTGGTTGAGGATGGGGTCATTGTTGAACGCGGAAGCCATGCTGATCTGCTGGAACACCGCGGCGTTTACGCTCAGCTTCATAAGATGCAGTTCGGCGAATGATTGCACGCATCTGGTCCGGTGAATCCCCGCTGTGGCTGCTGCTTTTGCCGCTCTCCTGGCTCTACGGCCTGGTGAGCGGCATTATCCGTCTGCTTTATCGTCTTGGGGTGAAGCGGGCCTGGCGCGCGCCGGTGCCCGTTGTGGTCGTCGGTAATCTTACGGCGGGCGGCAACGGCAAAACGCCGGTGGTGATCTGGCTGGTGGAGCAGTTGCAAAAGCGCGGTATACGCCCGGGCGTGGTATCGCGGGGATATGGTGGTAAAGCGGCGCATTACCCGCTGTTGCTGACGGCGGAAACCACGACGGCTGAAGCGGGTGATGAACCGGTATTGATTTTCCAGCGTACTGGCGCCCCTGTTGCGGTCTCCCCGGTGCGCAGCGATGCCGTCCGGGCCCTGCTTGCCGAACATGCGGTACAGATCATTATCACTGACGATGGTCTGCAGCATTATGCCCTGGCGCGAGATAAAGAGATTGTGGTCATCGACGGGGTTCGCCGTTTTGGGAACGGCTGGTGGTTACCTGCCGGACCCATGCGCGAACGCGCTTCGCGTCTGACGTCCGTGGATGCGGTGATCGTGAACGCTGGTGAGGCGAAAACGGGTGAAATCCCGATGCACCTGCAGCCGGGTCTGGCAATCAACCTGGTGACGGGTGAACGCCGGTCGGTTTCAGAGCTTCCTTCACTGGTAGCGATGGCGGGCATTGGTCATCCGCCGCGCTTCTTCGCGACGCTGGAACAGTGTGGTGCCCGGCTGGAAAAACGCGTTCCGCTGGCCGACCATCAGGCGCTGGTGGAAGGGCAGGTAGACGCCCTGACCACACCCGGGCAGTCTCTGATCATGACCGAAAAAGATGCGGTGAAATGCCGTGCCTTTGCGAAAGATAACTGGTGGTATCTGCCGGTTGACGCCGAACTCAGCGGTGAGCAGCCGGAACATTTGCTCAAGGAACTGATTGCGTTGGTGCACTAAAGGCTTACGCGGTTCTGGTGGCGCTTTGACTGACAGGAAAACGCATGTCTTTACCGCAACTCTCGCTCTCAGCCGCACGTAATCTCCACCTTGCCGCGCAGGGGCTGCTCAAAAAGCCCCGCCGTCGCGCGCAGCCTGCCGATATTCTCTCTACCGTACAGCGCATGTCGCTACTCCAGATCGACACCATTAATATTGTGGCACGTAGCCCTTACCTGGTGCTGTTCAGCCGCCTGGGGAGCTATCCTTCTCAGTGGCTGGATGAGGCGCTCAGCAAGGGGGAGTTGATGGAGTACTGGGCGCACGAAGCCTGCTTCCTTCCCCGCAGCGATTTTGCCCTTGTGCGTCACCGTATGCTTGCGCCGGAAAAGATGGGCTGGAAATACCGGCAGGCGTGGATGCAGGAACATGCGGCTGAAATAGAGCAGCTCATCGCGCATATTCAGGAAAACGGTCCTGTACGCTCCGCCGATTTTGAACACCCGCGCAAAGGTACAAGCGGCTGGTGGGAGTGGAAGCCGCACAAGCGTCATCTCGAAGGCCTGTTTACCTCAGGCAAAGTCATGGTGATTGAGCGGCGTAATTTTCAGCGCGTCTACGACCTCACGCATCGCGTGATGCCCCACTGGGACGACGAGCGCGACCTGCTTACCCAGGAGGCGGCCGAGGCCATTATGTTAGAAAACAGCGCCCGCAGCCTGGGGATTTTTCGCACGCAATGGCTGGCAGATTACTATCGCCTGCGCCAGCCCGTGCTGAAACCGCTGCTGGACACGTGGCAACGCGAACAGCGCGTCATTCCCGTTACCGTGGAAACGCTGGGCGAAATGTGGCTACATGCGGATCTCCTCCCGCTATTGCCTCAGGCCCTGGAGGGGAAACTGCAGGCGACCCACAGCGCGGTATTGTCGCCTTTCGACCCGGTCGTCTGGGACAGAAAACGCGCCGAGCAACTCTTTGATTTCAGCTACCGGCTGGAATGTTATACCCCGGCCCCAAAGCGCCAGTATGGCTACTTTGTTTTACCGCTCCTGCATAAGGGGCAGCTGGTCGGGCGCATGGATGCCAAAATGCACCGCAAGACCGGCACGCTTGAAATCATTGCGCTTTATTTGCAAAAGGGCGTCAGGGTGACGGCGAGCCTGGAAAAAGGGTTAACGTCCGCCATTAGCGAATTCGCGCGCTGGCAGGGGGCCGACGACGTGACGCTGGGCCGGGTACCTGACGGATTGTTTACATCCTGTCGAAGTGGCTGGGAAACAGGCACGCCCTGAAAAAGGAATGTGTTAAGCTTTAGCGATTACCCATACGGAGGAACTATGGATCACCGTTTACTTGAAATTATTGCCTGCCCGGTATGCAACGGCAAACTCTACTACAGCCAGGACAAACAAGAGCTCATTTGCAAGCTGGACAGCCTGGCTTTCCCGCTGCGCGACGGTATTCCTGTATTGCTGGAAAACGAAGCCCGTTCCCTGGTGGCAGAAGAGAGCAAACCATGAGTTTTGTTGTCATTATTCCTGCGCGTTATGCCTCAACGCGTCTGCCGGGTAAGCCGCTGGTGGATATCAACGGCAAGCCGATGATTGTGCATGTCCTTGAGCGTGCGCGTGAATCCGGTGCTGACCGCGTGATTGTTGCCACCGATCATCCGGATGTCGCTCGTGCGGTTGAGGCGGCAGGCGGTGAGGTATGCATGACCCGCGCCGATCACCAGTCTGGCACCGAGCGTCTGGCGGAAGTGGTTGAGAAATGCGGTTTCAGTGATGATACGGTTATCGTAAACGTGCAGGGTGACGAGCCGATGATCCCCGCTGTCATTATCCGTCAGGTGGCCGAAAACCTGGCGCAGCGTCAGGTGGGAATGGCCACGCTGGCGGTACCCATTCATCATGCAGAAGAAGCTTTCAACCCGAATGCGGTGAAGGTCGTCATGGATGCGGAAGGCTATGCGCTCTATTTCTCCCGTGCCACGATCCCGTGGGATCGCGATCGCTTTGCGCTTTCTAAAGAGACCATCGGTGATACCTTCCTGCGTCATATTGGGATCTACGGCTATCGCGCCGGCTTTATTCGCCGTTATGTGGCCTGGGCCCCGAGTCCGCTGGAGCATATCGAAATGCTGGAGCAGCTCCGCGTGCTCTGGTACGGCGAGAAAATTCACGTTGCCGTTGCTGAGGAAGTCCCCGGCACGGGCGTAGACACCCCTGAAGATCTTGAGCGCGTTCGCGCTGAATTGCGTTAATCTTACCGGCATCTCTCCGTTGGGAGAGATGCACTCTCCGGTTTATTTTTCACTTTCTTTTTCCTGATTGATCTCTTCCGGGTGACATCTTCATTAAGGACGCTCATTATAAAAGCAGTAGTCTTAATGGGGGTAATCTCATATGGAACAGCTGCGTGCCGAACTTAGCCATCTGCTGGGTGAAAAGTTAAGCCGGGTCGAATGCGTGAGTGAAAAAATCGATACCGCGCTCTGGTCGTTGTACGACAGTGAGGGTAACCCAATGCCGCTGATGGCACGGAGTTTCACGTCACCCGGCGTTGCCAGGCAGCTTGCATGGAAAATGTCGATGCTGGCGCGGGAGGGTACCGTGCGTATGCCGACGGTGTATGGCGTGATGACCCATGAGGAACACCCCGGCCCGGACGTACTGCTGATTGAACGTTTACGTGGTGTACCCGTTGAAGCGCCCGCGCGAACGCCGGAACGCTGGGAACAGCTAAAAGACCAGATTGTCGAGGCGCTGCTGGCGTGGCACCGTCAGGATAGCCGCGGACTTGTTGGGCCGGTCGACAGCACTCAGGAAAATCTCTGGCCGCTGTGGTATCGCCAGCGGGTTGAAGTGCTGTGGGGAACGCTTAACCAGTTCAACAATACCGGTTTAACCATGCAGGACAAACGTATTCTCTTTCGCACCCGGGAGTGTTTACCGGCGCTGTTCGAAGGTTTTAACGATAACTGCGTGCTGATCCACGGTAACTTCACCCTGCGCAGTATGCTGAAAGACCCCCGCAGCGATCAGCTTCTGGCGATGGTGGGGCCGGGGATCATGCTCTGGGCTCCGCGCGAATATGAGCTGTTCAGGCTCAGCGACAGCGGGGCGGCGGAAGGTTTACTGTGGCATTACCTTCAACGCGCCCCCGTTGCGGAAGCGTTTCTCTGGCGGCGCTGGCTCTACCTGCTCTGGGACGAAGTTGCGCAGCTGGTTAACACCGGACGCTTTAATCGCGCAAACTTCGATCTGGCGACTAAATCACTCTTGCCCTGGCTCGCCTGAGGAACCTTTCAGCCACTGCCAGAGGCGTCCGAGCGTCTCATAACCGACGCGATCGCTATGCATCAGCCACATAGGGGACGGGATTACCCGCTCCCACGGATTAAGCGGCGCGTCGATGGCCATCTGGTTCGCCGGTGCGGGAAGCGGGTGCAGGCCCTGTTTTTCAAAGAAAATCATTGCGCGCGGCAGGTGCGAGGCGGAGGTCACCAGTAAGAACGGGGCTTCACCAATCGCCTGCTTGACTGCGGCGGCCTCTTCCTCGGTATCTTTCGGGCTGTCCAGCGTGATGATTGAGGAGCGCGGTACGCCGAGTGATTCCGCGACCCGGGCGCCCGCTTCCGCCGTACTCACCGGGTTCGTTTTGGCCGCCGCGCCGGTGAAGATCATTTTTGATCCCGGATTCGCCAGCCAGAGGCGAATGCCTTCGTTTAGCCGCGGCAGGCTGTTGTTGATCAGGTTTGAGCTGGGGGCCCAGTCAGGATCCCAGGTATATCCACCGCCCAGCACAACAATGTACGCCACTTTCTGATTTCCCTGCCATGTCGGGTACCTGTTTTCGATGGGGCGTAACAGACCATCCGCGACCGGCTGCAGGCTCAGCAGCAGCAGGACCAACCAGCCGAACGTGATCAGCGTTTTGCCACTCTTCTGAAAGCGACTGAACCACACCAGCGCCAGCCCCAGCGCGATGATGATGAGCAGCAGCGGAAGGGGAAGCATCATCCCTCCAATGTATTTCTTAAGGGTAAAAAGCATCCTTTTTGGTTCCTTTTTTGACCATATAGCAGGTGATTGACGGTGATATTACACCAGAGAGGTTCATTCTCCGCGCGGGTGTGACAAAATAGCGGTTTTGCAGTTAGCGAGTGGAACTCTCCCAATGCGGGATCGCAATTTTGATGACATCGCGGAAAAGTTTTCGCGCAACATTTATGGCACCACGAAAGGGCAGCTCCGTCAGACGATCCTCTGGCAGGATCTGGACACCATTCTGGCTACCTTTGGTGGTCAAACGTTGCGCGTGCTGGATGCCGGAGGCGGTGAAGGGCAGACGGCCATAAAAATGGCGGAACGCGGTCATCACGTCACGCTTTGCGATCTTTCTGCTGAAATGGTCGCCCGCGCGACGCGTGCGGCAGAAGAGAAAGGTGTGAGCGACAACATGCATTTTATACAATGCGCCGCTCAGGACATCGCACAGCATTTGGAAACCCAGGTTGATCTGATATTGTTTCATGCGGTGCTGGAGTGGGTTGCCGATCCGCTAAGCGTGTTACAAACCCTGTGGTCGATGTTGCGCCCGGGCGGCACGCTGTCGCTGATGTTCTACAATGCTAACGGCTTCCTGATGCACAACATGGTTGCGGGAAACTTCGACTATGTTCAGGTCGGGATGCCCAAAAAGAAAAAACGCACGCTTTCCCCGGACTATCCGCGCGATCCACAGCAGGTCTATGGCTGGCTGGAAGCGATTGGCTGGCAGATTGTCGGGAAGACGGGCGTCAGGGTGTTTCATGATTATCTGCGTGAAAAACACAAACAGCGTGACTGTTTTGACACCTTAACAGAATTGGAAACGCGGTATTGCCGTCAGGAGCCTTTTGTCAGCCTTGGCCGCTATATTCACGTCACCGCGCACAAGCCGCAGATGCAAGGATAACCTATGAGTGAATTTTCCCAGACAGTCCCCGAACTGGTTGCCTGGGCCAGGAAAAACGATTTCTCCATCTCGCTGCCGGTAGACAGACTCTCTTTCCTGCTGGCGGTCGCCACGCTGAACGGCGAGCGGCTGGATGGTGAAATGAGCGAGGGTGAACTGGTGGACGCGTTCCGCCATGTCAGTGATGCGTTTGAGCAAACCAGCGAAACCATTAGCGTGCGTGCCAACAACGCAATTAACGATATGGTGCGTCAACGTCTGCTGAACCGCTTTACCAGCGAGCAGGCGGAAGGAAACGCCATCTATCGCCTGACGCCACTGGGCATCGGCATCACCGATTACTACATTCGCCAGCGCGAATTTTCCACGCTGCGTCTGTCCATGCAGCTGTCGATCGTGGCCGGTGAGCTTAAGCGCGCCGCCGATGCGGCAGATGAAGACGGTGACGAATTCCACTGGCACCGAAACGTCTATGCACCGCTGAAATACTCGGTGGCGGAAATCTTCGACAGTATCGATCTGACCCAGCGCCTGATGGACGAACAGCAGCAGCAGGTCAAAGACGATATCGCACAGCTGCTGAATAAAGACTGGCGTGCAGCCATCTCCAGCTGTGAACTTCTGCTGTCAGAAACCTCCGGTACGCTGCGTGAGCTGCAGGATACGCTGGAAGCCGCAGGGGACAAGCTGCAGGCGAACCTGCTGCGCATCCAGGACGCGACGCTGGCACACGACGATCTGCACTTTATCGATCGTTTAGTGTTCGATCTGCAGAGCAAACTGGACCGCATCATCAGTTGGGGCCAGCAGTCGATCGACCTGTGGATTGGCTACGACCGACACGTGCATAAATTTATTCGTACCGCGATCGATATGGATAAAAACCGCGTCTTTGCCCAGCGTCTGCGCCAGTCGGTGCAGACCTATTTCGATGCGCCATGGGCGCTGACCTACGCCAATGCCGATCGTCTGCTGGATATGCGCGACGAAGAGATGGCATTGCGTGATGAAGAGGTAACCGGTGAGCTGCCGCCGGATCTGGAATACGAAGAATTTAACGAAATTCGCGAGCAGCTTGCGGCGATGATCGAAGAACAGCTCGCGGTCTACAAAACCAGACAAGCTCCGCTGGATCTGGGGCTCGTGGTGCGCGACTATCTGGCGCAATATCCTCGCGCGCGCCACTTCGACGTTGCCCGCATTGTGGTAGACCAGGCTGTTCGCCTGGGTATCGCGCAAGCCGATTTCACCGGACTGCCGCCGAAGTGGCAGCCAATTAACGATTACGGAGCCAAGGTACAGGCGCATGTCATTGACAAATATTGAACAAGTGATGCCGGTTAAGCTGGCACAGGCGCTGGCGAATCCGTTATTTCCGGCGCTGGACAGCCAGCTGCGTGCCGGTCGTCACATTGGCTTAGACGAGCTGGATAATCACGCCTTTTTGATGGACTTCCAGGAGTACCTGGAAGAGTTTTACGCCCGCTACAACGTGGAGCTTATCCGCGCGCCGGAAGGGTTTTTCTACCTGCGCCCGCGCTCCACGACGCTGATTCCGCGTTCCGTGCTCTCCGAGCTGGATATGATGGTCGGCAAAATTCTCTGCTACCTCTACCTCAGCCCGGAACGTCTGGCGAATGAAGGGATCTTCACCCAGCAGGAACTTTACGACGAGCTGTTGACGCTGGCAGATGAGAGCAAGCTGCTCAAGCTGGTGAACAACCGCTCCACGGGGTCGGATCTCGACCGTCAGAAACTACAGGAAAAAGTCCGCTCTTCCCTGAACCGTCTGCGTCGTCTGGGGATGGTCTGGTTTATGGGGCACGACAGCAGCAAATTCCGCATTACGGAATCTGTCTTCCGCTTCGGCGCCGACGTGCGTGCGGGCGATGACGCGCGTGAAGCGCAGCTTCGCATGATCCGCGACGGTGAAGCGATGCCGGTGGAAAACCATTTGCAGCTCAATGATGAGCATGAAGAGAATCTGCCGGATAGCGGGGAGGAAGAGTAATGATTGAACGCGGTAAATTTCGCTCACTGACGCTGATTAACTGGAACGGCTTCTTTGCCCGAACGTTCGATCTGGATGAGCTGGTGACGACGCTCTCCGGCGGTAACGGGGCGGGTAAATCCACCACCATGGCGGCGTTTGTCACGGCGCTGATCCCTGACCTGACGCTGCTTCACTTCCGTAACACCACCGAAGCGGGGGCCACAAGCGGTTCCCGTGATAAAGGCCTGCACGGTAAGCTGAAGGCCGGCGTCTGTTATTCGGTTCTGGACGTCATTAACTCCCGCCATCAGCGCGTGGTGGTGGGCGTGCGCCTGCAGCAGGTTGCCGGTCGCGACCGTAAAGTCGACATTAAACCGTTCGCCATCCAGGGGCTGCCAACGTCTGTGCAGCCGACGGCGCTGCTGACGGAAACCCTGAACGAGCGCCAGGCGCGCGTGCTGACGCTGCAGGAGCTGAAAGATAAGCTCGAAGCGATCGAAGGCGTGCAGTTCAAACAGTTCAACTCGATTACAGACTACCACTCGCTGATGTTCGATCTCGGCGTGGTGGCGCGTCGTCTGCGTACCGCATCAGACCGTAGCAAATACTACCGCCTGATCGAAGCGTCCCTGTACGGCGGTATCTCCAGCGCCATTACCCGCTCCCTGCGCGACTACCTGCTGCCGGAAAACAGCGGCGTGCGTAAGGCCTTCCAGGACATGGAGGCGGCGCTGCGTGAAAACCGCATGACGCTGGAAGCGATTCGCGTGACCCAGTCTGACCGCGATCTGTTTAAACACCTGATCAGCGAAGCCACTAACTACGTGGCGGCGGACTACATGCGCCACGCCAACGAGCGCCGCGTCCACCTCGATCAGGCATTAGAATACCGCCGCGAGCTGTTTACCTCCCGCAAACAGCTGGTGGCCGAGCAGTACAAGCACGTCGAAATGGCGCGCGAGCTCGGTGAGCACAACGGTGCTGAAGGTGACCTGGAAGCCGATTACCAGGCCGCCAGCGATCACCTGAACCTGGTGCAGACCGCGCTGCGTCAGCAGGAGAAAATCGAGCGCTATGAAGCGGACCTCGACGAGCTGCAAATTCGTCTTGAAGAGCAAAATGAAGTGGTGGCCGAAGCCGCCGAGATGCAGGAAGAGAACGAAGCCCGCGCCGAAGCGGCCGAGCTGGAAGTGGATGAGCTGAAAAGCCAGCTTGCCGATTACCAGCAGGCGCTGGACGTGCAGCAGACGCGCGCGATCCAGTACACCCAGGCACTGCAGGCATTACAGCGCGCGAAAGAGCTGTGCCATCTGCCAGACCTGACGCCGGAAAGCGCCGACGAGTGGCTGGATACCTTCCAGGCCAAAGAGCAGGAAGCCACTGAGAAACTGCTGTCCCTCGAACAGAAAATGAGCGTCGCCCAAACGGCGCACAGCCAGTTTGAGCAGGCCTATCAGCTGGTTGTGGCGATTAACGGCCCGCTGGCACGTAACGAAGCCTGGGACGTTGCCCGCGAGCTGCTGCGCGACGGCGTGAACCAGCGCCATCTGGCCGAGCAGGTTCAGCCGCTGCGTATGCGTCTGAACGAGCTGGAACAGCGCCTGCGCGAGCAGCAGGAGGCCGAGCGTCTGCTGGCCGAATTCTGCAAGCGTCAGGGCAAACATTACGATTTTGACGAGCTTGAGGCCCTGCATCAGGAACTCGAGGCGCGTATCGCTGCGCTTTCAGACACGGTCTCCAGCGCCAGCGAACAGCGTATGACCCTGCGTCAGGAGCTGGAACAGCTTCAGTCCCGTTCGCAAGCGCTTCTGCAGCGTGCCCCGGTCTGGCTGGCGGCCCAGAGCAGCCTTAACCAGCTCAGTGAGCAGTGCGGCGAGCAGTTCGAATCCAGCCAGGAAGTGACCGAATACCTGCAGCAGCTGCTGGAGCGCGAGCGCGAGGCGATTGTTGAGCGTGATGAAGTGGGCGCGCGCAAGCGTGACGTCGACGAAGAAATTGAGCGCTTAAGCCAGCCGGGCGGTGCGGAAGACCCGCGCCTCAATGCCCTGGCAGAGCGTTTTGGCGGCGTACTGCTGTCTGAGATTTACGACGATGTCGGCCTGGACGATGCGCCTTACTTCTCGGCACTGTATGGCCCGTCGCGTAACGCGATCGTGGTGCCGGATCTGTCGCTGATTTCTGAGCAGCTTGCCGGTCTGGAAGATTGCCCGGAAGATCTCTACCTGATCGAAGGGGATCCGCAGTCGTTCGATGACAGCGTGTTCAGCGTCGACGAGCTGGAAAAAGCGGTGGTGGTGAAAATCGCCGACCGTCAGTGGCGCTATTCCCGCTTCCCGGAACTGCCGCTGTTTGGCCGCGCCGCGCGTGAAAGCCGCATCGAAAGCCTGCACGCCGAGCGTGAAACACTGTCTGAACGCTTTGCGACGCTGTCGTTTGACGTGCAGAAAACCCAGCGTCTGCATCAGGCGTTTAGCCGCTTTATCGGCAGCCATCTGGCCGTGGCCTTCGAAGCCGACCCGGAAGCGGAAATTCGCAAACTCAATACCCGCCGTGGCGAACTGGAACGGGCGATTGCCAGTCATGAAAGCGACAACCAGCAGAGTCGCGTCCAGTTCGAGCAGGCGAAAGAGGGCGTTGCGGCCCTTAACCGTATTCTGCCGCGCCTGAATCTGCTGGCAGACGACACGCTGGCCGACCGCGTGGATGAGATCCAGGAGCGTCTGGATGAAGCGCAGGAAGCCGCGCGCTTCGTGCAGCAGCACGGCAATCAGCTGGCGAAGCTGGAGCCGGTTGTCTCTGTCCTGCAGAGCGACCCGGAACAGTTCGAGCAGTTAAAAGAAGACTATGCCTGGTCACAGCAGGTGCAGCGCGAAGCGCGTCAGCAGGCGTTTGCCCTGACGGAAGTGGTGCAGCGTCGCGCCCATTTCGGCTACTCCGATTCGGCGGAAATGCTGAGCGGTAACAGCGATCTGAATGAAAAGCTGCGTCAGCGCCTTGAGCAGGCGGAAGCGGAGCGTACCCGCGCCCGCGAAGCGATGCGCAGCCACTCCACTCAGCTGAACCAGTACAACCAGGTGCTGGCCTCGCTGAAAAGCTCCTTCGACACCAAGAAAGAGCTGTTAAACGACCTGCAGAAAGAGCTTCAGGACATCGGCGTTCGTGCCGACAGCGGGGCGGAAGAGCGCGCGCGCATTCGTCGTGATGAGCTGCATGCTCAGCTCAGCAACAACCGCGCGCGTCGCAATCAGCTGGAAAAAGCGCTCACCTTCTGCGAAGCAGAAATGGATAACCTGACCCGTCGCCTGCGCAAGCTGGAGCGCGACTACTTTGAGATGCGCGAGCAGGTCGTGACCGCGAAGGCGGGCTGGTGCGCGGTAATGCGCATGGTGAAAGACAATAACGTTGAGCGTCGTCTGCACCGTCGCGAGCTGGCGTATCTCTCTGCCGATGAGCTGCGTTCCATGTCGGATAAGGCGCTGGGTGCGCTGCGTCTGGCGGTGGCGGATAACGAACACCTGCGCGATGTCCTGCGTATGTCAGAAGATCCGAAACGCCCTGAACGTAAAATCCAGTTCTTCGTGGCGGTTTACCAGCACCTGCGCGAGCGTATTCGTCAGGACATTATCCGTACCGACGATCCGGTCGAAGCCATTGAGCAGATGGAAATCGAGCTGGGGCGCCTGACGGAAGAGCTGACTTCTCGCGAGCAGAAGCTGGCGATCAGCTCCCGCAGCGTGGCGAATATCATCCGCAAAACCATTCAGCGCGAGCAGAACCGTATCCGCCAGCTGAACCAGGGTCTGCAGAGCGTGTCGTTTGGCCAGGTGAACAGCGTGCGCCTCAACGTCAACGTGCGTGAAGCCCACGCGACGCTGCTGGAAGTGCTGTCTGAGCAGCACGAGCAGCACCAGGATCTGTTCAACAGCAACCGTCTGACCTTCTCCGAAGCGCTGGCGAAGCTGTATCAGCGCCTGAACCCGCAGATTGATATGGGACAGCGTACACCGCAAACCATCGGGGAAGAGCTGCTGGATTACCGTAACTACCTGGAAATGGAGGTTGAGGTAAACCGTGGTTCAGACGGCTGGCTGCGTGCGGAATCCGGGGCGCTCTCTACCGGTGAAGCGATCGGTACCGGGATGTCAATTTTGGTGATGGTGGTACAGAGCTGGGAAGACGAAGCGCGCCGCCTGCGCGGCAAAGACATCTCCCCATGCCGACTGCTGTTCCTGGATGAGGCGGCGCGTCTTGATGCGCGCTCCATTGCCACGCTGTTTGAGCTTTGCGAACGTCTCGATATGCAGCTCATCATTGCCGCACCGGAGAACATCAGCCCTGAAAAAGGGACAACCTACAAGCTGGTGCGTAAAGTGTTCCAGAACAGCGAACACGTCCACGTTGTGGGGCTGCGTGGCTTTGCACCGCAGCCGCCGGAGTCACTGCCGGAAACCACGGCGGACGCTTCCTGAAGTGTCTTCTGACCCGAAGCGGCGCTCTGGCGCCGCTTTTTTTTTAAACTTAACTTGTGCTTAGGGCTGCGTTATCTTTAAACTTCTTTACATAAGGTAAGGCAACAGCTTAGCCGTCTACCTATAATGAAAGAAAGCCCCAACGTGATGGGCATGTCGTGAAAACAGGGGGCAAGGGATGTTGCTTAAGAAAGAATGTGGTCGTCAGCTGTCGGCGCTAAGTTTATGTCTGGCAGTGATGTTTGCTCCACTGTTAACCGCCCTGGCCGACGAGCCTGAAATTGTGCCGACTGACAGCTCGGCAACGACAGGCACGCAGCCTACGTCGTTGTCCCAGCCGCTGGAGCAATCTCCGGCGACAGCGATCATGGCCGGTATTAAGCCGCTGCCGGAAGGCATCGACGCCGAATCGCTCAGCCAGCAGCTGCAGTCGGGGCTGCCGTCAGGCTACACGCCTGTCTATCTCAATCAGCTCACGCTGCTTTATGCTGCCCGCGATATGAAACCGATGTGGGAAAACCGCGATGCCGTGCGCGCCTTCCAGCAGCAGCTGGCGGAGGTCGCAATTGCAGGGTTTCAGCCGCAGTTTACAAAGTGGGTTGAGCTGTTAACCGATCCTGCCGTAACAGGGCAGGCGAGAGATGTGGTGCTTTCCGATGCCATGATGGGTTACCTGCAGTTCGTGGCGGGTATTCCGGTCAATGGCAACCGCTGGCTGTACAGCGATAAGCCGTATAAGCTCGCGACGCCAGCGCTGTCGGTGATTAACCAGTGGCAGTTAGCCCTCGATAATGGCGAACTGCCGCGCTTTATTGCCAGCCTCGCACCGGCGCATCCACAATACGCCACGCTTCACCAGTCGCTCCTCGCGCTGGTGGGCGACTCGCGCCCATGGCCGCAGATGCGCGGCACCGCAACGCTGCGTCCGGGGCAGTGGAGCAGCGATGTGCCTGCTCTGCGCGAGATCCTGACGCGCTCGGGTCTTCTTGAAGGCGGGCCACATATCGCTCTGCCTGGTGACGATCCGCAAAACGCGGCGGTCAGCCCGTCAGCGCCCGTGAAAGAGAAAAAAGCGATTGCCGTCAGCAATAAACCCGCAGCATACGATCGCGAGCTGGTTGCGGCAGTGAAGCAATTCCAGGCCGCTCAGGGACTGGGAGCCGATGGCGTCATTGGCCAGACGACGCGAGACTGGCTGAACGTATCGCCTGCGCAGCGGGCAGGGGTGCTGGCGCTCAATATCCAGCGTTTGCGCCTGCTGCCGGGGACCCTCACTACCGGCATTATGGTTAACATTCCGGCGTATTCCCTGGTCTATTACCAGGACGGTAGCGAAAAACTGGCGTCGCGCGTGATTGTCGGGCGTCCGGATCGCAAAACACCGATGATGAGCAGCGCGCTCAATAACGTAGTCGTTAACCCGCCGTGGAACGTGCCGCCGACGCTGGCGCGTAAAGACATTCTGCCGAAGGTCTGGAACGATCCGGGTTATCTGGAACGTCATGGCTATACGGTGATGCGTGGATGGAACAGTAAAGAGGCTATCGATCCTTATATGGTCGACTGGTCGACAATCACGGCGTCAAACCTGCCGTTCCGTTTCCAGCAGGCACCGGGGGCGCATAACTCTTTAGGGCGTTACAAATTCAATATGCCGAGTTCTGACGCTATCTATCTGCACGATACGCCGAACCACAATCTGTTCCAGAAAGATACGCGCGCGTTGAGTTCTGGCTGCGTGCGTGTGAACAAAGCCTCGGAGCTGGCCAATATGCTGCTGCAGGATGCGGGCTGGAACGATACGCGCATTTCGGATGCCCTGAAACAAGGAGATACGCGTTACGTTAATATTCGACACAATATTCCGGTCAATCTTTACTATCTGACGGCGTTTGTTGGCGAAGACGGGCGGACTCAGTACCGTACAGATATTTACAATTATGATCTCACCGCGCGATCCGGCGCACAAATTTTGCCAAAAGCGGAACAATTAATCAGGTAAATGAAGCAGTTCGGGAAAATTGATTGTCGTAAGTTAGGGTGAATAAGGGGCTATATCGCTACAAGCCGCGTATTCACTGGGGTTGGGCGCCTTGACGTACCCGGTTTTGCCAGTTAAGGTGCCCTTCGTGCGCTATGCATATTACGATTTCTTTTACCTGTAGACCTGATTATCATGGACAAATTTGACGCTAATCGCCGCAAACTGCTGGCGTTAGGTGGCGTTGCGCTTGGCGCAGCGGCCATCTTGCCGACGCCAGCATTTGCCACCCTCTCGACACCTCGTCCGCGAGTTTTAACGCTCAACAATCTTCATACCGGTGAGTCGCTAAAAGCGGAGTTCTTCGATGGCAGAGGCTATATTCAGGATGAATTAGCAAGACTTAACCATTTTTTCCGTGATTTCCGCGCGAATAAAATAAAAGCCATCGACCCAGGACTGTTTGATCAGCTTTACCGCCTTCAGGGCCTGCTGGGCACCAGCAAGCCGGTGCAGCTTATTTCTGGTTATCGCTCTGTTGATACCAATAATGAACTGCGCGCCCACAGTCGCGGGGTAGCGAAAAAAAGCTATCACACGAAGGGACAGGCAATGGATTTCCATATTGAGGGCGTTTCGTTAGCCAATATTCGCAAAGCTGCGTTATCTATGCGCGCAGGTGGTGTAGGATATTACCCCAGCAGCAACTTTGTGCATATTGATACCGGTCCGGTTCGGCACTGGTAATAACGAAACACAGGAGCAGTATGAACTATCGTATTATTCCGGTTACCGCGTTCTCCCAGAATTGCTCACTCATCTGGTGCGAACAGACTAAACTGGCCGCGCTTGTCGATCCCGGCGGTGACGCTGAGAAGATCAAGCAGGAAGTCGCCGACAGCGGCGTGACGCTTATGCAGATTTTACTGACGCATGGTCACCTCGACCATGTGGGCGCAGCGGCTGAACTGGCTGAACACTACGGCGTGCCGATTGTCGGTCCGGAAAAAGAAGATGAGTTCTGGCTACAGGGGTTACCCGCCCAAAGCCGCATGTTTGGCCTGGATGAGTGTCAGCCCCTGACGCCCGATCGCTGGCTGAACGAAGGAGAGCGCGTTAGCATAGGGAATGTGACTTTACAGGTGTTGCATTGTCCTGGGCATACGCCAGGCCATATCGTCTTCTTTGATGACCAGTCCCGTCTGCTGATCTCCGGCGATGTGATTTTCAAAGGTGGCGTAGGACGCAGCGATTTTCCGCGCGGCGATCACGGACAGCTGATTCAGTCGATTAAACAGAAGTTATTGCCGCTGGGTGATGATGTGACGTTTATCCCTGGGCACGGTCCGATGTCGACGCTGGGCTATGAACGGCTCCATAATCCGTTCCTTCAGGATGAAATGCCTGTCTGGTAACCCGAATAAAAAAAGCCTGCATGATGCAGGCTTTTTTATGGGCGCAAATTACAGTACGGCGACAATCGCTTCGCACAGCGGCGCCATGTTGTCAGGCGTCATGCCTGCAACGTTCACGCGGCCAGACGCTACGGCGTACACGCCGAACTCTTCACGCAGACGCAGAACCTGCTCTTTGGTCAGACCGCTGAACGAGAACATGCCGTTCTGTTTGATGATAAAGCTGAAGTCGCGGTCCGCGCCTTTCTCCGCCAGGGTGTTCACAAACAGCAGGCGCATGCGCTGAATACGCTGACGCATATCGTTCAGCTCTTGTTCCCAGATGGCGCGCAGCGCATCGTTGCTCAGGATAGTCGCAACGACAGATGCACCGTGTGCCGGTGGGTTAGAGTAGTTAGCGCGGATAACGGATTTCATCTGGCTGAACGCGCGATCGACGGTTTCATCGTTAGCCGCAACCAGCGTACAGGCACCTACACGCTCATTGTACAGACCAAAGTTCTTGGAGTAGGAGCTTGCAACGATCAGCTCCTGATGCACCGCGGCGAACGCGCGCAGGCCTTCGGCATCTTCTTCCAGACCACGGGCGAAGCCCTGGTAGGCAAAGTCAAACAGCGGCAGCCAGCCTTTTTCTACGGACAGCTTCGCCAGATGTTCCCACTGCTCAAGCGTTGGATCGATACCGGTTGGGTTGTGGCAGCAGCCGTGGAACAGCACCACGTCACCCGCCTGCGCTTCGCTCAGGCTTGCCAGCAGGCCGTCAAAGTCCAGAGAGTGGTTTGCTGCGTCGTAGTAGGCGTATTCACGCACTTCCAGACCCGCAGAGTTAAATACGCTCTTGTGGTTCGGCCAGCTTGGATTGCTTACCCAGACACGCTTCACAGAGGTGTTTTTCGCAAGGAAATCCGCCGCCACGCGCAGCGCGCCGGTACCGCCCGGGGTCTGTGCCGTACGGGCACGTTTGTCACTCACAATTGCACTGCCTTTACCGAACAGCAGCTCCTGGGTGCAGCGACCAAATTCAGGGATACCATCAATACCGAGGTAGTTTTTGGTGGTTTCGTTTTCCAGCAGATACTGCTCAGCTTTCTTAACGCTGGTCAGTACCGGAGTTTTGCCGGTTTCATCTTTATATACACCAATACCCAGGTTGATTTTGCCAGGGCGGTCGTCGGCACGAAACAGATCGGCCAGGCCCAGAATCGGGTCGGCAGGAGCGGCGGTAATGTTCTCAAACATGACGAAGTTCCATTGTGATTACAGAAGTGAAATCCGCTATCAGGTTAACGGTAGATTTACAAAATGCCAACCGTTTGCGACGAAAAGCGTGCGGCTTTTCAAAAGTCGCCATTATTTTCTGTCAGGCATAAAAAAACAGGGCCGAAGCCCTGTTCATTAAGCATATAACAAAGTGGTGTACTGATTAGAACTGGTAGACGAGACCCAGTGCTACAGTGTCATCGTTGTTGATGCCCAGTTTGTTGTCATCTTTCAGCTGGTTGATCTGGTAGTCAACATAGGTGGACATGTTTTTGTTGAAGTAGTAAGTCGCGCCAACTTCGATGTAGTTGATGAAATCTTCATCACCAATGCCTTCAACATCTTTCGCTTTAGATTTGTAGTAAGCGATGGATGGACGCAGACCGAAGTCGAACTGATACTGAGCGACAACAGAGAAGTCCTGAGATTTGTTAGCGAAACCTTTGCTGCTCAAACGCGCGGCGTTGTGCATTTCGCCGTACAGTGCTGCCAGGTAGATGTTGTTTGCGTCATACTTCAGGCCAGTTGCCCACTGCTCAGCTTTATCGCCTTTACCCCAGTCCAGTTTTTGCTGGCTGTTGGTACGGTCAGCTGCGCCGTATGCACCCACAACGCCAAAGCCTTCGAAATCATAGCTAACTGAGGTTGCCCAACCGTCACCGTTAGAACGTACTGCATCATCACGGTCATTTTTGCCCAGGTACTGAACGCCAAAGTTCAGACCGTCAACCAGGCCGAAGAAGCCGCTGTTACGGTAAGTCGCCAGACCACCATTACGGCTGGAGAAGAAGTTATCGCTCTTGCCAGTGTCGCCACCCCATTCTGGCAGCATATCGGTGATGCCGATTGCATCGTACACCAGGCCATAGTTACGACCGTAGTCGAAGGAGCCTGCATCACCGAATTTCAGACCTGCGAACGCCAGACGGGTTTTATTACCGCTCTGAGCATCGGCGCCTTCGGAGTTGTTACCCTGGAAGTTGTATTCCCACTGGCCATAACCGGTCAGCTGGTCGTTGATTTTCGTTTCGCCTTTGAAGCCCAGACGAGCGTAAGTCTGGTCGCCATCGTTGCCAGCATAGTCAGAGAAGTAATGCAGACCAACCGCTTTCCCGTAAAGATCCAGTTTATTAGAGTCTTTGTTATAGATTTCTGCAGCGTTGGCTGCACCGGCTACCAGCAGGGCAGGGATTACCACTGCCAGAATATTGCGCTTCATCATTATTTATTACCCTCATTGGTTTTTTTATGACACTCGCCACTGCCGTCAATAAATTCTGTCAATAAATATTTCCGGAACTATTGATGAGAGTTTGGTGTCTTTATGTATCTGACAGACATCTTTCCATTCGCCGAAGCGTTTCGCTAGCCTGAAAGTGCTACAATTCTCAAGATTGAGTAACCAAAAGAAAATATATGTAACTAAATGTGTATTTTTGGGAACTTTGTGAACCACCTCAAACTTCAGAACGCCCTGGTGAATTAAGCGACAGCATCTATCCTATATATATGAATTCCTTATGATTAATTTGGATAAAGGCAATTCATATAAACAGACGATAAACGACTCGTTTTTTCTTATGACGCCGAAAAGCCTTCTGGATGGCTGTAAAATTGGTTGAAATTTGTGCTATTGCTTGAGGATGTAATAAGCGCAATAAGAATGGGGTTTATTTTTTGTGGCTGGATATTTCGCGGAAACAAAACGTAACAGGTAGTGGTTGTGACGGGGTGAAGGTTTGAAGATGCTGACTTTGCGCTGACGAAAACTGACAATACAGGATAAAATAATGGCCAGCACAGGCTGGCCATTTTAGTCTTTTACCGATTAGAAGCTGGCGTTACGTGGCGTACGTGGGAACGGAATCACGTCACGAACGTTCTGCACACCGGTCACGTAGGCAATCAGACGCTCAAAGCCCAGACCAAAACCGGCGTGCGGTACGGTACCGTAACGACGCAGATCGCGGTACCAGCTGTAGTCCGCAGGGTTAAGACCCATCTCTTCCATACGCGCGTCCAGCACGTCCAGACGCTCTTCACGCTGAGAGCCACCGATGATTTCACCGATGCCCGGCGCCAGGACGTCCATCGCTGCCACGGTTTTACCGTCTTCGTTAAGGCGCATATAGAAGGCCTTAATGTCTTTCGGGTAGTTTTTAACGACAACCGGCGCTTTGAAATGCTTCTCGGCCAGATAGCGCTCGTGCTCAGACGCCAGGTCTACGCCCCAGTAAACCGGGTTCTCGAACTTCTCACCGCATTTCTCGAGGATCGCCACCGCGTCGGTGTAGTCCACCTGCGCAAAATCGGCAGAGACGAAGCGCTCCAGACGGGCTACCGCGTCGCTGTCTACGCGCTCGGCGAAGAATTTCATGTCGTCCGGACGCTCTTCCAGCACCGCTTTGAAGACATACTTCAGCATCGCTTCCGCCAGACCTGCAACATCGTCCAGGTTGGCGAACGCCACTTCAGGCTCCAGCATCCAGAATTCCGCCAGGTGACGGCTGGTGTTGGAGTTTTCGGCACGGAAGGTAGGGCCAAAGGTGTAGATTTTAGACAGCGCACAGGCGTACGTTTCGCCGTTGAGCTGGCCGGATACGGTCAGGAAGGCCTCTTTACCAAAGAAGTCTTTGTCATAGTCCACTTTACCTTCCGGGGTGCGCGGCAGGTTTTCGAGATCCAGCGTTGAGACGCGGAACATCTCACCGGCGCCTTCCGTATCGGACGCGGTGATCAGCGGGGTAGACACCCAGAAATAACCCTGCTCATCGAAGAAGCGATGCAGCGCCTGCGCCAGCGTATGACGTACGCGAGCAACCGCACCAATCAGGTTGGTACGTGGACGAAGGTGCGCCACTTCACGCAGATACTCAATGCTGTGACGTTTAGCCGCCATCGGATAGGTATCCGGATCTTCAACCCAGCCGGTGACTTCAATGGCAGAAGCCTGAATTTCGAAACTCTGACCCTGGCCCGGGGATGCCACGACCACGCCGGTGACAATAACGGAACAGCCCGTCGTCAGGTGCAGAACGTCATCATTGTAATTGGGCAGAGAATTATTAATGACGGCCTGTACAGGATCAAAGCAGGAACCGTCATAGACGGCAAGGAAGGAGATGCCAGCTTTAGAATCTCGGCGGGTACGCACCCATCCGCGCACGGTGACTTCTGAGTCAACGGCGACACGGCCCTGGAGTACGTCGGCTACAGGCACAACGCTCATAATATTCTCTCTGTTAATAGTCGGAAAAAATAAACACTTGTCCACCCTTATGGGGGGATATCTATGTTACCTGCCATCCGCTATCAGACAAGTAAATTTCGCGGTCAAAAGGGAAGAATTGAGAAATAAATAAGAAGAGGGGAGCCATGAAGGCTCCCTTAAGCGCTTAACTGGCTTTTTTGATCTGGGGAAGATCGAAGGCTTTGCGCAACGCGCGGACAAACGCCTTGTCATGGCAGATGGTTTTGCCCGGGCTGTCGGAGAGTTTCGCCACCGGTTTGCCGTTACATTCCACCAGCTTTATCACGATATTCAGAGGTTTTACCTGAGGAATGTCGCAGGTTAACCGGGTACCGATCCCGAAGCTCAGGTTCACTCTGGCGTTGAAATGGCGATAGAGTTCGACGGCTTTCGCCAGATCGAGATTATCGGAGAAGACCAGCACCTTGCTCATCGGGTCAATGCCCAGTTTCTCGTAATGGGCAATCGCCTTCTCACCCCACTCAACCGGATCTCCGGAATCGTGGCGCAACCCCTGATAACGCTCCGCAAATTCAGGTCCAAAGTCGCGCAGGAAGGCATCCATCGTAATACAGTCCGTGAGGGCAATTCCGAGTTGACTCGGGTACTCCGCAAGCCATGCGGCCAGCGCTGCGCGCTGGCTGTTAGCCAGGTCAGGGCTAATTTGCTGATGCGCCTGGAACCACTCGTGCGCCTGGGTACCCATTGGCGTCAGATTGAGGCGACGGGCCAGATCGTAGTTACTGGTGCCCACGAACCACGGCTCCTGCTGCAGACGTTTAACGATGGCTTCCTGAACGTCACGCGAAAAACGGCGGCGGGTGCCAAAGTCCATCAGGCGGAAGCGGGACATGTCCAGCCCTGCGGTCAGCGTGGAGAAGTCAGCGAGTTTCTTTTCCAGCGAGGCCACCGCCTGCGCTACGCCCGTTTCCGGGGAACGGTAGCGGTGAGCCAGTTCACTGATTACCGCCAGAAGCGGCACTTCCCACATGATCACTTCCCGCCACGGACCTGCAAGGCGAATATCCAGCTTGCCGTTATCGTTAACCACGGTGACCTGCTCCGGCTTATAGCGGAAGTCGCGCAGCCAGTTCAGGTAGTCGGCTTTGAAGAAAGGCAGGCCAGAAAGCCACTGATATTCCTCGTCCTGCAGCGTCAGATGCTGCATAGCATTGACCTGTTCACGAATGGCGTCTGCGTAGATACCGAGTAAGTCGTCGCCACGGCAGCGGAATTCCGCCGCGACATGAACGTCATAGTAATGGTGGAAAACGGCTTGCTGCATGTGCAGTTTATACGCGTCGGTATCCAGCAACGTATGCAGAACTGGAGAAGCGAATTGAGTCATAGGTGCGCAGTAGCATCCTCTCACAGGAGCGTTTAGTACAATAAACAACTCCGGAGTATACCTTGTTTAGTGATTTATTGAACCCCGATCACAACATAAGCGCGTTTTATGGTCGAGGGCATTTTGTGCCCCGTGTTATACAAATGTAGCAAAAAAAGGTATTGACCCTGAAAAGATGAACATTCTGCATAGCGCGTTTTGCGCAACAGGAATATATTGAAACGTTACTCGACAAACGATGCATAAGGTTTTCTATGACACAACAGCCACAAGCCAAATACCGCCACGACTACCGTGCGCCGGATTATCTGATTAGCGAAATCGATCTGACTTTTGACCTGGATGCCACTAAAACCGTTGTCACGGCGGTGAGTCAGGTGACGCGCCACAGCGCAACTGCTGTGCCGCTGCGTCTGGATGGCGAAGACCTGACGCTGGTCTCCCTGCATATTAATGATGAAGCCTGGTCAGACTATAAAGAAGAAAACAACCAGCTGGTCATCGACAACCTGCCGGAACAGTTTACGCTGCGCATCGTGAATGAAATCAGCCCGGCCGCCAACACCGCGCTGGAAGGGCTTTACCAGTCAGGCGTGGCGCTGTGTACCCAGTGTGAAGCGGAAGGGTTCCGCCACATTACCTGGTATCTCGACCGCCCGGACGTCCTCGCGCGCTTCACCACCAAAATCATCGCCGATAAAACCCTGTATCCCTTCCTGCTCTCCAACGGCAACCGCGTAGGCGAAGGCGAGCTGGAGAATGGCCGTCACTGGGTTCAGTGGCAGGATCCGTTCCCGAAACCGTGCTACCTGTTTGCGCTGGTGGCGGGGGACTTCGACGTGCTGCGCGATACCTTCAAAACGCGCTCAGGCCGCGAAGTGGCGCTGGAGCTGTTTGTTGACCGTGGTAACCTGGACCGCGCGCCGTGGGCGATGACCTCGCTCATCAACTCCATGAAGTGGGACGAAGAGCGCTTTGGCCTCGAATATGACCTCGACATCTATATGATCGTTGCCGTTGATTTCTTCAACATGGGCGCAATGGAGAACAAAGGCCTGAACGTCTTTAACTCCAAATACGTGCTGGCGCGCACCGATACCGCCACCGATAAAGATTATCTCGATATCGAACGCGTCATCGGCCACGAATATTTCCACAACTGGACCGGTAACCGCGTCACCTGCCGCGACTGGTTCCAGCTGAGCCTGAAAGAGGGCCTGACCGTCTTCCGTGACCAGGAGTTCAGCTCCGATCTGGGTTCACGCGCGGTGAACCGCATCAATAACGTGCGTACCATGCGCGGCCTGCAGTTTGCGGAAGATGCCAGCCCAATGGCGCACCCGATCCGTCCGGATAAAGTCATCGAAATGAACAACTTCTACACCCTGACGGTGTATGAGAAAGGCGCTGAAATTATCCGCATGATCCACACTCTGCTGGGTGAAGAGAACTTCCAGAAAGGGATGCAGCTCTACTTCGAGCGTCATGACGGCAGCGCGGCCACCTGCGACGATTTTGTGCAGGCGATGGAAGATGCTTCTAATGTCGATCTTTCCCAATTCCGCCGCTGGTACAGCCAGGCCGGTACGCCAGTTGTTACCGTCAAAGACGACTACAATCCGGAAACCGAGCAGTACACGCTGACCATCAGCCAGCGCACGCCGCCGACGGCAGAGCAGGAAGAGAAATACCCGCTGCATATTCCGTTCAGCATTGAGCTGTACGATAACGAGGGCAAAGTCATTCCATTGCAGAAGGGCGGCCACCCGGTACACCACGTGCTGAACGTGACCCAGGCCGAGCAGACCTTTATCTTCGATAACGTCTACTTCCAGCCGGTGCCTGCGCTGCTGTGTGAGTTCTCTGCGCCGGTGAAGCTGGAGTACAAGTGGAGCGATCAGCAGCTGACGTTCCTGATGCGTCACGCCCGCAACGACTTCTCCCGCTGGGATGCGGCGCAAAGCCTGCTGGCGACCTACATCAAGATCAACGTAAACCGTCACCAGCAGGGTCAGCCGCTGTCGCTGCCTGTTCACGTGGCTGACGCGTTCCGCGCGATCCTGCTGGATGAGAAGATTGACCCGGCGCTGGCCGCTGAAATTCTGACCCTGCCGTCAGCAACGGAAATCGCGGAGTTGTTCGAGATTATCGATCCGAT
This sequence comes from Enterobacter sp. EC_64, assembly GCF_019584165.1. Lineage (NCBI taxonomy): Bacteria > Pseudomonadati > Pseudomonadota > Gammaproteobacteria > Enterobacterales > Enterobacteriaceae > Enterobacter > Enterobacter sp. EC_64. Next base: position 71,700 of record NZ_VDAS01000003.1, read on the forward strand.
CGCGATCGTGGCGGTGCGTGAAGCGCTGACCCGTACGCTGGCTGCTGAACTGGCGGACGAGTTCCTCGCCATTTATAACGCCAACAAGCTTGACGCTTATCGCGTTGAGCACGCGGACATTGGTAAACGTTCTCTGCGTAACACCTGCCTGCGCTATCTGGCGTTTGGTGAAACCGAGCTGGCGAACACCCTGGTGAGCAAGCAGTATCACGAGGCGGATAACATGACCGACGCGCTGGCCGCGCTGGGCGCAAGCGTTGCCGCCGAACTGCCGTGCCGCGATGCGCTGATGCAGGAGTATGACGACAAGTGGCATCAGGATGGTCTGGTAATGGATAAGTGGTTCATCCTGCAGGCGACCAGCCCGGCGGCCGATGCGCTCAGCAAGGTGCGCAGCCTGCTGAAGCATCGTTCCTTTACCCTGAGCAACCCAAACCGCGTGCGCTCGCTGATTGGCGCGTTTGCCAGCAGCAACCCGGCCGCATTCCACGCCGAAGACGGCAGCGGTTATCAGTTCATGGTGGAAATGCTGACCGAGCTGAACAGCCGTAACCCGCAGGTGGCGTCGCGTCTGATAGAGCCGCTGATCCGTCTGAAACGCTACGATGAGAAGCGTCAGGCGAAGATGCGTGCCGCGCTTGAGCAGCTGAAAGGGCTGGAAAACCTGTCTGGCGATCTGTACGAGAAGATTGCTAAAGCGTTAGCGTAATAAAAGTTTACCCTCCCTCTCCCTGTGGGAGAGGGCCGGGGGTGAGGGCATCAGGCATTAGCCTTAGCTCGCTGTAACTCCGTACCTCCGCGTTTCATCACCCGATCCAGCACTTCTGCCTCCAGCTCCGCCAGTCTTGCCGAGCCCACGCGACGAGGCCGGGGAAGATCCACCGTCAGATCCAGACCGATTTTTCCTTCCTCTATTAACAGCACCCGATCGGCCATTGCGACGGCTTCGCTCACGTCATGCGTCACCAGCAGTACCGTAAAGCCGTGCGTCTGCCAGAGGGAACCAATCAAATCCTGCATTTCGATTCGCGTCAGGGCGTCGAGCGCGCCCAGTGGTTCATCGAGCAAGAGCAGGCCCGGACGGTGAATCAACGCCCGCGCCAGCGCCACGCGCTGCTTCTGTCCACCCGAGAGTGCGGCAGGCCATTCATCGGCGCGATTTTCCAGCCCAACGGCGGCCAGCGCCTGGCGGGCTTCATCCCGCCAGTTACCCTTAAGACCGAGCCCGACATTGTCGATAACCGATTTCCACGGCAGCAGGCGTGCATCCTGGAACATCATGCGGGTATCGCCCTGAATATTCGAAAGCGGCGTCGTTCCTGCCAGAATGTCGCCGCCGTTGGGGGCTTCCAGTCCGGCCAGCAGCCGTAGCAGCGTACTCTTGCCGCCGCCGCTGCGCCCGACTACGGCCACAAACTGTCCGGCGGGAATATGCAGATCCAGCCCGTTAAGAATGGTGTTATCGCCGTAGCGTTTGGTGACACCGTTCAGCAGTAACGGGGTCCCCTGATTCAGTCGTGCAGTATTCATGCTTTCGCCTCCTGAAGGCTATAGGCTGGGTTCCAGCGCAGCCAGCTGCGCTCCAGCCACTGGGCGCTGACGTCAGCGAGTTTGCCGAGCAGGGCGTAAAGGATAATGGCAACCACCACCACGTCCGTTTGCAGGAATTCGCGGGCGTTCATCGCCAGATAACCAATCCCGGAGTTGGCTGAGATGGTTTCCGCCACAATCAGCGTCAGCCACATCAGGCCGAGCGCGAAACGCACCCCGACCATAATGGAGGGCAGGGCGCCCGGCAGAATCACGTGAACAAAGAGGGAAAAACCCGATAAGCCGTAGCTGCGCGCCATCTCCACCAGACCACGATCGATATTGCGGATGCCGTGCCAGGTGTTGATGTAAATCGGGAACAGCGTGCCCAGCGCCACGAGGAAGATCTTGGCGCTCTCATCAATCCCAAACCACAGAATGACCAGCGGGATCAGCGCCAGATGCGGCACGTTGCGCAGCATCTGGATGGAGGTATCCAGCAGCCGCTCGCCCCAGCGTGAAAGGCCGCTCAGCAGACCCAGAACCAGCCCGATACTGCCGCCGATGGAAAACCCGATCGCGGCGCGCCAGGAGCTGATCGCCAGATGCTGCCACAGCTCTCCGCTGACGCTCAGCGACCAGAACGCTTCTACAACGCCCTCCGGAGAGGGCAGAATGCGGCTCGACAGCCAGCCGGTGGACGATGCGAGCTGCCAGAGCGCCACAATGCCGACGGGTAAAAACCACGGCGCGGCGCGCAGCAGCCATTTTTGTAAGGTGGCAGACATGGTCCCTCCTTAGCTCTGTGCGGCTTTGCGTGGAATAAATTCGTTTGCCACGGCTTCGCCCTGCAGCTGGAGCTGCTGCGGCTGCGGAACCTCCGGAATGGCGACATCCAGGTGCGGAAACAGCAGCTCGCCGACCTTGTACGCCTCTTCCAGGTGCGGATAACCGGAGAGAATAAAGCTGTCGATACCCAGTTCGGCGTATTCATTGATGCGCGCGGCCACGGTCGGGCCGTCGCCGACCAGCGCCGTACCCGCACCGCCGCGCACCAGGCCGACGCCCGCCCATAGGTTCGGGCTGATCTCCAGATTCTCGCGCTTGCCGTTGTGCAGGGACGCCATCCGGTGCTGCCCGACGGAGTCGGTTTTGGCAAACGCGGCCTGCGCTTTGGCGATGGTCTCATCGTCCAGATGGGAAATCAGACGGTCCGCCGCCCGCCAGGCCTCATCATTGGTTTCACGCACAATCACGTGCAGGCGAATACCGAAGCGCACCTTGCGGCCATGGGCGGCAGCTTTCGCGCGGACCTGAGCGATTTTTTCTTTCACCAGCTCAGGCGGTTCGCCCCAGGTCAGATAGAGGTCGACCTGCTCGGCGGCGAGGTCCTGGGCCACATCCGACGACCCGCCAAAATAGAGCGGCGGGCGCGGCTGCTGCACCGGCGGGAAGTAGAGCTTCGCGTCGCGAACGTGAATATGCTTGCCTTCAAAGGTGACGGTTTCCCCTTCCAGCAGGCGTCGCCAGACGCGGGTGAACTCGGCGGAGGCCTCATAGCGTTCGGTATGGTCGAGGAACACGCCGTCGCCCGCCAGCTCCTGTGGATCGCTGCCCGTCACCAGGTTAAACAGGGCGCGGCCGTTGGACAGCCTGTCCAGCGTGGCCGCCTGACGTGCCGCCACGGTAGGGGAGACGACGCTCGGGCGTAACGCGACAAGGAACTTCAGGCGCTGGGTGACCGGGATCATCGACGCGGCGACCAGCCAGGCATCTTCACATGATCGTCCGGTCGGGATCAGCACCCCGGTGAAACCGATTCGGTCCGCCGCCTGTGCAATCTGCTGCAGGTAGCCATGGTCAACCGGGCGTGAACCCTCTTCTGTACCAAGATAGTGTCCATCACCGTGGGTGGGTAAAAACCAGAAAAGATTCAGACTCATGATTTAGCTCCTTCTTTGCCTGCGGGTTGCCAGATGCGTTCGCGAATAGTGACCTGTTTTGGAACCAGGCGGTTTTGATAGAAGAGGTCAGCCGTTTGTTGCTGAAGTGCGGCGACGTGTGCGTCCACCGGCGTAATGGTGGTCGGCGGACGGTGGTTGAGATAGCTCGCGATCACCGGCTCAGGTAAGCCCATGGTTTTCGCCAGCAGGGCAATGCTCTCCTGACGCTGGCTCTGAGTCAGGGCATCGGCCTGGGTAAAGGTATCCAGCACGCCCTGAATAAATGCGCCGTTCTTTTCCGCATAAGGGCGTGCGGCCAGATAGAACGAGCCGGTCTGCTTCAGCGTGGTACCGTCTTTCAGCACGCGAACGCCACCCTGCAGCAATGCGGCGGAGTAGTACGGGTCCCAGATGGCCCAGGCATCAACGTTCTTCTGCTGGAACGCGGCGCGCGCGTCGGCAGGCGTCAGGTAGACGGGCTGAATGTCGGTGAACTTAAGCCCGGCCTCTTGCAGAGCGCGTAGCAAAAGGTTGTGTGAGCTGGAACCTTTCTGGAAAGCGACCTTATGGCCTTTAAGATCGGCGACGCTTTTAATGTCGCTGTTTTCAGGCACCAGAATGACTTCGGCCTTAGGCTTTGGCGGCTCAACGCCAACGTAGAGGAGGTCCGCTCCCGCGGCCTGGGCGAATATAGGTGGGATATCGCCCGTGCTGCCGAGATCGATACTGCCCACGTTCAGGGCCTCCAGCATCTGCGGGCCGGCCGGGAACTCCACCCAGGAGAATTTGGTGTCCGGGAAGCGTTTTTCCAGAAGCTGGTGGCTTTTTGCCAGCACCATGCTGACGCTGCCTTTCTGATACCCGATACGTAAACTTTCCGGAGCCGTTTCTGCGGCATGGGCCAGCGAGGTAAGCGCCATCAAACCTGCCAGTCCGATGCGGGTTAACGTTTTAAACATGTGCGACTCCTTGAGGCTGACCAAACGCCGGGGCCTGGATATCCCGGCGATGCAGGGCATGCCAGAACGTTTCCAGAGCATTATCGAGGCGGGTTTGCAGGTTAGGCGTAAAGTGGGGTTTGTGTTGATAGTCGATGACCTGTGAGTCATCGGCGAAAACGCCGTGGAGGATCTCCTGCGCTTTCAACGCGTTCAGCACCGGCTTCAGGGCATAATCCACGGCCAGTAAATGGGCAACCGTACCGCCCGTTGCCAGCGGCAGCACCACCTTGCCGTCCAGCGCGCGTTCCGGAAGCAGATCGAGCAGGGTTTTCAGGGCCCCGGAAAAGGAGGCCTTATAGATGGGCGTTGCTACGATCAGGCCGTCCGCGCCGTTAAGTTGCTCAATGAGGGTTTTCAGCGCGGGGCTGTCGAAACGGGCGTAGAGCAAATCTTCAGGTTCGAAGTTATGCAGGTTCCAGTGGCACACTTCCACATCCAGAGCATTTAGTTTTTCACGGGCATATTCCAGCAGGACGCTGGAGCGCGACGGGAATCGTGGACTTCCGGCCAGGGTAATGACGCGCATACTTCCTCCTTATAACTAATTGTTTGCTTTTATCTAACATTCATAACAATTTTAAGGAGTGTGACACCGCGCGTTTATTCCACTAAATGATTTATCTGCAATTAAAATGCGAAAAAGTGCATAAGAAATAGACGGGGAGGTAAACGATTGCGTTTTACGCGGGTTTTTTGCCGCAGGTCAATTCCCTTTCTCGCCGGGATCGCCCATAATCCCCTCCCGGTTTGCACACCGGGAATCCAGGAGAGTTCATGTACTACCCCTTCGTTCGTAAAGCCCTTTTCCAGCTCGACCCTGAGCGCGCTCATGAATTGACATTCCAGCAATTACGTCGTATTACCGGAACGCCTCTGGCCGCGCTGGTGCGCCAGCATGTGCCGGTAAAACCTGTGCAGTGCATGGGGCTGACTTTTAAAAATCCGCTGGGTCTGGCGGCCGGTCTGGACAAAAATGGCGAGTGCATTGATGCCCTGGGCGCGATGGGCTTTGGCTCCATTGAAATCGGTACCGTCACCCCGCGCCCGCAGCCGGGAAATGACAAACCGCGCCTGTTCCGACTGGTGGAAGCCGAAGGGCTGATCAACCGCATGGGCTTCAACAACCACGGTGTTGATCACCTGGTCGAGAACGTAAAAAAAGCCCACTTTGACGGAATACTGGGCATCAATATCGGCAAAAATAAAGACACGCCGGTCGAGCAGGGTAAAGATGACTATCTGATTTGTATGGAAAAAGTCTACGCCTATGCCGGTTATATTGCGGTGAATATTTCCTCACCCAATACCCCGGGCCTGCGATCCTTACAATATGGTGAAGCGCTGGACGATCTTCTGAGTGCCATTAAAAATAAGCAAAATGAACTCCAGGCGATCCACCACAAATATGTTCCGGTCGCGGTTAAGATCGCCCCGGATCTTTCTGCCGAAGAATTGATCCAGGTTGCCGACAGTTTGGTTCGCCATAATATTGATGGTGTAATTGCGACCAATACCACGCTCGATCGTTCCCTCGTGCAGGGAATGAAAAACTGTGACGAAGCGGGTGGGTTAAGTGGCCGTCCGGTGCAATTAAAAAGCACCGAAATTATTCGCGCCCTGTCTGCGGAATTAAATGGCCGCCTGCCGATTATTGGCGTCGGCGGCATTGACTCCGTGATTGCTGCGCGTGAGAAGATGGCGGCGGGTGCGTCACTGGTGCAAATCTATTCCGGCTTTATTTTTAAAGGACCGCCGCTGGTTAAAGAAATCGTTACGCATATCTAATCTTTTCTCGTAATCAGACAACCGGGGCTTTATTTCCAGCCCTGGTTGTTTTATATTCCGTCACTGTTGCTTATTTAGACATTATAGTCTTTTATTAATGGTGTTATAAACGAAGCGGCAAACAGGACATTTTTAGTACAGGACGTTTCGGGGACGGGAGAGAAACATGCGAATTAAACCTGACGATAACTGGCGCTGGTATTTTTGCGACGAGCATGACCGAATGATGCTCGACTTAGCCAATGGCATGTTGTTTCGCTCTCGTTTTGCCCGCCGAATGTTAACCCCGGACGCTTTTTCCCCGTCAGGCTTTTGCGTTGATGACGCTGCGCTTTATTTCTCCTTTGAGGAAAAATGTCGCGATCTGATGCTCTCGAAAGAGCAGCGCGCCGAGCTGGTATTAAATGCGCTGGTGGCTATCCGTTTCCTGAAGCCGCAAATGCCAAAGAGCTGGCATTTCCTGCCGCACGGCATGAACTGGACCCCGGCAACGGGCGATGCGGCCAGCGTCAACCTGAGCGATACCGCAGAAGAGGTGAGCCTGCTGGTGGTAGAGCCAGGCGAAAATGCCGCGCTCTGCCTGCTGGCCCAGCCTGGCGTGACGATTGCCGGGCGGACGATGCAGCTCGGGGATGCCATTAAGGTCATGAACGACAGGCTGAAGCCCCAGCTTCGCGTGGATGCCTTCAGCCTCGAGCAGGCGGTTTAAGCTTCCAGCTGTACGGACGTTTTCGGGACGCAGCTACAGCACAGAATTGTGCCGTCATTTCCAATTGCCGACTTTTTCAACGCACTCACTTCGCCATCCACCAGTCTGATACGACAGCATCCGCAAATGCCCGCGCGGCAGGAATAGGGTATGCGGATCCCCGCTTGTTCCAGCTGCTCAAGCAGTACCTGCTGGTTGTTACCCCGGATGACGTTGCCCTGCCAGTGAATATCTACCGCAGAGGCGACGTTCGTCTCAACGTCGACAAACTCCTCCTCCTGACCCGAGCCGTACACTCTCGCTGGCCCACGAGCAAGAATTTCGACCTCATCGCCGACGCGGATCGCGCCGCTGGAGCGTGGGATCAGGTTCTGGCCGAAATCGACATCGCCATTATCCTGCGCGGTGCGGAATGATTGCAGGGTTTTCAACGGTTCGCCGGAAGGATGCTTCTGGCCTTTCTCCGGGCTCACCGTCGTGAAAATGCAGCGGCTGCACGGCTTCACAACGTCAAAAATGACGCTGCCGATGCGGATCACTTTCCAGGTATCTTCATCCCAGGCATCCGCGCCGGTGACGACCAAATTCGGTCGAAACTGTTCCATCTGCACGCTGGCTTTGCAGCGGCCTTGTAAATCACGCAGCGAGGCTTCGTTCGTCAGCAGGAACGGGAAGCCATCGGCGAAGGAGAGGGGAACGGCGTCGTGGCGCTTTACGCGACGCGTCAGTTCAGGCCCAACCCAGCGCAGCTGCACGTCGCGGGAGAAGAAGCCGCTCAGCCAGCGGTTAATCTCATCCGGGGCGATGCGCGCGGTAAAATGGTTTCCCCACACTTCCGTTGGCGCATCGACGGGCGCAAAATCAGCAAAGCGAATCACCGCGCTGGAACCGTCCGGCGCGGTAAGATGCAAACCGTCGTGAAGCGGGGAAGGGGTAAAGCGAACCATCTGAGGGAACTGGCGTGCGGTAATAAAGGTACCGTCAGGCTCGGTGACCATAAAAATTCGATCGAAGGCGAATCCGCTCATGTCGGCCAGCGCGTGAGAGACGCCGATGCCGCGCATGGATTTCACCGGATGAATAAAAAGCCTGGATAACGTCGCCACTGCACACTCCCTCGAATGAAAATAAGCCTTCAACTTTATGACATACACGCCATATTAGCTATAATGCGCGACAATTTTCTAAGAGTAAAAGTGACGATATGAATTCTCTGTTTGCCAGTACGGCCCGTGGGCTGGAAGAGCTGTTAAAAACTGAACTGGAAAGCCTGGGCGCACAAGAGTGTCAGGTGGTTCAGGGTGGTGTCCATTTTGAGGGCGACACGCGGCTTATTTACCAGAGCCTGATGTGGAGCCGCCTGGCGTCGCGCATCATGCTGCCGATGAAGGAGTGCAAGGTTTATAGCGACCTTGACCTCTACACCGGCGTACAGATGATCGACTGGACAGAGATCTTCACCCCGAATGCCACCTTTGCGGTCCATTTCAACGGCGTGAACGACGAGATCCGCAACAGCCAGTACGGTGCCCTGCGCGTAAAAGACGCCATTGTGGACTGCTTTACGCGTAAAAATAAGGAACGTCCGAACGTCGATCGTGAAAACCCGGATCTGCGTATTAACGTCTGGCTGAACGGCGACACGGCGAGTATCTCTCTCGATCTGAGCGGCGCGGGCCTGCACCTGCGCGGCTACCGCGATCGTACCGGCATGGCACCCATCAAAGAGACCCTGGCGGCCGCCATTGTGATGCGCTCCGGCTGGCAGCCGGGCACGCCGCTGCTCGACCCGATGTGCGGTTCCGGTACCCTGCTGATTGAAGCGGCCATGCTGGCCACCGACCGCGCGCCGGGGCTGCATCGCGGTCACTGGGGCTTCAAAGGCTGGGCGCAGCACGATGAAGCACTCTGGAAAGAGGTCAAAGACGATGCGCAGACCCGCGCGCGTAAAGGCCTGGCGGAGTACACCTCCCACTTCTACGGCTCCGATAGCGACCCTCGCGTCATTGAGCGCGCGCGCAGCAACGCCCGCCGTGCCGGTATTGGCGAGCTGGTCACCTTCGAAGTGAAAGACGTGGCGAACCTGACCAACCCGCTGCCAAAAGGCCCGTACGGTACGGTGATCAGCAACCCGCCATACGGCGAACGTCTCGACAGCGAACCGGCGTTGATTGCCCTGCACAGCCTGCTGGGCCGCAACATGAAGGACCACTTCGGCGGCTGGAACCTGTCTCTGTTCAGCGCCTCGCCGGAACTGCTGAGCTGCCTGCAGCTGCGTGCCGACCGCCAGTTTAAGGCGAAAAACGGCCCGCTGGACTGCGTGCAGAAAAACTACCATCTGGCGGAGAAGGCGGCCGACAGCAAGCCGTCCGGCGTGGCGGAAGATTACGCTAACCGTCTGCGCAAGAACCTGAAGAAATTTGAGAAGTGGGCGAAGCAGGAGGGCATTGAATGCTACCGCCTGTATGATGCCGACCTGCCGGAGTACAACGTGGCGGTTGACCGCTACGCGGATTGGGTGGTGATTCAGGAATATGCGCCGCCGAAAACCATTGATGCGCAAAAAGCGCGTCAGCGCATGCTGGACGTTATTGCCGCCACCATCGCCGTGCTGGGTATTGCGCCAAACAAGCTGGTGCTGAAAACCCGCGAGCGTCAGAAAGGGAAAAATCAGTACCAGAAGATGGGCGAGAAGGGCGACTTTATCGAAGTGGGCGAATATAACGCCCGTCTGTGGGTCAACCTGACCGACTATCTGGATACCGGCCTGTTCCTCGACCACCGTATCGCCCGCCGCATGCTGGGTCAGATGAGCAAGGGCAAGGACTTCCTGAATCTCTTCTCCTATACCGGCAGCGCCAGCGTGCATGCGGGTCTGGGCGGCGCGCGCAGCACCACCACGGTGGATATGTCCCGCACCTATCTGGAGTGGGCGGAGCGAAACCTGCGTCTTAACGGCTTAACCGGGCGTCAGCATCGTCTGATGCAGGCTGACGTGCTGGGCTGGCTGCGCGACACCGACGAGCAGTTTGACCTGATCTTTATCGATCCGCCGACCTTCTCCAACTCCAAGCGCATGGAAGATAGCTTTGACGTTCAACGCGATCACCTGCGCCTGATGACCGACCTGAAGCGCCTGCTGCGTAAAGGCGGCACCATTATGTTCTCGAACAACAAACGCGGCTTCCGTATGGATCATGACGGCTTAGCAGCCCTGGGACTGAAAGCACAAGAAATCAGCCAAAAAACGCTGTCTCAGGACTTTGCCCGTAACCGTCAAATCCATAACTGCTGGTTGATTACCGCGGTCTGAAAGGAAAAATAAATGTCTTTAATTAGTATGCACGGCGCGTGGCTCTCTTTCAGCGACTCACCGCTTCTCGACAATGCAGAGCTGCACATCGAAGATAACGAGCGCGTCTGTCTGGTGGGCCGTAACGGCGCGGGTAAATCCACGCTGATGAAAATCCTTAACCGCGAACAGGGCCTGGATGACGGGCGCATTGTTTACGAGCAGGATCTGATTGTCTCCCGCCTGCAGCAGGATCCACCGCGTCACGTGACCGGCAGCGTGTACGATTTCGTGGCGGAAGGGATCTCCGAGCAGGCTGAATACCTGAAGCGCTATCACGAGATTTCGCATCTGGTGATGACCGATCCGAGCGACAAAAACCTCAACGAGCTGGCAAAAGTGCAGGAGATGCTCGATCACCACGGTCTGTGGCAGCTTGAAAACCGCATTAATGAAGTGCTGGCGCAGCTCGGGCTGGAACCCGACATGGAGCTGTCGGCGCTCTCCGGCGGCTGGCTGCGTAAAGCGGCCCTGGGTCGTGCGCTGGTCAGCGGGCCGAAGGTGCTGCTGCTGGACGAACCGACGAACCACCTGGATATTGAGGCGATCGACTGGCTGGAAGGCTTCCTGAAAACCTTCAGCGGCACCATCATCTTTATCTCGCACGACCGTTCGTTTATTCGCAATATGGCGACGCGCATTGTCGATCTCGACCGCGGCAAGCTGGTGACCTATCCCGGCGATTACGATACGTATCTGCTGGAAAAAGAAGAAAACCTGCGCGTGGAAGAGCTGCAGAATGCGGAGTTTGACCGCAAGCTGGCGCAGGAAGAAGTCTGGATCCGCCAGGGCATCAAAGCCCGCCGTACCCGTAACGAAGGCCGCGTGCGCGCCCTGAAGGCGATGCGTCGCGAGCGCAGCGAACGCCGTGAAGTGATGGGCAGCGCCAAAATGCAGGTGGAAGAGGCGTCCCGTTCCGGCAAGATTGTCTTTGAAATGGAAAACGTTAACTATCAGGTTGACGGTAAAGTGCTGGTGAAAGACTTCTCGGCACAGGTTCAGCGCGGCGACAAAATTGCGCTCATCGGCCCGAACGGCTGCGGTAAAACCACGCTGCTGAAACTGATGCTCGGCCAGCTGCAGGCCGACAGCGGCCGCATTCACTGCGGGACCAAGCTGGAGGTCGCCTACTTCGACCAGCACCGCGCGGAGCTGGATCCGGACCGTACGGTGATGGACAACCTCGCCGAAGGCAAGCAGGAAGTGATGGTGAACGGCAAGCCGCGCCACGTGCTGGGCTACCTGCAGGACTTTCTGTTCCATCCGAAGCGTGCCATGACGCCGGTGCGCGCGCTGTCAGGCGGTGAGCGCAACCGTCTTCTGCTGGCGCGCCTGTTCCTGAAGCCAAGCAACCTGCTGATCCTCGATGAACCGACCAACGATCTGGATGTCGAAACGCTGGAACTGCTGGAAGAGCTGATTGACGGTTATCAGGGTACCGTGATGCTGGTCAGCCACGATCGTCAGTTCGTTGACAACACCGTGACCGAGTGCTGGATCTTCGAAGGTGAAGGGCGAATTGGTCAATATGTCGGCGGTTATCACGATGCAAAAGGGCAGCAGGCACAGTCGCTGGCGACGAAGCAGTCAAAGTCCAAAATAAGTTCTGAACCTGCTGTAACAAAAGCAGAAACTGTCAAGAAAACCTCGGCTAAACTAAGCTATAACCTGCAGCGCGAACTGGAGGGGCTACCGCAGCGTCTTGAAGAGCTGGAGGCTGCGCTTGAGGATCTGCAAAAACAGGTTGCTGATGCGTCATTCTTTACCCAATCGCATGACTATACTCAGAAAGTATTGGCTGAAATGTCCGCGGCTGAAAAAGCCCTGGAAGACGCCTTTGAGCGCTGGGAGTACCTTGAGTCTCTGAAAAACGGCGCATAAACAGGGATAACATATGTGTGACCAGCACCATGCCGACAGGCATATTTTATGCTCGCAATGCGATATGCTCGTGGCGTTGCCAGAGCTTGGTCACGGACATAAAGCCCTGTGTCCACGCTGTGGCGCGACGTTGACAACCGAGTGGGACGCGCCGCGGCAGCGTCCCACTGCTTACGCGCTGGCAGCACTATTCATGCTGCTGCTCTCTAATCTCTTCCCCTTCATCTATATGAAGGTGGGGGGGATCACCAGTCAGGTGGATCTGCTTGAAATCCCGGGCGTGATGTTCTCGGAAGATTACGCCAGCCTGGGGACCTTCTTTCTCCTGTTTGTCCAGATAGTCCCGGCTTTTTGCCTGGTCGTCATCCTTTTGCTGGTGAACCGCGTCAGGATGCCGGCACCGCTGAAAATCCGACTTGCGCGTATTCTGTTTCAGCTCAAAAGCTGGGGGATGGCGGAGATCTTTCTGGCGGGGATCCTGGTCAGTTTCGTGAAGCTGATGGCGTACGGCGACGTGGGGATTGGCAGCAGCTTTATTCCCTGGTGTCTGTACTGCGTCCTGCAGCTGCGCGCTTTCCAGTGCGTGGACAGACGCTGGGCGTGGGATGATATCGCCCCGGCACCGACGCTTGCGCAGACGGTGAAGGTCGGCGTGCCCGGCATTCGCCAGGGGCTTCGCTCGTGCCCGTGCTGTACCGCCGTGCTGCCCGCCGATCTCGACGTTTGTCCGCGCTGCGAAACGAAAGGGCACGTGCGCCGTAAAAATAGCCTGCAGTGGACGATGGCGCTGCTGGTCACGTCCGTCATGCTGTATCTGCCAGCCAATATTCTGCCAATCATGATCACCGATTTGCTCGGCGACAAAATGCCCTCGACGATCCTGGCCGGGGTGATACTGCTCTGGGGCGAAGGTTCCTATCCGGTCGCTGGCGTCATCTTTATCGCCAGTATTATGGTGCCCACCTTAAAAATGATCGCCATCGCCTGGCTCTGTTGGGATGCGAAAGGTCATGGGAAACGCGACAGCGAACGCATGCACCTGATTTATGAAGTGGTCGAGTTTGTCGGACGCTGGTCAATGATTGACGTGTTTGTCATCGCCGTTCTCTCTGCGCTGGTGCGGATGGGCGGTTTGATGAGTATTTATCCTGCGATGGGGGCTTTAATGTTTGCACTGGTCGTGATCATGACCATGTTTGCGGCCATGACCTTCGACCCTCGTTTATCGTGGGATCGTGAGCCTGAATCAAGCCATGAGGAAGAGTAAGAGCATGGAAAATAAGAGTGGAGAGGCGAAAGTGCAGAAGGTCAAAAACTGGTCTCCGGTGTGGATTTTTCCCATCGTGACTGCGCTGATCGGTGCCTGGATCCTGTTTTATCATTACAGCCATCAGGGGCCGGAAGTGACGCTGATAACCACCAATGCCGAGGGGATTGAGGGCGGTAAAACGACCATCAAAAGCCGTAGCGTGGATGTGGGCGTGGTGGAAAGCGCAACCCTGACCGACGATTTAACCCATGTGGAGATTAAGGCGCGCCTGAATGCCGGCATGGAAAAACTGCTGCACGGCGATTCCGTTTTCTGGGTCGTTAAGCCGCAGGTGGGGCGTGAAGGGATCAGCGGCCTGGGGACGCTGCTCTCGGGTGCCTACATTGAGCTGCAGCCGGGCGCTAAGGGTAACCAGCCGGCCCAATACCAGCTTCTGGATTCACCGCCGCTTGCACCGCCTGATGCCAAGGGCATCCGCGTGATCCTCGACAGCAAAAAAGCGGGTCAGCTCACGGCGGGCGACCCGGTTCTGTTCCGCGGCTACCGCGTCGGTTCGGTTGAGAAAAGCACGTTTGATCCACAGAAACGCGCGATCAGCTATCAGCTCTTCATTAATGCGCCAAACGATCGCCTGGTCACCAGCAACGTCCGCTTCTGGAAAGACAGCGGGATCGCGGTGGATCTGACTTCGGCAGGCATGCGCGTTGAAATGGGTTCGCTGACCACGCTGTTTGGTGGCGGCGTGAGCTTTGACGTGCCGGAGGGCCTGGATTTAGGGCAGCCGGTCGCAGAGAACACCGCTTTCCGTCTCTTTGACGATCAAAAAAGCATTCAGGATGCGCTCTATACCGATCACGTTGACTTCCTGATGTTCTTTAAAGACTCCGTTCGCGGCCTGCAGCCGGGGGCGCCTGTTGAGTTCCGCGGCATTCGTCTCGGTACGGTTGGGCAAGTGCCGTTCTTCGTTCCGGGCCTTCAGCAGGTGCTGGATGATGATTACCGCATTCCGGTACTGATCCGCATTGAACCAGAGCGTCTGCTTAATCAAATTGGTGAAAATCAGGATATCGCGACTCATATCACCCAACTGATGGAACGCGGTCTGCGCGGGTCGCTGAAAACCGGCAACCTGGTAACCGGTGCGCTGTATGTGGATATGGACTTCTACCCGAAAGCACCGCCGATTACCGGTATCCGTGAATTCGGTGGCTACAAGATCATTCCAACGGTGAGCAGCGGTCTGGCGCAGATCCAGCAGCGTCTGATGGAGACGCTGGATAAGATCAACAATCTGCCACTGAATCCGATGATTGAAGCGGCAACAAACTCGCTGAGCGAAAGCCAGGCAACGATGCGCCGTCTGCAAACCACGCTGGATAACATCAACAAGATCACGGCGAGCCAGAGCATGCAGCAGCTGCCGCAGGACATGCAGAAAACGCTGCGTGAGCTGAACCGCAGTATGCAGGGCTTCCAGCCGGGATCAGCGGCCTATAACAAGATGGTGGCAGATATGCAGCGTCTTGATCAGGTCCTGCGTGAACTGCAGCCGGTGCTGAAAACGCTCAACGAGAAGAGCAATGCGCTGGTGTTCGAAGCGAAAGATAAAAAGGATCCTGAGCCGAAGAGGGCAAAAGAATGAAAAAATGGCTATTGATGGTTGGCGCTCTGCTGTTAACGGCATGCAGTTCAGGGGGAGATAATAAAAGCTATTATCAGCTGCCTGTGGCAACCCACAGCGGTGGGCAAAGCACGGCCAGTCAGGGAAACCGCCAGCTGTGGGTTGAGCAAGTCGCCGTGCCAGATTATCTGGCAGGAAACGGCGTGGTCT
This sequence comes from Enterobacter sp. EC_64, assembly GCF_019584165.1. Lineage (NCBI taxonomy): Bacteria > Pseudomonadati > Pseudomonadota > Gammaproteobacteria > Enterobacterales > Enterobacteriaceae > Enterobacter > Enterobacter sp. EC_64. Next base: position 87,002 of record NZ_VDAS01000003.1, read on the forward strand.
ATCAGACCAGCGACGTGAAATACGTGATTGCAACCAACAACCTGTGGGCCAGCCCGTTGGATCAGCAGCTGCGCAACACGCTGGTGGCCAATCTGGGCAGCCAGCTTCCGGGGTGGGTAGTCGCATCGCAGCCGCTGGGTAACGATCAGGATACGCTGAACGTCACCGTAACGGGCTTCCACGGCCGTTATGACGGTGCGGTGGTCATCAGCGGGGAGTGGTTGCTGAACCATCAGGGGCAGCTGATTAAGCGTCCTTTCCATCTGGAGCTGAAGCAGCAGAAAGATGGCTATGACGAAATGGTGAAAGTCCTGGCTCAGGGATGGGCGCAGGAGTCGGCCAGTATCGCGAGAGAGATTTCCCGGCTGCCATAAGTAAAATTCATCATCAGAAACCGCAATCGGTCTGTCGCTGATTGCGGTTTTTTTTCGTTTTCAACTCAGGTTGTTACTTGTGCCACGTCACAATTTTTGTACAAATGAACTTCCAGCTAGCTCACAAATATGACACCCGTATGAATTTTGAACATTGACGATGCGACTAATTCGGGGTATTCGTTATCTGTGCCTGTGCAGATAGTGCAGACACTGTTTTCTTTCCACCAGACAAAAGAATGAGGGAAACGAGGCATGAAGAGACAGAAACGAGATCGCCTGGAACGGGCTCATCAACGTGGTTATCAGGCCGGCATCGCTGGACGTTCTAAAGAAATGTGTCCTTATCAGACGATAAATCAAAGGTCACAATGGCTTGGAGGCTGGCGAGAAGCCATCGGCGACAGGGCACTCATAGCCTGATAACGTCTCTTTCAAAAAAGAAACCTCCGCAATGCGGAGGTTTCGCCTTTCTGGAGGTGCGAAAGCACGATCAGAACGCGGACGTGTCCTGGAACAGGCCAACCTTCAGGTCGCTTGCGCTATAGATCAGACGACCGTCTACCAGCACTTCGCCATCTGCCAGGCCCATAATCAGGCGGCGGTTAACGATGCGCTTGAAGTGAATACGATAGGTCACTTTCTTCGCCGTAGGCAGAACCTGGCCGGTGAATTTTACTTCGCCTACGCCCAGCGCGCGGCCTTTACCTTCACCACCCAGCCAGCCCAGATAGAAGCCAACCAGCTGCCACATGGCATCCAGACCCAGACAGCCAGGCATTACCGGATCGCCAATAAAGTGGCAGCCGAAGAACCACAGGTCCGGGTTGATATCGAGTTCTGCTTCTACGTAACCCTTATCGAAGTTGCCGCCGGTTTCGGTCATTTTCACGACACGGTCCATCATCAGCATGTTCGGGGCCGGTAACTGTGGGCCTTTCGCGCCAAACAGTTCACCGCGACCAGAGGCAAGAAGATCTTCTTTTGTATAGGATTCGCGTTTATCTACCATGTTCTCAGTAAGCCTTATTTTAGTGAAGGACGCAGGATAGCTAACACGTGTACGCTGAACAAGTCCGATCAGTTCGAACTAAACCAGCCCAGCCAGCGTAACGGCCATGGATAACGGTGACGAGCATCCTGCTGTGTTGCCTGAGCAATGCGCTCCTGGATAGTCTGCATCAGGGTGGTTTGCCCTTCGCCATCCCATACCAGGTTTGTCAGTAAGGGTAGTGCATCCTCAATCCCTTCGATGGCCCAGATAGCGAACTGCTCTTGTTCAACCGCATCCAGAATTTCCTGGCTGAGGCTTAAATGGCGTGCGTTGGGAGCCGGAATAATCACACCCTGCTTGCCGTTTAAACCGCGCTGCTGACAAATAGAGAAGAAGCCTTCAATTTTTTCATTGAGGCCACCCACAGGCTGCGCACGGCCAAATTGATCCACCGAACCGGTGATCGCGATGTTCTGATTGATGGGCACTTCCGCCAGGGCGCTGATTAAGGCACACAGTTCAGCCATAGAGGCGCTATCGCCATCCACTTCGCTGTAGGACTGCTCAAACGTCAGCGAGGCGGAGAAGGGGATCTGTTGCTCAAGCTGCAGTTCAGACATCAAAAACGCCTGCATGATCATCATGCCTTTGGCGTGAATGTTTCCGCCCAGCTCGGCTTTGCGTTCGATGTCGGTAAACTCGCCATCGCCAATATGCACAACGCAGCTAATACGGGACGGCTCCCCGAACGCGCGCGGATGGCCAGGGAATTCAATCACCGACAGGGCGTTGATCTGTCCGACGCGTTCGCCTTCGGTTTCCACCAGAATTTGTTCCAGCAGAATTTCATCCTGCATACGGTCAGCAAGATAGCCTTCCCGCCACTCACGCTGAGCCAGCATCTGGGTGAGCTGCTCCCCGGTGAACGCACCGCTACCGCTCACCACGCCCACTTCACGCAGCTGTTTGCCGATCCAGAGCGGGCAGAGTGGCAGCGTTTCCTGGTCACCGGTATAACGCACCGCTTCGCGGATCAGGCCTGGCCATGCGTCAGCCGCAGGCGTTGGCAGCGCAAAACGTTCAGCAACGGCCATCACCCACTGGCACCACTGCGCCATATCGTCGGCATCGGCAATCTGGATATTGTCTTCGTATTCGCTATACACCGCCTGTTCAGCCAGTTCAGGCTCCATTTCCTGGAAGTCTGCCAGCGATTCACGGTCGCCCGTTAGCACGACGGTTAATGACAGCGGCATAGACGGAACCGAGACAGGCAGAGGACGAGACTCATCGTAGCCGACCCAGTCGAAACGCTGCTGATGCACGATGGTTTTCAGACGCATCCACAGCAATGGCTGCGAGAGCAGGGTACGCAGCGAGATGATCAGGACACCGCCATTTGCGCGATGTACCAGCCCAGGCTGCAGCGAAAGCTCGCCGTTAAACTGGCGCAGACAACCAAAGAGTTGTTCAGCCTCGACCCAGTTCGCGGTAATCACCTCGCCCTTAGCGGCAAAAAGGCCGTCAGCCTGCGCCGCCGGTTCGAAAGTGACATCATGTCCAGCGATACGATACTGGCCGCCAAAAACGGCATTCGCTTCCGGCTTTAACTGACGCACGGCATCCCCGAACAACGTCAGGTATTCCGCTTCTTCCGGGGCTTTGAGCAGCATGAAAGGCGCAGTTGCCCATGGGCTTAATACCTGCTCCAGCGCGTAATGCAAACGGGGCTGCGTATCGCTAAGGATGAATTCGTGTTCTTTTGCGAGATCTGGCTGTGCAAACAGTTCCTGATAACTTTCGGTATCCGGAACAAGGTCACGCCATGCAAGTTTCGTAATGGTCAAAGTTGATGTTTTTTAGTCAGATGTAAAAGCGTGGAGTATACCGTAAGCGGGGGGCTGTACCCAAGCAGGATTGGGGATTTCGACAGGGTGATTGGCTGCATTCACTCACAGGATATGATTTCTTTTCAGCAGATTGCTAAAAAACTGATATTCTGAACAGAGTTACGTGGTAACACTGAGATCGCAATGAAATATCAACAACTGGAAAATCTCGAAAGCGGCTGGAAATGGAAGTACCTGGTCAAAAAGCACCGTGAAGGGGAACTGATCACCTGCTACATCGAAGCCAGCGCTGCACAAGAAGCCGTGGATATTTTGCTGACCCTCGAAAATGAACCGGTACAGGTTAACGGCTGGATTGAGAAACACATCAATCCTGCCTTGTTAAACCGGATGAAGCAAACTATCCGTGCGCGACGCAAACGGCATTTTAATGCTGAGCATCAGCACACGCGCAAAAAATCAATCGACCTGGAATTTGTTGTCTGGCAGCGGCTGGCCGGGCTGGCACAACGACGGGGCAAAACGCTGTCGGAAACCATCGTGCAGCTGATTGAGGATGCAGAACATAAAGAGAAATACGCCAACCAGATGTCGACACTGAAGAACGACCTTCAGGCGCTGTTGGGTAAAAAGTAGTTTTTTACTTTTCTTCAGACAATAAAAAACCCCGCATTGCGGGGTTTTTTTATAAGACGATAACTTATGCCGCTGGCTGAGTTACAACGTCTTTGATGCCTTTAACTTCGATCTCTACGCGACGATCTGGAGCCAGGCAGTCGATCAGTGCAGCGCGAGCTTTCACGTTGTCACAGGTGTTGCCAGTAACTGGGTTAGATTCGCCCATACCACGTGGGGAGATCTTGTTAGCTGGGATACCTTTAGAGATCAGGTAATCAACAACAGACTGAGCACGTTTCTCAGACAGTTTCTGGTTGTAAGCGTCAGAACCGATACGGTCGGTGAAGCCCAGAACCACTACAGAACCGTCTTTAGGATCCAGGTTGCTCAGCTGGGTGTACAGCTGATCCAGTGCCTGCTGGCCTTCTGGTTTCAGAGTCGCTTTGTTGAAGTTGAACAGAACGTCAGACTTCAGAGTGAAGTGCTTGGTCTGTACTTCTGGAGCTGGAGCCGGCGCTGGAGCAACAACTGGTGCTGCTTCTTCCTGCTGGCCGAAACGGTAGGAAACACCTACGCTCAGCATGCCGTTGTCTGGACGAACACCAACGGTGTTGCCGTCGCCGATGTTGTTAACCCACTGGTATTCCAGACGGGTAGCGATGTCACGGGTCATAGCCCACTCAACGCCACCAGCGAATACTGGGGAAACACCGGTGTCATGGTCGTCGCCAGCGATGCTGTTGCTGGAGTCAGCGCGCCATACCATGCCGCCCAGACGGGTGTACACGTCCAGATCGTCAGTTACTGGGTAACCCAGTTTAGCGGTCAGCTGAACGCCCTGTGCTTTGAAAGCGCCGTTTACGGTGTCGCCTTTGTATGGCATACGACCTAACCAGTCGTAACCCATTTCAAAACCAACATACGGGTTAACCTGATAGCCACCGAACGCACCTGCACCAAGCTGGCTCTCGTGAGTTGGGCCATCATTGTTCAGGCTGCTGTTGTACCAGCCGGTGTCGTGGAACTGAGACCAGCCCAGTTTACCACCTGCATACCAGGTATTATCTTTCGGAGCGGCCTGCGCTACGGTAGCGAAGCCAGCCAGTGCCACTGCAATCGCGATAGCTGTCTTTTTCATTTTTTGCGCCTCGTTATCATCCAAAATTCGCCATGAAAGTCTCAAGAGAGAATCACGGTTAAATCCTTCACCGGGGGGCGTGGTCAAATATAAATCTACCGATATCTTCGGCTTAGGCCGAGCACCCCTGGCGATGTAAAGTCTACAACGTAGCTGAAAACTTACAAGTGTGAAGTCCGTCAGGCATATGAAAAAAAAAGTTCCGTATACCGATTATTTAACATTTTTTGAACGAATTTTGTGCAATAAAATTAAGGAGAACCGCACCAGACAAGCCTTGCCGCAATTTTAAGGCCGGGAACTAAAATCCCATCTTGCGGTCAAAAAAAATTCCAGGAAAAATCTTAATTTCACTCAATGATACAAATTTGAGTGAATTTTTAGCCCTGAAAGTTGTCCTCTGCGGTAAGAATCCGATCGAACCGGACGCATAATGAACCCGATCGCATTCCCTTCTTCAGCGGCTTCAGTCAGTCGGAAATGTTCCTCTTCCGTCAATTCTTCCGGTAACCAACCAATCACCACGCTGTAATTTCCTGTGCGTAACGCGCGGATCATCGACTCAACGGTATCGCAAGGCGAAAGTTGATTAATCTGCATGACCTTGGTCAGCGGAAGGCCTGCGGATTGAACCCACTCGCGACTCAGCTTTTGCTGAGGCGTGAGCCAAAGCTGCCAGCGCGATTGCTGACCGAGTTGTTGTAATAATGGCAGTAAAAGAAGTTGCGTTAACAAGGGCTGGTCTTCACGATAAACCACTTCACTGATAAGCCCTGTGGAAACACGCTCGACGGAATTCTGCGCGACATTGCCTGCAGCAGAAGAGAGAGAGATTGCGCGATTTGCATAGCCTGAAGTGTGCATATTCATTCCAGCCCTGTAGTTACTGTATGGATATACAGTAACCCCTGTATGCCCAAAGATCAACCTCATTTTCGGAAAGCGACTCGCAAAATTCATTCAATCTTGATGCCCCTCGAAAAATCATCTTGCTCAACGACGATAAGTTGCCTATTTTCCTGCTAACGGATCCGCTAGTAAGAAATTTCGTTGTTAGCCTATGATTTTGAAGGGAAATATCATGAAAAAGATATCTTATGAACGGATTTATAAATCCCAGGAATACCTCTCTCCGTTGGGCGAGATTCATCATCGCGCGCTGTTTGGCGGTTACACCCTGGCAGTGGATGATGCGGTCTTTGCCATGGTGTCCGATGGCGAACTTTACCTTCGCGCGTGTGAAGAGAGTGCAAAATACTGTGTAAAAAATGCTTCCTCCTTCTTGACGTTGATGAAGCGAGGCCGCCCGGTGCTGCTCAACTATTATCGTGTGGATGACGGATTATGGCAGGACAGGGAGCGGTTGCTTCAGCTCTCCTCGTTTGCACTCAGTGCGGCAAGGAAAGAGCGCTACCAGCGTCATCAACGAACCCGTCTTAAGGATCTGCCGAACCTGACCTTTCAGCTTGAAGTCTTGCTCTATGAAGCTGGTATCACCAATGAAGAAACGCTGCGGGCGCTGGGCGCCAGAGCGAGCTGGCTGAAGATGCGGGCAAAGAATAAAGCACTCAGTATAAAAGTGCTCTTTGCGCTGGAAGGGGCTATCGAAGGGCTGCATGAGGCGGCGCTCCCGGCAGGTATCCGCCGGGAGCTGACGGAGTGGTTTAATGCGCTGCCTGAGCCGCAGGAGAGTCGTTCCTCCAGGTAGCGATGTGCTGTTGCAGACGGCAAATTTCAGGCAGCAGAGCGATCAGCAGGCCTATCTGCTGAAGAACCAGCGGCGCTTTGCTGTCGTTTCCCGGGTCAAGATGCGCAATGCGTTGAGCCAGTTCATCCAGAGCCTGTCGAACGCGCGGTTCATCGGCCGGGCGGTGATGAAGCGCATCATCGACATAGCAGACGGCGTCATCGAGGAGGTTGAGAACCGCCGGGTTAGTGAGCTTCTCGCGGTGGGCCCCCAGCGTCGAAATATAGCTGGTGAAGGTATGGTTCAGGCAGAGCAGGCGGAACGCTGTCTCACGAATCTCAGCCGTGGCGCGCGGCTCCGTTGACATGTTAGAGACCACGGAGGCCAGTTCAGCATCACTGTTGTGCGCGTCGCGACGTGCTATCCGGTAAGCCAGACGGTTATCGCGACCCTGGTGGTACTGCTCCAGAATTGCGTCAAGGTAACGACAGTTGGCATTCATCGCCCTGTCTACCACGCGCGGCAAATTGCGAAAACGCCAGTCCGGCCAGATAAAGCTGACCGCGGCCCAGGCAATCGCGCAGCCAATCAGCGTATCAATCACCCGGGGCAGGGCGACTTCAAACCCTTCACCCAGCAGATTAAAGCAGAGCAGCACCAGCAGCGTGATGAACATGGTGGCATGGGCGTACTGCACGTTGCGAAACGCGAAAAACAGCACGCCGGTGATCACGATCAGAATCAGCTGCCCTTCGACGGAAGGCACGAAATAAAGCACCGGCAGGCCGATTGCGACGCCGACCAGCGTGCCGATAATACGCAGCGCCAGGCGGTGTCGGGTGGCGTTATAGTTCGGCTGGCAGACGAACAGGCTGGTCAGCAGGATCCAGTAGCCATGATGCAGCCCGGTTATCTGGATAAAGGCATAACCCACGCACAGCACCAGCGACATTCTCACCGCGTGGCGGAAGAGAGCCGACTCCGGGGTAAAGTTGCGGCTCAGGCGTAGCCACATATCGCTAAAACTGTGCACGCTGTCATCAGCAAGCTGATTGTCGACTTCTCTGCCCGGAAGCGCCATCGCCTGCTCGGACTCGATGGTCGCCAGCTGAGCATCAATTGCCCGCAGGTTGTTGAGCAGAAAGCCCAGCGCTTTGATGTGTTCCGGTGACGTTCCGCTGGCCTGAACGCGGTCGAGCGCTGCGTCCAGATGGCTAAATACGCGTTCAAAACGTGGGTCATGCTGATAGGGTGTGCGCAGCAGAATGGAGCGCGAGAGCTGCTGGCACGCCTGGGACTGCATGGAGAGCAGGCGCTGGAAGCGGAACATCACGTCGCTGTAGCGGAACTTCTCGCGCAGGGCGGCATACTGGACGTGCGAGGAGCTGGCGCGTTCATGAATGTCCTGGGCGGCAAAATAGTAGTGTAAGGTTCTTCGCGTTCCGCGCTGACCGCGATCGCCGCGCAGACGGGTCAGCAGAGAGGCTTTTGTCTGGTTAAGGGTGGCGACCAGTTGACCATTTGCCAGCGCCAGATCGTAGAGCGGCGCCTGGCTTTCTTCCTCGATATCCGGGTCGAACAGCCGGGATTTCAGTTCAAGATAGTGGGCTAGCTGCTCAAAGCTGCGGGCAAGGTTGTCCTGCAGAGGACGAACAGGGAAGATCAGATGACCGGTTAAGGTCAGCAGGTTATACCAGATGGCGCCGAGCAACAGCAGAACCGGCTGCTGGTACCACTGGTCGTAGAGGGATGCGCCCAGCATGGTATAGATGGCGATCAGCAGGGCGCCAAAAGCGATAGTGGCATAGCGCTGCCCGAGGCCGCCCAGCAAAATAAACCCGCTGGTTGAGAGCGTCAGACCCAGGGCAAACAGCCAGGGCCAGGGGAAAAGTAACTCAACGGACGCTGACGCAATAAAAAAGCAGACGAGCGTGATGACCAGGTTGCGTAAACGCCCGGCCAGACGATCGTCCAGGTCCGCCAGCGCCCCGGCCACGACGCCCAGCGTGAGCGGGATGGTGAGCTTGACGTCATTCAGCCACCAGGGCAGGGCAACCGTGCCGCAAAGTGCGATAAATATCCTGACGTTATAAAGCCAGGTGCTGTTCCAGGTATAACGGCGAAGCAGTGGGCTTAGCATAAACGCGGCCAGTCCTTAGTTACTGAAAACGACGACGCGCATTGGCTTCACGCGCCGCCTGGGCCACTTCGACCGGAACAACCCTGCGCCCGACGGGCCAAAGAGCGATAGCGGCGATCTTAAAGTTCGCGATCCCCACCGGAATACCAATAATCGTGATGCACTGCGCAATACCCGCAAAAATATGCATGATGCAGAGCCACCAGCCGAAGAAAATCAGCCACAGAATGTTAAGCAGGGTACCCCCCGTATTCATCAGGGCGTTTTTGCTCTCCGGATTCAGTTCGTCAACGTGGATGGCTTCATTCCCGTAGGGGATGAAGGAGAGTTTTGTGATTTCCCAGCAGGAGCGAGTCAGGGGGAGCGTAAAAATCAGGACGATGCTCACCAGCGTGGCAAAAAGCCAGGAAAGGGTGGTGGCAAAACCGCCCAGCACAAAATTCAACACATTCAGAACGGTACGCATAAACCCTCACTTCCTTTCGATAAAATTAACGCCCAATGATTGTAACGTTTTTTTAGGCTGGAGCACCTTAAAACTGGCAGTTACACTGTCAGGTAAATTATCTCTTCGTGGATTTGGCGGAACATGGAACTGAAAGCAACGTCGTTAGGCAAACGTCTGGCGCAACACCCTTACGACCGGGTGGTTCTCCTTAATGCCGGGGTAAAAGTCTCTGGAGAACGCCACGAATACCTTATTCCGTTTAATCAGCTTCTGGCTATCCACTGCAAACGCGGGCTGGTGTGGGGCGAACTCGAGTTCGTACTGCCTGACGATAAAGTCGTGCGTCTTCACGGCACCGAGTGGGCAGAAACCCAGCGTTTCCACCATCACCTGAACGCGCTCTGGCAGCAGTGGAGTCAGGATATGAGCGTGATTGCCGCCGGAGTGCTTCAAAAGGTGCTGGACGATATCGCGCAAAGCAACGCGCAGCATTCGTGGCTCACCCGTCAGCAGACCGCCGGGTTGCAGCAAAAGATCCGGCAGGCACTCTCGGCGCTGCCGTTATCCGTGGCGCGTCTTGAGGAGTTTGACAATTGTCGCGACGCCTGGCGCCAGTGCCAGGCCTGGCTGAATGAAAAGGATAAAAGCCGACTCGCCCATAATCAGGCCTGGACGGACGCCATGCTCACCCAATACGCCGACTTTTTCAGTACGGTGGAGTCTTCTCCGCTTAATCCGGCTCAGGCGCGCGCGGTGGTCAACGGTGAGCAGTCGCTGCTGGTGCTGGCGGGAGCCGGTAGCGGGAAAACGTCGGTGCTGGTCGCGCGTGCCGGCTGGCTGCTGACGACCGGGGAAGCGGTCGCCGATCAAATTCTGCTTCTGGCCTTTGGCCGCAAGGCGGCCCAGGAGATGGACGAACGGATCCAGGAACGTCTGCATACCCGGGATATCACGGCCAGAACCTTCCATGCCCTTGCCCTGCATATTATTCAGCAGGGCAGTAAAAAAGTGCCTGCTATCAGTAAGCTGGAAAACGACGCGCAGGCGCGCCAGGCACTGTTTATCAAAACGTGGCGCCAGCAGTGCAGTGAGAAAAAGGCGCAGGCGAAAGGGTGGCGCCAGTGGCTCGAGGAGGAACTCAACTGGGACGTGCCGGAGGGCTGCTTCTGGCAGGATGACAAACTGGCGCGTCGGCTGGGTTTACGGCTTGACCGCTGGGTCAGCCTGATGCGAATGCACGGCGGAACGCAGGCAGAGATGATTGAAAGCGCGCCGGAGGCGATCCGCGATCTGTTTTCGAAGCGGGTCAAGCTGATGGCGCCGCTGCTGAAGGCCTGGAAAACCGCGCTGAAAGCGGAAAATGCCGTCGATTTTTCCGGCCTAATCCACCAGGCCATCATCATTCTTGAGAAGGGGCGCTTTGTCAGCCCGTGGAAACATATTCTGGTGGATGAGTTTCAGGACATCTCTCCGCAGCGCGCAGCCCTGCTTTCGGCGCTACGGGCGCAAAATAAGCATACTTCGCTGTTTGCGGTGGGTGACGACTGGCAGGCCATCTATCGCTTCAGCGGGGCGCAGCTTTCGCTGACGACCGCATTCCATCACTATTTTGGCGAAGGCGATCGCAGCGATCTGGACACCACCTACCGCTTCAATTCACGGATTGGTGAAATCGCCAACCGCTTTATCCAGCAGAACCCGCATCAGCTGGCAAAGCCGCTCAATAGCCTGCGGGCAGGGGATAAAAAAGCCGTGACCCTGCTGGCGGAAGACCAGCTGGAACCGCTGCTGGACAAGCTCAGCGGCTACGCGAAGCCTGATGAACGTATCCTGGTGCTGGCGCGATACCATCACCTCAAACCCGAGGCGCTGGAAAAGGCGGCCACCCGCTGGCCGAAGCTGCAGCTTGAATTTATGACGATTCACGCCAGCAAAGGGCAGCAGGCCGACTATGTGATTGTCATGGGGCTGAAAGAGGGGAGCGACGGTTTCCCGGCCCCGGCCCGCGAGTCAGTCATGGAGCAGGCCTTGCTGCCCGTGCCGGAAGATTTCCCGGATGCCGAAGAGCGGCGTTTGCTGTATGTGGCCATGACCCGCGCGCGCCATCGCGTCTGGCTGCTGTTCAATAAAGAGGAGCCATCCGTGTTTGTCGATATTTTGAAGAGTATTGATGTGCCGGTGGCGCGGAAGCCATAACGCCGCTGGGCAAGGATGGGTAGGCCGGGTAAGGCGTAGCCGCCACCCGGCAAAAAAAGCTACTTCAATCTCTCTGAAAGATAACGCTGATAGTCCGGAATAAGGATATCTACCGGCGAGTTAAACTGCGGCGATTCGATGATGAAATCCGCCGTCGAGAGGTTTGTCGCCACCGGAATATTCCACACCGTCGCCAGGCGCAGCAGGGCCTTGACGTCCGGGTCGTGCGGAACCGCGTTTAGCGGGTCCCAGAAGAAGATCAGCACATCAATCTTCCCTTCGGAAATCTGTGCGCCGACCTGCTGATCGCCGCCCATCGGGCCGCTCAGCATGGCGTTTACCTCCAGACCCGTTTCGCGCTGGATCAGGTTACCGGTGGTGCCGGTCGCCGACAGGGCGTGCTTTTCCAGCAAAGACTGATGGCGGCGAACCCAGTTAAGCAGCATTTGTTTACAGTGATCGTGCGCTACCAGAGCAATGTGTTTGCGTTCCGGGAGCGTGCGTGTTGTCAGTTCCATAATCATATCCATCAGGTTAACTGCCTACACGATGACGGGAACCGTCTGATGCTGCAAGAGAAAGGCGTAAAAAATGTGGCTTATGATGAAGGTTGTTGTTTTGCCCATTGTAAAAACCGGGCCCGCGTGTCGGCATCGGCCTGCTGGAACCAGAATTTAAGGCGCTGTTCCGTCAGGGCCTGGGACTGGGGAGGAATGACGTCCAGTTCAGAGACGCCGGAAAGCAGCGTACTGTCGTCAGCCATCATGGTGGCAAACTGAGGAAGCGACGCGCGTTTACCGGCTTTGTTATAGGTCTGCGTCGCGGCCTCGTAGTCCGGACCTTTCGGTGAAGTCGTCAGCGCCAGAATATCCAGCTTCGCCGGAATCGGCATCGCATCCCCGTCCAGCAGTTCAATGCGGGGAGACGCGTCGAAGGCCGCTGATTCCTTCTCCGTTTCAAGTCGTGGCAGGGTAATATTCACCTGACTGATTTGTCGGGTATTAAAGCTGACGATCAGCGGCGGGGAGATGTATATCCGTTGCTCGTGATTGGCCAGACCGATCGATTTTTCTACGCGGAATACCAGCTGATGCGGTCCGTTATCCAGCTCGATACTGTCCGCACCGCGCAATAACGAACTGGAGACCTTTTTTCCGTCCAGTACCAGAAGATCAATATCGGTAGAGAGCCGGAGCGTGGTCGCAAAAACGCAGACCGGCATCACTAATGCAATCAGAGCAGTGGCAATACCGGTTTTCATAGAAGGCTCCCGTCAGAAATCCTGTCGCCGCATTAATGTATCTAAATTTTTCGATAATCACGTTTACTAACATATAGACATATTTGGCCGTTTTGCCCTCATGCATCGGTATGGGATGGATGGTTGAGATGTGCGGTTTGGCGTACACTTTTAAAAAAGCCAGGAGAAAAACCATGAAAGAGAACGATATTGCCGAGATTCTGACATCCACGCGTACCATTGCGCTGGTGGGCGCGAGCGATAAACCCGATCGTCCCAGCTATCGGGTGATGAAATACCTTCTCGATCAGGGCTATCACGTCATCCCGGTCTCGCCAAAAGTGGCGGGGAAAACCTTACTGGGCCAGCAGGGTTATGCCACGCTCGCTGACGTGCCGGAAAAAATTGATATGGTCGATGTCTTCCGTAATTCCGAGGCGGCGTGGGAAGTGGCGCAGGACGCTATCGCCGTCGGGGCGAAAACGCTGTGGATGCAGCTGGGCGTGATTAACGAGCAGGCTGCCGTGCTGGCGCGGGATGCGGGGCTGAACGTCGTCATGGATCGCTGTCCGGCGATCGACATCCCCCGTCTGGGGCTGGCGAAGTAATAAAAAAAAGCCCGTTCATCGGGCTTTTTTTACACGCTTAGTTCCGCAGGCGCGGAGCCTGTAACTGTTTGCGGATAGTCTGAGCAAGTTCATCCATAGTGGGTTGCTCCGGATGCTCTTCCTGCAGCTCGCTGCTTAGCTGCGCTTCGGCAAGGTAGGTGTGGACGGGTTGCCCGTCGTCACCTTCCATCACCACATGGTACCAGGGTGCAGCGCGAAGCTCTGCGTTCACCGCCAGCTCGTCTGCTGACGGCTCATCAAGGGAATACTCCGGGTCGATATCCACGACCACACCCAAATACCCGAGCAAAGTGTGGCGGACCTGCTGGCCGATACCGAATTTGCTGGCAATCATAGTCACCTCCCGGGAAATACGACTTACACGTTATGTGCGGGCAATATTTCTCTTTTCAAGTTACATGACGCGACAGGCAAACCCTTTCAGATACAGTCCTTCCGGGTAGGTAGCAATCACGGGGTGATCGGCTGCCTGACGGAACTGCTCTATAAATTGTACATCACGGCCAGCATCTATTGCGGCATCAGCGATGATTTTCTGAAATAAATCTGTGGTCATCAGGCCGGAGCAGGAGAAGGTGAGCAAAACTCCGCCCGGATTCAGCAGCTGGATAGCCAGCATGTTGATATCTTTATATCCGCGGCAGGCGCCCATCAGCTGGCTTTTGTTCTCCACAAACTTTGGTGGATCCATCACGATGACGTCGAACTTCTCGCCCTGGTCGCGGTATTTACGCAGCAGCTTGAAGACGTCGTCGCGTATAAATTCGGCTTTGCTCAAGTCCAGTTTGTTCAGCTCGACGTTCTGTTTTGCCACGTCCAGCGCTTCCTGCGAGGTATCCACGCTGACCACCTGGGCACAGCCGCCCATCAGCGCCGAAACGGCAAACCCACCGGTGTAGGAGAAGCAGTTGAGCACGCGTTTGTCGGCAACGTACTGACGCGTCGCGAGACGGCTGTCGCGCTGGTCAAGGTAGTAACCCGTTTTGTGCCCGCCCTGAATATCCACCAGCAGCTTCATGCCGTGCTCTTCAATTGGCAGCAGGGCAGGCGGCAGTTCACCCGTGACCGGCCCCTGAGTCAGCTCCATGCCTTCTTTTTTGCGCACCGCCACATCGCTGCGGTCGTAAATGGCGCACTGCGGGAACAGCGTTTGCAGCGCGCTAATCAGCGCAGCGCGCTGGTATTCCGCCCCGGCGCTCAGGAGCTGCAGCACCAGGAAGTTACCGAAGCGATCGATGGTCACGCCCGGCAGGCCGTCAGACTCACCGGCAATCAGGCGGTAGCTGTCCAGCCCGTCGCGTTTAGCCAGCCAGTCGCGCCACTGCTGCGCCTGCTGCAGACGGCGGACGAAGAAGTCGATGTCGATGGTTTCGTCTTTATCGAATGTCCAGACGCGCGCGCGGATCTGGGAGGCTGGCGAGTAGGCGCCTCGCGCTAACCATTTCCCCTGGTGGTCCACGATATCAATGGTTTCACCGAGGCTGGCTTTGCCTTCCATACGGGCAACCGCGCCGGAAAAGACCCAGGGATGACGGCGCAGTAAGGATTTCTCGCGCCCTTTGGCTAACACTAAACGTACACTCATAATTTGCTGTTCTGTCGATTTCAGGGAAATGGCGCGTAGAGTAGCACATTCAGCAAGGCGCAATCATCTGCGGATGCCGTTGAGCGTTTCGGCACAAAATCAAATCGCTTAAGCACATTACGGCACTGCGGCGGGATATACAGTGGGATTCCAGTTCAGCAAAGGAAACCCCCCATGAAAAAGCGCAGTGTCATCACAATAGCCGCTCTGACGGCAATGAGTTTTCAGGTTTTAGCCGCAACGCCTTTCAGCATGACCAGCCGGGATATTTCCGGCGACCGGCGGTTAGCGCCACAGCAGGTGTTTGAGGGATTTGGCTGCCACGGTGGTAACCAGTCCCCGCAGCTGGCGTGGACAAATCCGCCCACGGGTGCGAAAAGTTTTGCCATTACGGTCTATGACCCGGATGCGCCTACCGGCAGCGGCTGGTGGCACTGGACAGTAGCCAACATTCCCGTGAAGACAATGACGCTGCCCGCTGATGCCGGTAACCCAAATGGCGAAAAATTACCTGCTGGCGCTGTGCAGGGGCGTAATGATTTCGGTTATTCTGGATTCGGCGGCGCATGTCCGCCCGCAGGCGATAAGCCTCACCGCTATCAGATGACCGTCTGGGCGCTGGACGTGGATACCCTGCCCGTCGACAACAATGCGAGCGGCGCGCTGGTCGGCTTTATGCTCAATAGTCACGTTCTGGCAAAGGCTCAGTTAACCGCAACCTACAGCAGATAAGGATGAACCGGTGCAGGAGTTCCATTTTCGACATAAACATCTCACGGCGGGTGAAGTGAGTGCCAGCAAAATGCATCGCCTGCACCAGGTTAAGCTCTTTTTCCCGGCGATTTGCCATATCACTCACGGCAGTAAGGTGATTGTGCAGGACGATAACCGCCTGGTGGCCACCCGGGATGAACTCATCATTATCCCTGCCAATACGGCAATGGAGATCATCAATCAGCCTGCAAACGGTCTGTTTCACTCGGACTTGCTGATGTTATCGCCGGAAATCGTTGCCGAGTTTAAAGCGCATTACCTGAAATCCTGGCCGCGCACGACGCTGCATTCGCTCTGCGCTCCGCTGAGCGAGGGGCTGGCGTTTATGTGGGATAACCTGCTGCACGCCGTGCGTCAGGATTTACCGGAGGCGCTGCAAAAACATCAGGCCTTCGGTCTGTTGCTGGCATTGCTGCATGACGGCGTGGCAGGTCCGCTGCTTATCGAGCGAAGCAATAACCTGACCGAGCAGGTGCGACAGTTCATTATGCTGTCGCCCGCCAGAGCCTGGACCGCGCAGGACGTCGCCAGCCGTCTGGCCCTGAGCGTGCCGACGCTGCGCAGACGGTTACGCGAGGAGTCACAGAGTTTTCGCCAGATTGTCGAGGAGGTGAGGATGGCCGTGGCTTTGTCACAGTTACAGTCAACCCGATTACCGATCGGCGAAATCGCATTACAATGTGGGTATCTGTCCAGCTCTCGTTTCACCGCCCGTTTCCGGCAGCACTACGGCTGTTTGCCGAAAACGCTACGTTAAGGAGAAGAAGAATGTCTAAAGTCTGCACTATTGCCTGGGTTCACGGCGTCGTTCAGGGCGTGGGTTTCCGCTACAGTACCCAGCGCGAAGCGATTGAGCTTGGGCTAACGGGATACGCGCGCAACATGGATGACGGCAGCGTTGAGGTGGTCGCCTGTGGCGAAGCAGAGCAGGTTGACAAGCTGGTGGCGTGGCTGAAAGCGGGTGGGCCGCGCAGCGCGCGGGTTGATAAGGTCTTAACGGAACCCCATCAACCGGGGCGCGAATACGTCAACTTCGGTATTCGGTATTAAATACACTTCACCGGCTTAGGCAGGCCGGCAATTTTGGTGGCCTGTTTTGCCGGACCTTTCGGGAACAGACGATAGAGATAGCGGCTGTTGCCTTTCTCTTCACCGAACTTATTGGCCATCGCCTTGACCAGCATGCGGATGGCCGGAGAGGTGTTGAACTCGAGATAAAACTCGCGCACAAAACGCACCACTTCCCAGTGTTCGGGGGAAAGAGTAATCCCTTCGTTTTCCGCAATTTTCTCCGCCAGCGGTTCGCTCCAGAGCGTTGTATCTTTCAGATAGCCTTCGCTATCGGTCTCAATTTCCTGGCCTGCAAAAATGAACATAATCTTCTGTCGTAGGTGAAAAATCGGCGACAGTGTAGCAAAAAAGCGGGCTCAGGATAAACCGTGACCTACAGGAGCAGCTGAAGCAGGTTGTTGGCATTGAGCTTCTTCAGCGCGTTGCATTTATGGGTTGAAACCTGTTTCTCCGACATGTGCGTCACGATGGCAATGTGGCGGACCGGCAACCCGGTCAGCATCAGATCGAGCACGTTGAATTCAGGAACGGTCAGGCAGCAGTCCAGGCTTCGAACGCGGCGTGGCTCTTTTGCCAGCAAATACGCCGCATCGGCAACGGCGATCCTGTCGTCGATGATATAAAGCGTTAGCGTACTGAAACGCTTGCGTAAATGCGTCGCCAGCGCCCACCCCTTTTCGTTGCAGACCAGATAAAGGCTGCCTTTCCAGCGGGCGGCTTCCAGCCTGAGCAAAATATTGATCAGCGCCTGATGCGTCGCCGCCACGGAAAAACGGCAGCGGACGACAATCACGCGGCGGGTAAGCAGCGTTGGCTGCCATTGTACAGTATCGCTCTGGACCTCTAACTGAACGCCCCGACGCAGCAGCGCATAGCGCAGTCCTTCGGCGTAAAATCGATTATTGTCGAGAATGGCGTAACTCACGGTGACCTCGTTATAACGTGCTGGGCGTATAGATGACGCGCAGCGTGCCGGTATAGTCGCCCGCGTTTTTACTGCTGGCGGCGAACGCGGGGGTTTTCAGGATAATTGGCGCAGGAATGCACAGTACGCTCTCGTGTCCGCCGGGCAGCACGACCTGACGCAGATACTGCGGATCGTTAGTGCCTTGCCAGACTACGGTTTTACCGTTCGCGACGGTTTCGGTTGCGCCTGTGACGGGATGGGTAACGGAGACCTGATAGTCGAGACGGTCCCGCGCATCCGTCTGGCTTCCACCGCGCCGCCGGATAGAAAACGCGCCTTCGGCACGTCCCGCAGAGGGAAGCCCGTCATCTTCAAAACGAAGATAGGCGCGGGTGCTGGTGCTGTTTTTGCCGTCGTACAGGCACATATCCAGCGTGTTTTCCCCCTGGATCTCGCTGCCCCCGGGGCGCCCCGGGAAGTTGGTCAGGTTGAGGTTAACGATGGGCGTGGAGTGCGGAAAGGCCGGCAGATAAATCTGCTGGTTTCCCGGGTCGACCACCTCAATGCGAATATTTGCCTGCCATTTAGCGATGGTGAGATAGCCAGGACAGCCGACATTCACGTCATTGAAGTTGCCGCCGCAGTCGGCGCTTCCCCACTGGCGCAGGTTCTGCTTCAGCGTGGCGGTCCAGATCCCCGGCAGGGCGAGCTTATCCAGTTCGCTTTTCACGATATAGAAATCGAAGTAGGGCTCTCTGTTCCAGTTAGCAATTTCCGTCGTCCCTCCCGTGACAAAGCTGGCAAAGGTGAACACTTTATTGTTGATAAACATGTAGTGATCGCCATACACCTTGATATTCACCGTCTTGCCGGTAAGGGAATGGGTAAACGCTAAATTGATGGCATAAGGCGCGGCCGGGTTCGCCGAGAACCAGACCGGTGAGTTCATGCAGGCGCCGTTCGTGGTATCGGTACGGGACTGACAGGTCAGGGTATTGCGCCCCCACTTTTGCGGATCGGCGGCGTCAAAGCCGCCCGATTCATGAAACCAGATGTCAAAACGCGCGGGCGGCGCGGTGCGATCGAAGCTGATCCCTACGCTGGTATTTCGTCCCGCGGGAGAGCCTGCCAGCGTCTGGCTGGCCCACAGGCTTAAGAACAGAAAAATAAAGAGGCACTTAATCACATCATTTCCCTTTAGTGAGGCTATCGGTGTTCATGGCAGTCGGTCCAGCAGGAACCGACCGTCCGGCCAGCATCAGCTGTGCCTGCTGCTGGACGGCATCCGGCAGGGCGGAGAAGGTTAACTCCTTACAGGGGATCGACCCGACATAACGCACCACGTCGCGCATACTCTTCACGTTCAGCGCGCACTGATAAAACTGCTGCTGACGCACCAGGTAGAGGTTATGCAGCAGGGCGTCGCTTTGGGCGCTAAACCCGCCGTTGCCAAGGTCGCTCCAGCCGTTCACGTTCAGCGGCACGCCGCCGATAAACGGCGAGTGACGCTCGTCGGTTAACTGGCCGAGCCAGGTGTAGCTTGCGGTGGTTTGCACGTCCCGGCGCAGCAGTTTGCCAGGCACCATAAACAGCGTTCTGCTGCCCGATCCTTGCGTGATTTCACTGCTGGCTCCTCGTGAGACATCCAGCGATTCGTTAACCGTCAACGTTGTCTGCTGATAGCCCGGCACCGCGAAGAGGGCGCGGCTATTGCCTGGAATATCGGCACTGCCGCCGTTATCCAGCGACACGGCGACGCGCGGATCCTGAGCATCTTCCGGCGTGGTCACGTTCACCGCGACGGCGGAAGCAGGGCGACCGTCGCTCCAGCGGCCCAGCCACAGGCCAGAGCGGGACAGTGCAAACGTCGAGCTGTAGTTGCCGCTGCTGCTCAGCGTATGGCGACGATCCTGACGATCCCAGGCGTCGCTGACGGTCAGACTCCCGTTGCCATATCGTCCTCCCTGGCGCGTATAGGCTGAGGTATTCAGCGAGTCGCTGTTAATGCCCGACGCGCTGAGGCCGTACTCATTTTCGCCGCGGGCATCGGCATACCAGTTATGCGCCACGTTGTAGCTCAGCTGGTTTTTTTCACGTTGCTGGTGCTGCCATGTCGCGCCCAGAGAGGTGTAGCTTGACGCATCGCCCTGGCGGTTATGCGCCATGGACAGGCTCACGCTCAGGTAGCCGCCTTTATCCCTGCCTTCGCGGGCGTCATCGTTACGCATGAACAGGTTAATGCTGCTGTTAATGTTCAGGCCATGGGTGCTGAAGGCATTGCTCAGGCCAGCCTGCCAGGCCCGCGTGCGCGAGCGGGTCATATAGACCGATTCCCACGGCAAACCCGCATCGTGGCGATCGTCACTGTCCGGCAGCTCCCGGCGTGAAACGTACCGGCCTTCGTTGCGGTTATCCGAATACCCCAGGCTCGCATACCAGGCGCCGACCGGGACGGAGAACATCACCGAGAGGGTGCGATAACAGCCGTTCACGGCGTCAAATCCCGCGTTTTGGGTGTTGCAGTTTTCAGCGGATAACGCGTTGCGATAGACGCTCAAAGAAAAACCGTCGTTGTAGCTGATTTGCTGAATATTGCCGCGCTGGCCTTCGCTGCCGTAGAGGTAGCTAAACCGGGTACTCAGCACGCCATCGATCGGGCCCGCGTTGAAGCCCCGGCTCCAGTCGAGCGCGTTCTCCAGGAAACGCTGGTTTTTCTTGAACGTTGCGCCGCTGGTCAGCGCCAGCGTCGGGGTGACGGGCAGACGAACGCCCGCCTGCGCAACCGCGCGGCGCTCTTCGTTTTGATCGCTATTATCGGTTTCGCCCGCCTGCAGGAACCACTCGACGCGGTCGAATGGCGTAATGCCGGTTCGGGTAAACGGCACCTGCTCGGTGCGCGTCAGCCGGTTATTTTCATAGATGGAGAGCGTCACGGTGTAGCTCCCGTCCGGGAACGAGCGCGTGTCCAGGGTTTGCGCTCCGGCATTCAGATAAAAGCTCGCCAGCAGCTGATTGCCCCGGCGGGCGTCGATACGCGCGTCATGGGAAAGCAGCACGGTAACAGGGGTTCCCTTCGACTGCTGAACCGGGTTCATCCACGCCCGTGTTGAACCCGTGCGCAGGCCGCGAATTTTGCCCAGCGGCAGCTGGCTGAGGGTGATATTTCCGCCGGCATTGCTGAACAGATCGCGGGTATCCATCTCGCCTGCCTGGACGTAGTACTGACGCAGGATATCCTGGCGGAACCAGGCGTTGTTGACGGTGACCTCCTGCTGCTGCTGGTGCCGTGAACGCTGCCCCAGCCAGGTCCAGTCGAGATTCACATAGCCGTCCTGGGTGAGCGCCAGCGCGCCGTTGCCCTGCACGGTGGCCGACTGATAATCCCTGTCGGCAACGAAGTTAATGTTTTGTTGATGGATCAGCGCATTTTCGGTGCCGTGCGTGGGCTGATACCATGTGTTCTCTGCCGTCTGCTTAGGCAGAAATTTCTTGTCCAGGAACAGGTTAATGCGGGCGTTATTCTCGTCATAAATAATGGCCGCGCGATCGGTATTGATGTAATCGCAGCCCGCTGCGGAGCCGTTGCTGCTGCAGGCCAGGTTGCCGTTACGGGCAAGCGGAACGGCCAGCGCGGCAGAGACGGTGGCAACGAGGGATGGGGCGTCATTAAACCGGCGTTTGATGGCCTCTACCACGGTCTCAGGTGCGACAAAGCTCACCGTTTCAAGCGTGATATCCGTTTCAAAAAGGCCCAGCGATTCGCCGTAGAGGTTCACCTCTGTCCACAGGCGCTGCGTCTTTGCCAGATCTTCAAAACCTGGTGGGACGGCCAGCCCGGCGCAGGCGAGTTGGATGGAAGCGGGTAACAAAGCAACAAAGAGGAGAGTATTTCTGTGAAACGCCATGAACGAGCCTCGACATCATCCTGACGTCAGAGGGTGGGCACCCTCTGACGTTATTCCTTAGGTGCTGTGGTGTTACGCACCGCCTTCCGTGGTCGTCGCCTGCGTCAGCATCAGGCTGACAACGCCGCTGTACTGACCGGTTTTCAGAATGCCTTTGGTGGTCTGGGAAATGGTCAGCGGCAGTACCGCAGAACCGTTTTCAATGCTCCCCGGGAACAGTTCGGTACCGGTGTATTCAACATCTGCGGTAGAGAGGGTTTTATCGCCCAGCTTCACCGTCATAGGGATGGTTTCAGCACCGTCGGCATTCGCCAGCTTCGCGGCGCTCACCAGACGGACTTTCACGTTGCTGGTGGCGGAGTTAGACCACACCTTGGTATTCAGACGGTAGCTTTCCAGACCGCGGCCAGGCAGGTACTGCATATCGATGCTTGCCGGCAGCGGCGTGTTATCGGCCTGAGTCATATCCAGCTGTGAATCAACGCTGGCGTTGACGGTAATATCTTTTTGAATCGCCAGCACGCTAACGGACGTGGTCATCGCGGCAACAATCATCAGAGGTTTAAAGTACTTACGCATTGATATCTCCATATTTACAAATGAGCACCCTGGCTCTTTAATCAAACCCTGTGGGGTTTTTACGGTGACGTCGTGTTATCGCACGACGGGTAAATCAGCTTCTTCAGCGCTTTTATTCAGCCAGTTGAAGTAGCGGAATTTATATTTCTGGCCTTGTACCTTCGTGAGCGTTTTTAATTTCCGTTCGGTGTCCGGATAAATCGTCGCGTCTTCTTTAATCCATCTACACGATGAATCCGCATCACAAACACCGATCTCCCTGAGCGGCACGCGCAACGTGCCGTTGTTTTTTAACGTTCCCCTGAGAGGGTCAATCGTCAGTGAAACCACGCTTTTTTCCGGTGCGAGATGGATCAGGGTGCCCCAGATCACATTGACGCCCAGTCTTGCCGTCGCCGCAGGGCTTTCTGCCTTGCCCGGAATAATGCTGTCAGGCTGCTTTACGCCTTCAAAATAGACGCGCCATGTCGTCTCTTTTTCCGGTGGTGCAAGCGATACCAGGCGAACCACGCGCATTGCGCCTGCCGCAAGGGCGAATTTTTCCGGTGTGACAACCACGCCACCTTCTTTCCACGAGGCCACATCAATCTCTTTTTCCAGGGGCGTGCCGGGATTAAGAATTTTCTTTTGCCTCACCCGAATGAACTGAATATCATCCGTTTTTGACGCCACCTTAATTTGCGCCGCACCGGACTTATCCACGTTAAGTTCCATGGGATACACGCTCATATTGGCCAGTGCCATTTCTGAGAAAAATGGCAATGACAGCGCGGCGATATAAAAGGCAGTTGTCTTATTCACACTATTTTTCTGTTTCACTTTCGGTCCGCCTGCGTTGAGTTCATTCCCGGCGCATTCACAACGGGACACCCTCTGCTAACGTATTGCTTCAGGGCAGGGAAACTTTAACCAGAACAGCGGTTTGTGAAAATTTGTATTAATTAACTCGTTATATACAGTTTTTTATCCTGCTTTCCTGGCTTTAAGGTTGTATAGTTAAGCGAAAATACCGCGACCCGGGATGGGGAGAAAACTCCTTCTGATGAAAAAACAATCAGTTCAGGAGGCGGTTTTCTTGTCGTTGTATCAGGGATTAAAAAGCATGCGGTAACAGCCGAGAATAAAAGATGTTTTTTATATGCAATAATTCGTTGTTATTCGATCCTGAAGCACATGCAATAAGTATTGTTGGGCAACCCGAGTCTGTATTAACGCTTTCGGCTCCGGCCGTTCGTCTTTTACAGGAGTTTATTCGTCATAAAGGGCACGACCTGAGCCGGGAGGAGTTGATCACTCGCGTGTGGGAGGAGTTCGGCTTTACGCCGTCGGGAAATAACCTCAATAAGGCGGTAAGTGAATTACGCAAAAGCTTCCACGCCCTGGGCGACAGCCACGACTATATCGTGACCGTGCCCCGGTTTGGATTCCGCTTTGACGCCGACGTTATTTTTAAGCCCGCAGAGAGCGTTACGCCCGAAGTATCTCAGCCGTCCGTTGAGCAGCCGTCAGGATATAAGCGTTTATCCAAAAAGTGGTGGCTGGTTTTAGCGGTATTAACGACGTCAGTCGTGGGGTTTAGCCTGTTTTTTAGCCGACAGCTTGAGATAACCGTACCCGCAACACTCAAACCCGTTAAGGAAAAAATAGCTGGCTGTCGGCTCTGGGTGATCAACGATCATGGCCGACCGCTGGTGTTATCAAAATTGGCCGAGCTGCTGAAAAAAAATAACGTCGCGTGCGAGCGCGAGGAGTACAACATTTATTATTTCAGCGCCCGCTTTTCGCTTGCCGCCGCCGATGAGGTTTTCATCGGCGCCTGCCCGGTGAGTGAAGCCAGCCTGTGTAAAACTATTCGCTATAAAAGCGGGGCGGAAGAATGAAAAACAGACTTCTGTTCGGACTGGGTGGCGCAGTCGTTGGCGGGGCGTTTGCGCTCTTTATCTACACCGGCGGAGCCTATAAGCGCGATGCGCTGGCCTGCAGCACCGAGTTTAATTTTACGCGCAATCAAGGAAAGGCAAATGAAGTGAAGGTCAATGCCGTTGCCCAGTTCTATTTTCATCGTAACGGCACCGGCCTGACCACCTACAAAGGCGCTGCAAAGGCTGAAGGTAAGAGCCTGATCGTTGACAGGGACGTGGATTTTACGTGGGAGCGACGGGACGATGATAAGGTAATTGTCCTGAGCTACACCAAGACCTGGCGTCGACACAATGACAATACCCCTGATGCCCAGTGGGGAGGCTTTGCCAGCCCGACCGCACGCTACTATCTCACGATCTCTGAACTCTCGCCTTCCGTATGGCTGATTCAGGACCGGCGTTACCCCACCTATATTTGCCGGGGTGATTAAGGCATAAAAAAAGGAGAATGCCGGGGGCATTCTCCTTTTTGTTTCAGCAGGTCAGCTTAATCGCGGCTGGCGAAGCCCAGGATGCTCAGCAGGCTGACGAAGATGTTGTACAGCGACACATACAGGCTCACGGTGGCGCGGATATAGTTCGTCTCACCGCCGCGAATGATGTTGCTGGTTTCAAACAGGATCGCGCCGGAAGAGATCAGAATAAATACGGCGCTGATCGCCAGGTGCAGAGCAGGCAGCTGCAGGAAGATGTTGGCCACCATACCCACCAGCACCACCACAACACCCGCCATCAGCATGCCGCCGAGGAAGGACATGTCCTTACGCGTGGTCAGCACGTAGGCCGAGCAGCAGAAGAACACCAGCGCGGTGCCGCCCAGCGCCATACCAATCACGTCACCCATGCCGGCGGACAGATACGCGTTCAGGATTGGCCCCAGGATGTAGCCCAGGAAGCCGGTGAAGGCAAACGCGGACAGAATACCGACCGGTTTGTCAGCGGTTTTGTAAGTCAGGAACATCAAACCATACATACCCACCAGGGTCAGGATCAGTCCCGGAGACGGCAGCATCAGCACGGTGCTGGCGGTGGCGGTGATCGCCGAAAACGCCAGCGTCAGGCTGAGCATGAAATAGGTATTGCGCAGCACCTTGTGGGTGCTGAGTAGCGATGTGCGGTCGCGTGAGGAAGTAATTATACGATCCATGAGTCACTCTCTTATGACAGATGTAATTAACGGAAAGAATAGGAAACGGCGCGTCACTCTCAAAGTGGTTTTACCCATCTTTACTCAGCAGGTTAGCGCGGGACCTGGTTGTTTCATCTGCATAAATACGTTTCACCAGTATGAACAGCGGTTTGACGCGATTAATCAGATCAACCTCTTATAGGTTACTGAAAATTATTGCGTTATTACCATAAGGCCGCTAAGAGTTATTTCCGGATCGTCACAAAAACAGACAATAAGGCGAAGGACATGAAACCACAAACACGCACGCGCTTTACGCTCTCTTTACTTACCGCCGGGATCCTGTGCGCCAGCACGGCGACCTGGGCGGCTAACGTGCCGGCAGGAACCGCGCTGGCCGATAAACAGGAACTGGTCAGGAATAATGGCAGTGAACCGGCTTCGCTCGACCCGCATAAAGTCGAAAGCGACGTCGAATTCAATATTATCAGTGATTTATTCGAAGGTCTGGTGAGCGTTTCCCCGTCGGGTGACGTCCAGCCCCGGCTGGCGGAAAAATGGGAGAACAAGGACAACACCGTCTGGACGTTCCATCTGCGTCCGGGCATCACCTGGAGCGACGGCACGGCGATTACCGCAGAGGATGTGGTCTGGAGCTGGCAGCGCCTGATTGACCCGAAAACGGCGTCACCGTACGCGAGCTATCCGGGCAACATGCATATCGCCAACGCGGCCGATATCGCTCAGGGGAAAAAATCCCCCGACACGCTGGGCGTGAAGGCCATTAACGACACCACCCTGGAAGTGACGCTCACCCAGCCAAACGCGGCGTTCCTCGCCATGCTGGCGCACCCGTCGCTTGTGCCGGTGGATAAAGTGCTGATTGGCCGTTTCGGCGAAAAGTGGACCAAGCCTGAGCACTTCGTCAGCAGCGGGGCGTATAAGCTGTCGCAGTGGGTGGTCAACGAACGCATCGTGGCGGAGCGCAACCCGCGCTACTGGGATAACGCGCACACCGTGATTAACAAGGTCACCTACCTGCCCATCACCTCCGAGGCCTCGGATGTGAACCGCTATAAAGCGGGCGAAATCGATATTGTCTACACGGTGCCGATTAACCAGTTTGCCCAGCTCAAGAAAACCCTGGGCAGCCAGCTGGATGTTTCTCCGCAGCTGGCGACCTATTACTACGAATTCAATACCACCCGGCCGCCGTTCAACGACGCCCGCGTGCGCAAGGCGCTGAACATGGCGCTCGATAAAGACATCATTGCCGGAAAAGTATTAGGGCAGGGGCAGCGCCCGGCGTGGCTCATCAGCCAGCCGGACATCGGCGGCGTCAAGCTCCAGAACCCGGATTACGCCAGCTGGCCGCTGGACAAGCGCATCGCCGAGGCGAAAAAACTGCTGAACGAGGCCGGATATAACGAAAGCCATCCTCTGAGCTTCAACCTGCTCTATAACACTTCTGAATCGCACCAGCGCATCGCGATTGCCGCCAGCTCCATGTGGAAGAAAAACCTCGGCGTGGACGCGAAGCTGCAAAATCAGGAGTGGAAAACCATGCTGGATACCATGCACACCCACAACTTTGACGCGGTGCGTTACGCCTGGATTGCCGACTACGACGACGCGGCGACGTTCCTGAACAACTTCCGCACCGGCGACAGCGAAAACACCAGCCAGTACAGCAATCCGGAATACGACCAGGCGCTGGTGAATGCCGCAAAAGCCAAAACAACGGAAGAGCGGGGTAAGTTCTACCAGCAGGCGGAAGATCTGCTGGGACGCGATGTGCCCGCCATTCCGGTTTATCACTACGTCCGTACGCACCTGGTGAAGCCGTGGGTGGGCGGCTTTACGCCGGATAAGCTGGGGTACTATTACACGAAAGACATGTACATCAAGAAACACTAGGCCTGTGCTGATAAAATCGTCGATGTGTTGTCAGTTCAACCGATTAAACACGTTTTGACTATTTTTACAGCGAACGATTGCTGGCACTCTTTACAGCACGCGGTGAGGTGTTTATAGTTCGCCTCACTCAGGAAGTGTGGCCGAGCGGTTGAAGGCACCGGTCTTGAAAACCGGCGACCCGAAAGGGTTCCAGAGTTCGAATCTCTGCGCTTCCGCCAGATATAAACCCCAGGTTACTCGTTGACCTGGGGTTTTTCTTTTGGATTAGCCGATCCGCCTCACATTTTTAAGACCCGGTTATTTCCCTGTAAAACCCCGACGTTATCATTCACCCCGTAAATACCTTTTCATCGCTTACCGAGGCTTTGATGCTGGAGAATGTTGTCATCAGATAATCAGCTTCCCGCCCTTTTCAGGACGGACTGGTTATCGCTGCGCTTAAACCTTACGCACGCACCTGCGGGTGTGGGCTCGTTTTTACGCATGATGATTACACAGGTTTTCCAGTATGAATTTATCCCGTCAGGAACAACGTACCTTACACGTTCTCGCCAAAGGTGGACGTATTGTGCACGTCCGCGACAGTTCTGGCCGCGTCACGTCCGTTGAGTGCTATACCCGTGAAGGGCTGGTGCTGAGTGACTGCACGCTGAACGTCTTCAAAAAACTCCGCGCCAAAAAGCTGATTCGATCCGTGAACGGGCAGCCTTACCGCATCAACACCACCGGGCTGAACAACGTTCGCGCCCAGCTGGATAATCGCTAAGCGGAATAAACAACGCCACCCTCGGGTGGCGTTCATGCATTGAGCGGGATATCGTGGCGTAGGCCGGGTAAGCGCAGCGCCACCCGGCAAGAAACGCGGCGTTATGAGCGAATAAAGGCCAGAATGTCCGCGTTGATAGTATCCGCATGGGTGGTATGCATCCCGTGCGGGAAGCCCGGATAAATTTTCAGCACGCTGTTCGCCAGCAGCTTGTCCTGGAGAAGGGCGGCATTTTTATACGGTACAACCTGATCGTCATCGCCCTGCAGCACCAGAACGGGAACGGTGATGGTTTTCAAATCTTCCGTCTGGTCGGTCTCTGAAAACGCCTTAATCCCCTCATAGTGGGCTTTGGCGCTTCCGATCATCCCCTGACGCCACCAGTTCTGGATCGTACCCTGCGAAACGTCGGCACCATCGCGATTAAAACCGTAGAAAGGACCGCTGGCAACGTCGAGATAAAACTGGGCGCGGTTAGCCGCCAGCGCTTTGCGGAAGCCGTCGAAAACCTCGATCGGCGTTCCGCCGGGATTCGTCTCCGTTTTGACCATCAGAGGCGGGACGGCGCTGACGAGCACCGCTTTGGCGACGCGCCCCTGTGGTTGTCCATACCGCGCAACATAGCGGGCGACCTGGCCGCCGCCGGTGGAGTGACCGACGTGCACGGCATTGTGCAGATCCAGGCTTTCAACCACGGCTGACGCATCGGCCGCATAATGATCCATATCGTGGCCTTCACTCACCTGGTCCGATCGTCCATGACCGCGGCGATCGATAGCGATAACGCGATAGCCTTCTGCCAGGAAGAAGAGCATCTGGTTATCCCAGTCATCGGCACTCAACGGCCAGCCGTGGTGGAAGACAATGGGCTGAGCCTCTTTCGGACCCCAGTCTTTGTAGTAAATGTTGACGCCGTCTTTCGTGGTTACGAATGCCATACCGCAGACTCCTCTGTTAAGAACAACACGACCCCTAAAGTGTAGGAGAAATCACAAAAGCGGTTGGTTTAATTCCGGTGAAGGATATTCATTTTGCGTCTGGGCTCTGGCGCGATGCGCCAGAGCCTTCAGGGCAGGATTAACAGCAGGGGCGTTTAGCGGTTTTCTTCAATATAGCGGGCCAGGTCCGCCGGGGTTTTCAGCACCGTCGCCACGTCTGTCGGCGGGATCGTGCAGCCGTAAACGTCCTGCACTTCCAGAACCATATCGACCGCCAGGATGGAGTCGAGAATGTCGGATTCAATCAGCTCATCGTGAAAGCCCACCTTACGGGATAACACTTTTTCGAACAGGGCGAGAATTTCTTGTTCCATAATTTTTCCTGGAGTCATTAATTTGTGCGGGCGTAAGCGTCCAGCAGCTTGCGGTCAATTTTGCCGTTAGGATTCAGCGGCAAAGCGTCTTTTACGATAATTTGTGACGGCACCATGTAGTGGGGGACTACCTTCGAGAGCGAGGTTTTGATGGTATCCGGCGCCAGTTCCGTCACGCAGAACGCGGCAATGCGCAGCACGCTGCCGCAGGGTTTCATCAGTGGCATCACCACCGCTTCGTTAATCCCGGACATCGCCAGCAGGCGGTTTTCAATTTCGTTGATTTCAATACGGTAGCCATTCAGTTTGACCTGGCTGTCGTTGCGTCCCTGGCAGTAGATAAGCCCCGCTTCATAGCCCAGATCGCCGGTCCGGTAGCCGCGAAATGCTTCATTTTCCCGACGGAGTAATTTTTCTGCGTTCTCCTGCGGCAGGCCGAGGTAGCCGCGCATGACGTTTTTACCCCAGATAATCAGCTCGCCCTCGGCGGAAATTTCCATTCTGCTCTCAGGCATCATGACCCCCACCGGCAGCACGGCGCTGTCGCTGTTCATGATCGCATCCGTGATCTCGACTACGGTGGTCGCGATGGTCGCTTCCGTTGGGCCATAGGAGTTGATGATTTTGGCCTGCGGGAAGCGGCGGCGAAGCTGTTTAACCAGCGCTTTATTCAACACTTCACCAATGAAGATAAAGACGTTGAGTTCAGGTAAATACTCGCTGTTGAACTGCGGGGAAAGCAGCTGCTGGTAAGCAAAAGAGGGGGTGGAAACCCAGGCGGAGACGGCGTTGCTTTTCAGTCGCTCCAGCCAGTTCGCTTTCTGAATATCGTCTTTGGCGTTCAGCACGATGTGTCCACCCATCGCCAGATTCGCCAGCAAAGGGATCAGGGAGAGGTCAAAACTGAACACTGCGTGGTTCATCAGGACCGGTTTTTCCGGCAGCGAAAAGTCCTGGCTGACCCATTTCATGAAGTGCCACACGCTTTCACGCCCAATCTGCACCCCTTTAGGCTTGCCGGTGCTGCCGGAGGTAAACATGATGTAGGCCAGATCCTGCTCCTCCAGCACCTTGCCCGGTTCACCCGTGGCGATGAACTGCCGGGTCGCGACGTCGTAATAGTAAGGGGCGCTGGCCAGGTGGCAGATCTCCCGCAGGCGCTCCTGCGGGTAAATGCAGTCCACCGGAATGTACGGAATGTTGTGCAGCAGGCAGCTATAAATCGCCACGGCGAACTCGGCCTGCTGGTGTCCGTACAAGACGACCGGCGTACCGGCAACAGGCTGGCTACGCTGATAGCGCTGCGCCCAGTCCGTCACGGCAGCGGAAAGCTGCAGCCAGCTTAAGGCTTCGTCGCTGCCGCTGATGGCCAGCTGCTGCGGGGAGGCGGGATCGCATAATGCCGCACGCAAGAAATCCTGCAGTTCCTGAAGATCGGAGAGATTTTTCATAGAGGTGACATTCCACTAAAGATGTAAAGGGCGCCCGCGGCGCTTCCCAGCGTCAGAATGCGCCCTAAAAACGCAACAGCCGGATACTGCAACCCGCGGTGTAACGCCGGGCTGCGTTTGGCTGACCACAGCAGCATGTTGTGCGCGACAGAAATGGTGCCAAACAGCGCGCCGCTGATGACGTAATGGCGTTCCAGGCCATTCCATGCCCCCATGCAAAACAGGGTGCAGAAAATACCGATATTTTGCGCCAGCGTTTTGTTCTGACGGAAAAAGTTAAACTTCATCAGGTTCATATAAACGGGCATAAAGACCACATCGCGCAGCCATTCAGACAGGCTAATGTGGAAGCGGCGCCAGAAGTCCTGCGGGTTCTTTGCCAGAAGCGGCATATTGAAGTTTGCCGGAATGTTCAACCCAAACAGGCGGCCCGCACCGATGGCCATATTGCTGTAGCCCGCAAAATCAAAATAGAGGTAGGCGCTATAGGCAATCGACATCACCATGCCCACGGTCAGCGTAAACGGCTTATGGCTCCAGGGCTGCACGACAAGTGAATCAACCAGCATGGCAAACAGGAACTTCTGGATAATGCCGGTAATGATTTGCTCCAGCGCCACTAAAAACTGTTCGCGGTTAAGGGCAAAGACGGGCTTGCTGACGTCGTTCATCCATGTCCGCCAGCGGTACATTGGGCCTGCCAGAATAATAAAGGGCATAAACAGATAGCAGAAATAGTGCAGGAAATTCTGCCCTTCTTTTTTACTGCGATAGAGCAGCACGTCCACCGCGCGGAATGTCATAAAAGAGAGGCCGATCATGCCGAGATGATGATTAAGGTGCAATTTCACCAAAAATAAAGGAAGCAGCGTTAACACAATCGCATGCCAGGTTTTTAACCATCCTTTTTCTTTTAACGCGGCGACTAGATAAAAACTGATAAAAACGACCGCGGGAACACGGTAATCACCCTGAAAAATATAGCCCCAGCCTAATGCGGCCATGACGGATAATGCCGATAAATACGTCAGGCGATGGCGTAATAGGCGATTGACCAGCGCAAACGCCAGGGCGGATGAAAACAAACAGACAAAAAACATTCCTGAGCTATACATCATTCGGCCTCAGAACTTTTGATATTCAAAATGCAGCTGCATACTCATACTGTCATCGACAGAGGTCCACGCGACGATGGTGATCGCCAGCAGGAGATAAAGGAAAAAAAGACGAATCACGATTTTCATTATTTAAAGCTCTGTGCAATAAAGCGAATCATAGGAACCCAGGCCAGTTCGGAAGGGTGCAAACGATCCCAGTTCCAGCCATTCTGATAAGGCATGGCGTACATATCTAAATACGGGATCTGGTTCTTTTCCAGAATGGTTTTAATTTGCTTATCCACCGGGCGGAAGGTATCGGTGTTGTAAAGCGCCCAGGGGTTAACCGGGTCGACTATAGCAATCACCTGCACGTGGTGTTCTTTAAGCAGCTGGACGGTTTTACTGAAGGCAGCGATTTGCGCAGGCACGACCGGCGTGTCATCCCACTGCTGCCGCGTACCGTCCTCCTCGTAAATCGTTTTGTCCATCCACAGGGTGGCCGCGCTCTGCTGGCGTTTTTTATTTAACTCGCGGGCATTCGCCAGCTCTTTATCCCAGTCAGGGGCAATGTGGGTGGTTGGCTGTGGCGGCCACGGCTGTTCCGTCCGGGGCGTGACGCGAAGCAGCGCCAGCCAGTCGTTTTTTATCAGGGTGCAGACGTTGGCAAACTGGAAACTCACCTCGTCCCATATCAGATCGGGGTGCCAGCCAAAGACACGCATTTGGCCAAAGGTTAAATGGCTTATTTCTTTACTCTCAATATGTTTTAAATAATTAACCAATATTGGGCGTGCCTGCGGATCCTTCATCAAAGGATTAAAAACAGAACCCGGGAAATTATCAGCATAGATAGCGGGAGGCAGGCCTTTTGAGTAAAAGCTGTCAGGTGCCAGCAGCAAAACAACTTTACTGTTTGCGTTAAGGCTATTTTTAAAACGTGAGAACAGTAAAAACTGCGTTTCGTCATCGACAAACGCATCGCCATACGCCACGACGGGTTTGTGCAATTGCTTATTAAAGTAATTATAGACAGCGTAATGTTCATCTTCTGACGTCGCCACCTCAGACGCACCAATGAAGAATATCGCATTCCCTTCTAAGGCATGAGAGATAGTGGCAATTTTTTCCGCCTGTTCTTTAGGCGTGCCCGCCATTGATTTAATCAGCGGCTGGAAGGTAAGCGGCGGATCGAAGCTCGCCACCAGCGGGTGAAGACAAAGAAACAAAATGGCCAGAAAGGCCATCAGAAAATGTAAGCAAAGCGTATTTTTGATTTTCATCATCAACCAGTAACACTGCATGGCAGTAATGTCTTAAATCTGCGGAAATTCAGATTTATAACAATTACACAACAAATGGCCGTCTATTTTTGTGGCATTCTATACCAGAGCGATTTAAAAGGATGAGCGTTGCTGTGTTACGGTATGTACAAGGTCGCGGAGAGTGATGTGAAGTCAGCGTTTGGGTGACTTTTTGCGCAGTCAAACGCCCGTGGGGAAAAATCGAAAAATTCCTGCTTTACAAGGCGCTAATAGATGTTTATAGTGCGCCTCACTTTGGAAGCGTGGCCGAGCGGTTGAAGGCACCGGTCTTGAAAACCGGCGACCCGAAAGGGTTCTAGAGTTCGAATCTCTACGCTTCCGCCAAATTTGAAAACCCTGCGATAGCAATATCGCAGGGTTTTTTCGTTTTACAGCCCAATCACCAGCTCCCCGGAATAGCTTCGCGAACAGCACAGCGCCACCTGCTGGTCCGTTGCGCCTTTTTCCGCCTCCGACTGCACGCTATCCCGGTGATCCACCACGCCGTCAATCACCGGCGTCAGGCAGGCGCCGCAGATCCCCATCTCACAGGAAAGCGGGACCGCCACGCCATTTTCCTGCAGCACCTGGGCGATGGTTTTATCCGCAGGCACCGGCCAGCGCTCCCCGGTGGAGGCCAGTTTGACCGTGAAGATCTCCCCGGCTTCACCGCCTGCGGCGGGCGCAACGGGGTGAAACGCCTCGCTGTGAAGATGGGCGTCATCCCATCCCTTTGCCGCCGCCACCTCACGCACTTTTTCCATAAAACCTGCCGGACCACAGACCCAGGCGTGAAGGCCCGATTCGGCCACCGGGAGATGTGCCGCCAGCGCTGTGCGCGGGCTGGTGGTATGAATGAGGCACTCACCGAGCCGGGAGAGTTCGCGCCCAAACGCCGCGCTTTCCCGGTTTCTGACGTAATAATGCAGCGTGAACGGCGTTCTGGTCGCCTTCAGCTGCAGGGCCATCGCATACAGCGGCGTAATGCCAATCCCCGCCGCCAGGAGCAAAACCCGTTCTGCCTGCTGCAGCGGAAACAGGTTGCGCGGAGCCGATATCATCAGCTTCTGCCCGGGACGCAGCGTCTCGTGAACGTAGCGCGACCCGCCGCGCGAGGCGGTTTCACGCCCCACGCAAATAAGATAGCTCTCGTCCCCACATGCTCCGGTCAGGGAATACGGGCGCACCACGCCGCAGGGCAGGTGGACATCAACGTGCGCCCCGGGCTGCCACGCCGGCAGCGCGTCGCCGTTATCAGCCACCAGCCTGACGGCGAGGCTTTTGTCGCCCTCGCGCCACAGCCCGTCAACAATTACGCTCAGCATATTGGCCTCCGTCATACCAGGAAAAACTCGCCAAAGCCCATTTTCTTCAGCCCCCGACGATAGGCAATCGAGCTTTTATCCGCGGGGATATGCGCTTCCAGCGTCAGGTCCAGCGGCAGGCTTTCCGGGCGCTGGGTTTCGACCATCAGGCGATCCTCTTCAAAAATCCGCAGGTTGAAGGCATGCACGTCCTCCACCGGAATATGCAGGTCAAAATTGCGGGCAATAGGGGCGAACATGCGGGTCACGCGCGATGATACCGGTGATGCGGCGTTCATAATGACCAGCCGCGATTCACCCGGGAAATGAATCGTCAGGGTGGCGGTGAACGGCAGGTGCATTTCAAAATGGCGCAGCCACTGGAACCCTTCCGGAGCCTGCACGGGGGAACTGGCGGGATAGTTGCTCACGGCGCTCCAGTAATCCGCCACGAAGCCGAACGGCGTCTCCTGTGGCTGATAGGCAGGCACAAGCTGATTATTGGGGTCGGCAAAGGTTTCGGTGTGGATCCACGCAAAGTGCGCCACGTCCAGAAAACCCTCTACCTGACGTCCGGCGAAGCCGTTCACCTCAAACGCCGGGCAGTTAATCTGCTGAAATCCGTCGTCATCCCAGTGCGGCATGGCGGGCAGCGGCGCGGGGTTATCCGGATCATAGGCCAGGCAGGCCCAGATCAGCCCGAACCGCTCTTCGACCGCGTAGTTAATCAGGTTCAGCTTCGCCGGAACGGGCTGGTCGGGGCTGGAGGGAATACGGTTGCAGCGCCCGTCCTCGCCAAAGCGTAAGCCATGATAGGGGCAGATAATCCCGTGCTCGTCGTGAAAGCCGAGCGTCAGCGGCACGCCGCGGTGCGGGCACACGTCACGGGCAACCACGACCTGGTCGTTAATCCGGTAAATCACCAGCTGCTCATCCAGCAGCGTCGCTTTGACCGGCGCCGGACCGACGTCGCAGGCGCGCGCGACCGGATGCCAGCATTTCGCCAGACGCAGCCAGTCCTCTGGCTCAAACGTACAGTGGGCGGGTGGGGTCGGTTCTCTTTTCATCGTTGTCCCTCTTACGTTCAGCCTAATGGGCCGCCCTGAATGGTCTCGCACAGACCGTTGATGATGCGCTCTCCGGTCTCCTCTTTGAGCTCCTGATACCAGGCCTGCGTCAACGCCATATCTTTGCCGTGGGTGACGTCGCAGCGCTTGCGCGCCTTCAGCACCAGGTCGCGTACGCGGTCGCAGCGCAGCGCCTCGTACTGCCGCAGCGCCAGCGTGATGTTGTGGTTTTCACGCAGGCATTCCCCCAGCACCACGGCATCTTCCATCGCCGCGCAGCCGCCCTGGCCGATATCCGGCGTGGTGCTGTGCCCGGCATCGCCCAGCAGCGCGACGTTGCCGCGCACCAGGCTGTCGAACGGCTCAATGTCGTGGATTTCAATCCGATTGGTCGTTTCAGGATCCAGCGCCGCGATAAGCTTTTGCACCGGCGGCGCCCAGCCGCGGAAGTAGCCCGTGAGATCGGCGCGCAGGGTGGTGCGATCCTCCGCCAGGCCTGCGGGCAGCGGCACGTCAAAAAAGAAATAGAAGCGTCCGCCGGAGACGGGCATCAGCGACACGCGTTTGCCTTCGCCAACGAAGGTGGTCCACTGGTGCGCCGGGGCGATCTCTTCGTCAATCTTCACCAGCCCGTTCCAGTTCACATAGCCCGCGTAGCGGCGCTCCGGGGTGTATCCCAGCACGTACGGGCGAACCGCCGAGTGGCTGCCGTCGGCGGCAATCAGGAAATCCCCGGCGGCGGTGGTGCCATCGGTGAAGGTCACGCTCACGCCCGCGTCGTCTTCATGGACGCCTTCGACGCGCTTGCCGAACTGCACCTTGTCGCGACCCCAGAAGTCCAGCATTTCGCGCTGAAGCTCAGCGCGCGAGACGGGGCAGGGGCGTCCGCCGGTACGCTCAACCAGCGGGGCAAGGCTAAAGCGGGTCAGGGTATCGCCGCGCCGGTAATCCTTGTAGGCCATAAAACGCATCGGCCCGCCCCAGGTCTCGATGATGTCGCCCATGCCGAGGTGCTGCATGCATTTCACGCCGTTAGGCCAGATGGAGATGGCCGCCCCGACGGGCCTGATCTCCTTTACGGCTTCAAACACGGTACAGTCGATGCCCGCTTTCTTCAGCGCGACGGCGGCGCTCAGGCCGCCAATACCCGCGCCAATAACGATTGCTTTCATGCTTCTCTCCTTTTGCAGGGTGTAAAGACAGTCAGCAATTTGCGTACCAGGCTGCAGCATGGCGAAAACGGCGTTGTAAGTGAGACATTTGCACTGCTAAGGTGCGTATACGCGGTGAGCGTGCCTTTTTATGAATCAAAAATTTCCTGGTCGACCTTGTGGAATCGACTGTTTCACGCCTGTGCTCAGGGTGGCGTGGTTTGTGCAATAGCCTGGAGAAGGACAATAAAGGAGACACTATGATCGCACTGCACGACTTCAATCATCTTCCCCACGAACAGGCGTTAGCGCTGATTCACCCCTGCGTGGCGCTTCCCCGCTGGGCCGATGCGCTGGTTCACGGGCGGCCTTACGCCAGCCGGGACGAATTGTTCAGTACGGCGAAATCGCTGATGCAAAACTGGGACGAAGCGGCGCTGGCGCAAGCCCTGAGCGCCCATCCGCGCATCGGGGAAAAACCAGCGGGTTCAGCGGCGGAGGCGGCGCTGTCGCGCCAGGAGCAGGGGGCGGTGAATGACCGCGATGATGCTCTTGCCCGGG
Organism: Enterobacter sp. EC_64; assembly: GCF_019584165.1. Classification (NCBI taxonomy): domain Bacteria; kingdom Pseudomonadati; phylum Pseudomonadota; class Gammaproteobacteria; order Enterobacterales; family Enterobacteriaceae; genus Enterobacter; species Enterobacter sp. EC_64. The sequence continues at coordinate 124,118 of NZ_VDAS01000003.1, forward strand.
CGCTGCGTGAAGGCAACGCCCGCTACGAAGCCCGCTTTGGACGCGTCTTTCTGATCCGCGCGAAGGGCCGCAGCGGCGAGGAGATATTACAGGCCCTGCACGCGCGGCTGGAGAACAGCGACGCGCAGGAAATCCGTGCCGCGCTGGAACAGCTGCGGGAAATTACGCTGCTGCGTCTGGAAGGAGTCATTCACGAATGAGCACACTCAGCACCCATATTCTCGATATTTCGACGGGCAAGCCCGCGGAGGGCGTGACGGTTCATCTGCAGCAGGACGGGAAGACGCTGGCCACGGGCGTGACCAACGCCCAGGGGCGCATCGCCGCGTTCGTTCCCTCTCTGCCCGCGGGCCGCTATCGGCTGGTGGCGGAGATCGGGGCGTGGTTTAGCGATACCGGCCGGAAGACGATCTATCCCTGCGCACACATTGAGTTTGTCACGGGAGAAACGGCAGACGAACACTTCCATCTGCCGTTTGTGATTGCCCCCGGCGGATGGTCAACCTACCGGGGCAGTTGACCACACCCGCTCGCCGTTGACCCAGGTCTCGCTGATGTTGCGCTCGTCGCCGAGGGTCATCAGCACGAAAAGCTGCTCGTAGATATCCTGACAGCGCCGATTGCGCAGACGCTGCAGCGGCGTGACGTTGGGGTCGATAACCACAAAATCCGCCTCTTTGCCTGCCGCGAAGTTACCAATCTTGTCGTCCAGCCGGAGGGCGTGCGCGCCGCCCAGCGTGGCGTGATAAAACGCCTCGCTGGCGCGCAGGCGATAGCTCTGAAGCTGCCCGACCTTGTAGGCCTCTCCCAGGGTGCGCAGCATGCTGAAGGTGGTGCCCGCGCCGACGTCGGTGCCGATGCCCATCCGCACCCTGTGCTGCCAGCAGGCGGGCAGGCGAAACAGCCCGCTACCGAGAAACAGGTTCGAGGTGGGACAAAACGCCACCGCCGAGCCGGTGTCATGCAGGCACTGCCACTCGCTATGGTGCAGATGGATCGCGTGGGCAAACACGCTGCGCTCGCCGGTCAGGCCGTAGTGGTGATACACGTCCAGATAGCGCTCATGCTCCGGCCAGAGATCGCTCACCCAGGCCACTTCGTTGGGGTTTTCGCTCAGGTGGGTCTGCAGCCAGGTGTCCGGGAACTCCTCTCTGAGCAGGCTGACCGCCGCAAGCAGCTCGGGTGATGAGGTCGGGGCAAAGCGCGGCGTAATGGCATAGCCCAGCCGCCCACGGTGATGCCAGCGCTGAATCAGCGCCCGCGTCTGCCGGTAGCTCTGCTTCGCGTCTTCGCTCAGGTAGTCCGGCGCGTGTCGGTCCATCATCACCTTTCCGGCGATAAGGCGCATATTGAGGCGCAGGGCTTCGGTAAACAGCGCTTCGACCGATTCCGGATGCAGCGTGCAAAACACCAGCGCGGTGGTGGTGCCGTTGCTCACAAGCTGCTGAATGAAAAATTCGGCGATCTCTTTCGCGTAGGCCTCATCGGCAAACTGGCTCTCCACCGGGAAGGTGTAGGTGGTCAGCCACTCCAGCAGCTGTTCGCCAAAGGCGCCGATCATCTCCGTTTGCGGGTAATGGACGTGGGTGTCGACAAAACCGGGCAGCAGCAGCCTGCCGCGCAGGTCGGTGTAGCCCTTGTGGGGGTCAAGATACTGCTCGCCCTCCTGCCACGGCATCTGCGCCAGAATTTTTCCGTTCTGGATAAACAGCAGGCCGTCCTCAAGGTAGCGCGCGTGCCGGGCAATGGCGTCTGCGCTGTCGCAGACTCGGGCAATATCAAAAAATGCACCGCGTATCGCAGTCTGGTATTTCATCATGGTTCCTGCCTTCGTGTGTGCGTAGCGGGGTGGGAAAGCTCAGCAAGAACGGTGCCAGAATGAACGGGCCGCAGATACGCTGCGGCCGGAGGGGAGGGGTTACTCTTTTTGCGTCGCCACGCGGGAGCCAAACGACGTCGCGCCTGCCGTCTCGCGCTCTTCCCGCGCCAGCCAGCGGTAGGTCACGCCGCCGAGGAAGACGCCGATAAACCAGCTGAAGTTTGCCACCTCATGCAGGGCCGGGATGAAGCTAATGACCAGGCCCACGGCAACGGACGGGATCAGCGCGCCGATGGCTTTCGGGTTGAAACCGTTGCGGTACCAGTATTTGCCTTTTGGCGTGTCGTCGAACAGATCGTCAACCGACACCTTGCCGCGCTTAATCAGGTAGAAGTCGGCAATCAGAATGCCGAACAGCGGGCCGATAAACGCCCCGAGCACGTCCAGGGTGTAGTGGATAAGCTCCGGCGAGTTGAACAGGTTCCACGGGGTGAGCAGGATCGAGCCGACGGCGGCAATCATGCCCCCGGTGCGGAAGCTGATTTTCTGCGGCGAGCAGTTAGAGAAATCAAACGCCGGGGAGACGAAGTTCGCGACGATGTTGATCCCGATGGTAGCGGTGATCATCGTCAGCAGGCCTATCGCCACGGCCAGATCGTTACCCACGCGGCTGACGGTCTCAATCGGATCGGTGATCATGCGGCCAAACAGCGACTGGGTGCCGGAGACAATCACCACGGTGACGATGGAGAACAGCAGGAAGTTAAACGGCAGCCCCCAGCGGTTGCCGCGGCGGATCTCACCCATGCTTTTGCCGTAGCGGGAGAAATCGCCAAAGTTGAGCAGCGGGCCGGAGAAGTAGGAGACCACCAGCGCGGTCGCGGTGATCATCTGCCAGGTCTGCTCGCCCGCGCTCAGGGATTTGCTGGCGAGGGTAAAGGAGATCCCGTCAAAACCGGTCTTGTATACAATCCAGCCGGCAAGGGCCAGCATTACCACATAGACCGCCGGACCGGCGATATCAATAAAGCGCTTGATGGCGCTCATGCCGTGCCAGAAGACCATCGCCTGCAGGACCCACATAATGGCAAAGCAGATCCAGCCCAGATGCGACAGTCCCAGGAATGCGCCGGTAGTGAGTGAAGAGAGCGATGGCCAGAACTTCAGCGCCACCAGCATCAGGGCGTTGGCGGCGAGATAGGTCTGAATCCCGTACCACGCGAAGGCAATCAGCCCGCGGATCACCGCCGGGATATTGGCCCCGAACACGCCGAACGCCTGTCGACTGATCACCGCATAGGGCACGCCCGCCATCTGGCTCGGTTTGGCCACCAGGTTGGCGCACAGCTGCACGATGCAAATCCCCACCAGCAGGCAGAGCAGCACCTGCCAGCTTGCCAGCCCGAGCGTAAAGAAGCTCGCGGCGACCACATAACCCCCCATGCTGTGAACGTCCGACATCCAGAACGAAAAGATGTTGTACCAGCTCCAGTTCTGGTCACGCGTCGGTGCCAGATCCTCATTGCAAAGACGTGGGCTGTAAACCGCACCGGAATCAGCGGCCGTACCTTGCTGTGCGTTTTGACTGTTTGGCATGAAACCTGCTCCTGTGAATGAAAACCCGTTGAGTGGGAGTGCAAACGGTGTTGCAGGATCCAGGCCAAAATAATAAATCTTGTATGCAATATTTTATTTTTATGTATACGATTCGATAACGGAAAGTAAAATTCGGAGTGATGAATGAACAACATAAACGCCCTGCAGACCGCGCCAGACCTGCATGATAAAGACGAATCCATCTTCCAGGCGCTGATGACCGCGATTGTCGAACACCAGCTGCTGCCGGGGAGCAAATTGCCGGAAGAGGCGCTGGCCGAGGTGTTTGGCGTGAGCCGCACGGGCATCCGCAAGGTGCTTCAACGACTCGCCGCTGTGCAAATGGTCACCCTGACGCCCAAGCGTGGTGCACACGTCGCCAGCCCCACGGTGGAAGAGGCGCGGCACATCTTCCGCACCCGCGCGCTGCTGGAGGTCGCCAACCTGCCGGACGTGCTGGCGCACTGTCAGCCGCCGCACCTTGCCGCGCTGGAGGCCATCATTCGCCAGGAGCAGCAGGCGCACGAGGCCTATGACGGCCCGGCGGCGATCCGCCACTCCGCCAATTTCCACATTCAGTTGCAGGCCATCTCCGGCAACCAGGTGCTCACTGAGATGGTGACCAGCCTGAGCCAGCGTTCTTCGCTGGTGATTGCCACCTGGGGCGCGCCGTGGCGTCAGGGATGCCGCTGCAACGATCATGAACAGCTGGTGGATCTGCTGCGCCAGAAGGCGCTTGAGCCACTAAGCGATGCCCTCATGCACCATTTTGAACATATCGTCGCCAGCCTCTGCTTCGAGCGGGCGGGCGAGTGCCTGCCTGATTTTGCCCGGCTGTTTGCCGGCCACAAGGAGTCGTAATGTCTGTCTGTATACAAGTGATCAACCCCAACACCAGCCTCGCCATGACGGAAACCATCGGCGCGGCGGCCCGCGCGGTGGCGGCGCCGGGGACGGAGATCCTCGCGGTCTGCCCGAGCGCGGGCGTGCCGTCCATAGAAGGCCACTTCGATGAGGCCATCGCCGCCGTCGGTGTCCTGGAACAGATCAAAAAAGGCAGGGAGCAGGGCGTGGATGGTCACGTCATCGCCTGCTTTGGCGATCCGGGCCTGCTGGCGGCGCGCGAGCTGGCGCAGGGGCCGGTAGTCGGCATTGCGGAAGCCGCCATGCATATGGCGACGCTGGTGGCGACGCGCTTTTCGGTAGTTACCACGCTGCCGCGCACGCTGATCATTGCCCGTCATCTGCTGCACCAGTATGGCTTTCAGGACCATTGCGCGGCGCTGCACGCTATCGATCTCCCGGTGCTGGCGCTGGAAGACGGCAGCGGTCTGGCGCAGGAGAAGGTGCGCGCGCGCTGTATACAGGCGCTGAAAGAGGATGGCTGCGGCGCCATCGTGCTCGGCTGCGGCGGCATGGCGACCCTGGCGCAGGAGCTGACCCGCGAACTGCGCGTGCCGGTGATCGACGGCGTCAGCGCGGCGGTGAAGATGGTGGAATCGCTGGTGGCGCTGGGGCTGTCGACCAGCAAGCACGGGGATCTGGCGTTCCCGGAGAACAAAGCGTTAAGCGGGCATTTTCAGGCATTGAATCCATTTTAATTTTTGGGGGTGGCAATGGGGCTTTTCGAACAGGATTATCCGCGGGATCTGCGCGGCTACGCGGGCAACCCGCCGCACGCGCGGTGGCCGAATCAGGCACGCATCGCCGTGCAGTTTGTGCTCAACTATGAGGAAGGGGCGGAAAACCACGTTCTGCACGGCGATGCCGGATCCGAGCAGTTCCTGTCGGACATCATCGGCGCGGCCAGCTACCCGGACAAACACATGTCGATGGACTCCCTCTACGAATACGGCAGCCGCGCCGGGTTCTGGCGGATCCACAATGAATTTCAGAAACGCGGCCTGCCGCTGACGGTCTTTGGCGTGGCGATGGCGCTGGCGCGTCACCCGGAGATTGTGGAGGCGATCAAAGCGGCGGATTACGACGTGGTCAGCCACGGCTGGCGCTGGATCCACTATCAGAATATGGACATCAGCCAGGAGCGCGAACATCTGCACAAGGCGGTGCACGTTCTGACCGACCTGTTCGGCAAGCCGCCAGCGGGCTGGTACACCGGGCGCGACAGCCCCAACACGCGCCAGCTGGTGGTGGAGCATGGCGGCTTCGACTACGACAGCGACTACTACGGCGACGACTTACCCTTCTGGACGGAAGTGGCCTGCAGCGACGGCACCCGTAAACCGCACCTGATTGTGCCCTATACGCTGGATGCGAACGACATGCGCTTTGCGACCGCGCAGGGATTTAACACCGCCGAGCAGTTTTATACGTACCTGAAGGACAGTTTTGACGTGCTGTACGAAGAGGGGGAAAGCGCGCCGAAGATGATGTCCATCGGCATGCACTGCCGCCTGCTGGGGCGACCGGGGCGTTTTCGCGCGCTGCAGCGGTTCCTGGATTACGTTGAGCAGCACGAGCGGGTATGGGTCTGTACCCGCCAGCAGATTGCTGACCACTGGCGGGACGTACATCCGTTTCAGAAATAATTGAGCCGTGTTTTGCCGGGTGGCGGCTGCGCCTTACCCGGCCTACAGGGCCCACATGGCATACGGGACATCGTAGGCTCGGTAAGCGCAGCGCCACCGGGCAGGTTTTTCAGCGTTACACCATCAAACTCACCTGCGCCGCCACGATGCGCCACCCGTAGGCAAACCGCACCCACGTCTGCTGCTGGCGGCCGATGCGTTCCGTGCTCTCGCGGGTAAACTCGGTGCTGCACACGGCATAATCCTCCCCGAAGGTGGTGATGACGGTGTGGCGCAGCGTCCGCTGCAGCCCGGCGGCGGGGCGCGCCGCACGAAAAGCGCGGATTTCATCGATCCCGTAAAGGTTTTCACCGGCCCCCAGCCGCACCGTGTTCTTGTCGTGCCAGAACAGCTCGTCCAGCACCGCAACGTTGTTGCTCACCAGCGCGTCCTCATAGCGGTAAAACGCGGCCGTCACCTCGGCAACCACCCACGGGAGGTTAATGTCATCGTGATTCATCATGCTGCTATCTCCGCCGGGCGGGCATCGGTGATGCCGCTCTCTTCCAGAACCCGCGCGACGCGCAGGCAGGCCTGCTCGTTAAACGGCGCGGCAATCAGCTGCAGGCCAATGGGCGCGCCCTGCGCGGTGCGCAGCGGAACGGTGGTCACGGGCAGGCCTAAAAACGAAATCGGCTGGGTCAGCATCCCCATGCTGGCGCGGATGGGAAGCGGCTGACCGTTAATCTCCATGGTCTGCTCGCCGATCCGCGTGGCGCTGCGCGGCGTTGCCGGGGCAATCAGCACGTCGGCCCGTGCAAACAGCGCGTGAAACGCCTGCCGTGCCTGCGCGCGAAACCGCTGGGCCTGAATGTACCAGGCGGAAGGGATCATCGCCCCGGCCAGCAGGCGTTCGCGGGAGTGCGGCTCAAAACGCTCGGGCTCCCGGCGAAGCGCGGGCAGGTACTGATTTCCCCCTTCGGAGGCGCTGATGATAAACGCTGCGGAACGCGCCAGATCGGCGTCAGGAAACTGAAGCTCATCCTGCACGTCGAGCGCCTTCGCCACCCGCGCCACGGCGTCTCTGGCGTCCGCGTCGCACCAGGTGGTGAAGTAGCCGCCGAGCACCGCGCAGCGCAGGCCGTCAAGCCCGCGGTCAAGCAGGGGGCGCGTCTGTTCCCGCGAGCTCTCTGCCTGAAAACCGTCGCTGGTGTCCCGGCCCTGCAGCGCGTCGTACACGGACGCCAGGTCGCATACGCGGCGCGCAAAGGGCCCGATATGATCCAGGCTCGCGACAAACGGATGGCTGCCGGATCGCGACAGGCGGCCAAAGGTGGGCTTCAGGCCGTAGATGCCGCACAGGGAGGCCGGAACGCGAATCGAGCCGTTGGTGTCGGTGCCGAGCGAAAAGTGCACCAGCCCGGCGGCCACCGCGGCGGCTGAACCGCCGGACGACCCGCCCGCAATGCGCGTCAGATCGTGCGGGTTACGCGTCGCGCCGTAGTGGCTGTTCTCGGTGGTAAAGCCGTAGGCGTAGGCGTCCATATTGACCATCCCGGTCAGCAGCCCGCCCGCGCTGCGCAGCTGGCGCACGGCGAAGCTGTCGGCGGCCGCGGCGGGGCGCTGGCTGAACAGCTCGGCCCCGGCGAGGGTGGTATGTCCGGCAACGTCGAACAGGTTTTTCACCGCGTAGGGCACGCCCGCCAGCGGCGGCAGGGGGCGCTTTTCCCGTCGCAGGGTATCGATATTGTCGGCCTCGGCGAGCATGCGTGCTTCCGTCACGGCGGTCCAGGCACCGATCTGCGGATTCACGCGCGCAATCCCCTCCAGCGTCTGTCGGGCGATCTCGCGAGCGCTCAGCTCCCCAGCGCTCAGCGCCTGCTGAATAGCGCTGATACTCATCTCGTGTAGCGTCATGCTTTATACACTCCTGCGATCTCCAGACGGTCGTCGAGCGGCAGCGCCATCAGCGGGGCGGCCATGCTGGCAATTCGGCCGAACTGCAGCTGCAGCTCGGCCCGGCGGGCGTCATCCAGCGTCACGCCGAGTACGGTTTCCATCTGCGCCAGGTACGCCTGCCAGTCGGGTTGGTGTGTCGTCATTATTTTCTCCTCAGAATCCGGCGGCCGCGCCGTTGCTGCGCGGGTCAAATGCCCCTTCAAACAGCCCGTTGGGGTGGCGAACAATGGCGCCCGCGTGGCCCATGGCTTCACTAAAGTCAGGGAATAGCTCCACCTCGTGGCCGAGTGCCCGCAGGCGCGCGACCGTCTCGGGTGAAAAATGCCCTTCAAGCTTTAGGGTGTCTGAGTTTTGCCCCCAGGTGCGCCCCAGCAGCCAGCGTGGGCGGGTGATGCTCTCCTGCAGGGGGACGCCCTGGACAACGTAGCGGGTAAAGAGCGCGGCCTGGGTTTGCGGCTGGCCGTCGCCGCCCATCGAGCCGTAGACCATCACGCGCCCGTCCTTCAGACGCGCCGCCGCCGGGTTCAGGGTGTGGAACGGCTGTTTGCCCGGCGCGAGGGCCAGAAGATGGGCGGGATCGAGGCTGAACGATGCGCCCCGGTTCTGCCAGACGATGCCGGTATCGGGCAGGACAACGCCGCTGCCGAACTCGTGATAAAGGCTCTGGATAAACGAGACGGCAAGCCCGCTGCTGTCCATCACCCCCATCCACACCGTATCGCCGGGGCCTTTTCCGGTTCCCCACGGCGCCGCGCGACTGTCGTCAACCCTGTCGGCAAGGGCCTGCAGGGCGGCGGGATCCAGCAGTTTCTGGACATCGGTTTTCAGCGCGCGCGGGTCGGTGATGTGGGCATCGCGCAGGCCAAAGGCCAGCTTGGTGGCTTCCACGATGCGGTGAAGGGTGTCGGCGTCGTCGGCCTCCGCCATGTTCAGGCGGTCGGTGATGCCGAGTATCGCCAGCGAGACCAGCCCCTGCGTTGGCGGGGCGTGGTTAAAGATCTCTCCCTGCTGATGCTCCAGCTTCAGCGGCGTGGTGCGCCGGGCCGCGTGGGCGTTGAGATCGGCCAGCGTTACGGGGAGACCCAGCGTCTCCATGCCGTGCGCCAGGACTTCCGCCAGCGGGCCGCGATAAAAGCTGTCGAGACCCTCTTCCGCCAGACGCGTCAGGGTCGTGGCCATGGCGGGCTGGTAAAAGCGGCTCCCGACCTGCGGCGGCTTACCGTCGACCAGCCAGGTTTCCGCGAAGCCGGGGATGGCCTTCAGCTCGTCGAACTTGCTGGCCGTGGCGTGGGCCTGAGAGGCCGTGACCGGGGTGCCGTTCTGCGCATAGTCAATGGCGTCGGCCAGCAGGCGGGCCAGCGGCAGCGCCTTGCCTGTCATCTCACGCGAGACCTTCAGCGCCTCGTCCCAGCCGCTTACCGTGCCGGCGACGGTCAGCGCCGCACGGGGCCCGCGATGGGGGATATGCGCCAGACCGTCGTAGGCGGCAAGCGTTGCCCGCGAACCTGCCGCGCCGCTGGCGTCAATGGCGATGGGGTCGCCTTCCGGCGGCACGATAAGCCAGAAGCCATCGCCGCCCAGCCCGTTCATATGCGGGTAAACCACGGCGATGGTGGCCGCTGCTGCGACCATCGCCTCTATCGCGCTGCCGCCTTCGCGCAGCACCGCCAGCGCGCTCTGGCTGGCAAGATGGTGGGGCGCAACGGCCATGCCGTGCGTGGAGACATTACTTTGCATGAAGCGTCCTCGTAACCCTGAAAGTCACAAGGTGCTGCAAAAGCTGTTCCAGTTCTGAAAGAAAAGTTTCAGTAAACTGGCACGTATAATGAATACATACAAAAAAGGTACAATGTAATGAAACAAAAGTTACAGAGGCGCTATGGAACAGTTAGATGAACGTCTGAAAGCACAATACCCGTCGCTGTCGCCGCAGGAGCAGCGGGTGGCGGACTTTATATTCGACCATTTTGACGATCTGATTAGCTACAACAGCGCCGAGCTGGCGCAGCTGAGCGGGGTGTCGAAAGCCACGGTGAGCCGTCTGTTTAAGCGGCTGGGCTATGAGAAATATAAGGACATGCGCGACGAGCTGCGCACCCTGCGCCAGAGCGGAATGCCGCTCACCGATAACCGCGATGCGGTGCAGGGCAACACGCTGCTGGCGCGCCACTATAAGCAGGAGATGGCGAACCTGACCCAGTGGGTCAATGCCCTCGACGCGCAGCAGTTTGCCGACGCCATAGCCTGCATGGTGAAGGCGCGGCGCATCGTCATTATCGGCATGCGTAACGCCTATCCGGCGGCGCTTCATCTGCGCCAGCAGCTGCTGCAGGCGCGCGGTCAGGTGCTGGTCCTGCCGCAGCCGGGGCAGAGCCTGAGCGAGGAGCTGGTGGACTTAACGCCGGACGATCTGGTGGTGATGATGGCCTTTCGCCGTCGCCCGCGCATCATCCGCCCGCTGCTGCAGCAGCTTCAGAGCAGCGGTATTCCGGTGCTGCTGATGTGCGAGCCGCAGGCCCACAGCCTGTTCCCGCTGGCGAGCTGGCAGCTCTGCACCCCGCTGGACAGCGTCTCCGCCTATGACAGCTATTCGTCGGTCAACAGTCTGATCAACCTGCTGGCGAACGCCTTCCTGCATGAGATCCTCGATAAAGGCCGTCCGCGCATTCACGAGATTGCCTCCCTCTACCAGCAGCTGGACGAACTCGAACAGCGATAATGGGGCATCAGGCTGGTGCTTTGCATTAAAATGGTGCATAACGGCGGGGCGAAAATGGAGAGCGTTTTCGCCCCGCCCACGTTTTATCAGGCTTTATTAGAAAAATCCCCTCTTCGCGTTATCTGGCACATTAGTTGCAAAATCACATTCAAAGAATCTTTTGTTTCATGTTAACGTTACGGGGAAGCACCATGAAAAAACTGTTAATTGCACTGGCCGGGGCCGCATGCCTCTTCACACAGCTGCCGGCAAAGGCTGACCAGCTTCAGGATATTGAGAAGCGCGGCACCATCCGCATTGCCGTTCCGCAGGATTTCCCGCCGTTTGGCTCGGTGGGAACCGATCTGCAGCCGCAGGGCTATGACATCGACATGGCGCGCTATCTGGCTAAACAGATGAAGCTCAAGCTGCAGCTGGTGCCGGTGACCAGCGCCAACCGCGTGCCGTACCTGCAAACCGACAAGGTGGATCTGGTCATTTCAAGCCTCGGTAAAAACCCGGAGCGCGAGAAGGTAATCGACTTCAGCCGCGCCTACGCGCCGTTCTTCCTCGGCGTGTTTGGCCCGAAAGGGGCTGAACTGAAGGATGCCGCCGCGCTCAGCGGAAAAACCATCGGCGTGACGCGCGGGGCGGTGGAGGACATGGTGCTGACCGGCCTGGCGCCGAAAGACGCGGACGTGAAGCGCTACGAAGACAACAACACCACGCTGTCGGCATATCTGTCCGGCCAGGTGCAGTACGTGGCGACCGGCAATCTCGTGGTGGCGGCCATTTCGCGTCAGAATGCGGCGAAAGCACCGGTGCCGAGCTTTATGCTGAAAGACTCACCGTGCTTTATCGGCCTGAAGAAAAACGAACCGGCCCTGAAGGCAAAAGTGGACGCGCTGATTGAGCAGGGTATTAAAGACGGCACGCTGAACGGCCTGTCCGAGCAGTGGCTGAAGGCCCCGCTGCCGGCAAACCTTGGCGCCTGAGCCGATGACGGAGCAACTTGATTTTTCAGCCCTCTGGCCGCACTGGCCGGCGCTGCTGGCGGGATTGTGGGTCACCGTTCAGCTGACGGTAATGGCCACCGTCGGCGGGCTGGCAATCGGGATTTTCGGGGCGGCGATCCGCAGCGGACGCACCACCTGGTTTAGCCGGATCTGGGGCGCATACGTGGAAATCATCCGCAACACGCCGTTTGTGGTGCAGCTGTTTTTCATCGTCTTCGGTCTGCCGAATCTGGGCCTGAAGATGACGGCGGGGGAAGCGGCGCTGCTGGCCATGGTGGTCAACCTGGGCGCCTACAGCACCGAGATTATTCGCGCGGGCATTCAGGTCACGCCGAAAGGGCAGTGGGAGGCCGGACGCGTGCTGGGGCTGACCCGGCTGCAGACCTTTATTCGCGTGGTGCTGCCGCCCGCGCTGCAGCGCATTTACCCGGCGCTGGTGAGCCAGTGCATCATCGTGATGCTCGGCTCGTCGGTGGTGTCGCAGGTCTCGTATGAAGAGCTGACCTTCGCCGCCAACCTGATCCAATCCAGAACGTTTTTGAGCTTTGAGGTTTATCTGGTGACAACCGGCATTTACCTGGCGCTGTCGATTACCCTGCGCCAGCTGATGATGGCGGCAGGACGCAAATGGCTGGGGGTGCAGGCATGATGACCACCTTTACCGACTGGGACATTATTCGCAACCTGCTGCTGGCCGGGCGCTGGACGGTGCTGCTGTCGCTGGTGGCGTTTGTCGGCGGGGCGGCGGTAACGCTGCCGCTCCTGCTGCTGCGCCTCACCGGCGGGCGCACGGTGAAGCGCATCATCCGCGGCTATATTGAGCTGTTTCAGGGCACGCCGCTGCTGATGCAGCTGTTCCTGGCCTTCTTCGGCGTGGCGCTGTTCGGCATCGACGTCTCGCCGTGGACCGCCGCCTCGCTGGCGCTGACGTTTTACACCAGCGCGTTTCTGCTCGATATCTGGTACGGCAGCATTCGCGCGCTGCCGAAGGGGCAGTGGGAAGCGTCGCGCTGTCTGGGGCTGACCTTTGGACAGACCCTGTTTCGCGTGGTCGCTCCGCAGGCGCTGCGCATCGGCATTGCGCCGACGGTCGGCTTTGCCGTGCAGGTGATCAAAGGCACCGCGCTGGCGTCGATCATCGGCTTTGTCGAGCTGACCAAGGCCGGGACCATGCTGACCAACGTGACCTATCAGCCGTTTAAGGTCTTTGCGCTGGTGGCGCTGGGCTACTTTATTCTGTGTTATCCGCTGTCGCGCTACAGCCGCTATCTGGAGACGAAATTCAATGCCTCTCATCACCATTAATCAGGTGCAGAAGTACTACGGTAATAACCACGTGCTCAAGGGCGTCGATCTGGATATCGACATGGGCCAGGTGATCTCCATCATCGGGCGCAGCGGATCGGGCAAAAGCACGCTCCTGCGCTGCATCAACGGCCTGGAAGGCTATCAGGACGGCAGCATCAAGCTGGGCGGCATGACCATTACCGACCGGGATTCCCAGGCGCGCGAAATCAGCCGCTCGGTGGGGATGGTGTTCCAGAGCTTCAACCTGTTCCCGCACATGACGGCGCTGGAAAACGTGATGCTCGCCCCGCGTCGGGTGCTGAAGAAAAGCGCCGCCGAATGCCGCGAATTGGCCCAGCGCATGCTGGAGAAAGTGGGGCTTGGCGATCGTCTGGATTACTACCCGTCGAGCCTCTCCGGCGGCCAGCAGCAGCGCGTGGCCATTGCCCGGGCGCTGGCCATGTCGCCGAAAGTGTTACTCTGCGACGAGATCACCTCCGCGCTCGACCCGGAGCTGGTGGGCGAAGTGCTCAAGGTGCTGGAGCAGCTGGCGGCCGAGGGGATGACGCTCATACTGGTTACCCATGAAATGAATTTTGCCCGCGAAGTGGGCGACCGCGTGGTGTTTATGCACCAGGGGAAAGTCTGGGAGCAGGGCGACAGCAAAACGCTGTTCGCCAACCCGCAGACCACGGAACTGAAGCAGTTCATCTCCTCCGTGCGCGGCCTCAACTGATAAGGACTGAACAATGGATATCGCACGCTTTCCGCAAATCAACCCGCCGCAGCGCCTGCTGATGGGGCCGGGCCCGATCAACGCCGACCCGCGCGTGCTGCGCGCCATGTCGAGCCAGCTGATCGGCCAGTACGATCCGGCCATGACACACTACATGAACGAGGTGATGGCGCTCTATCGCGGCGTGTTCCGCACCGAAAACCGCTGGACGATGCTGGTGGACGGCACCTCCCGCGCGGGGATTGAAGCCATTCTGGTCTCCGCCATTCGCCCGGGAGATAAGGTGCTGGTGCCGGTCTTTGGCCGCTTTGGTCACCTGCTGTGCGAAATTGCCCGCCGCTGCCGCGCGGTGGTGCATACCATCGAAGTACCGTGGGGCGAGGTGTTTACCCCGGACCAGGTCGAGGATGCGATAAAACGTATTCGTCCGCGTCTGCTGCTGACCGTGCAGGGCGACACCTCCACCACCATGCTGCAGCCGCTCGCCGAGCTTGGCGCGATCTGCCGTCGCTACGACGTGCTGTTTTACACCGATGCCACCGCGTCGCTCGGCGGTAACGCGCTGGAGACCGACGCCTGGGGGCTGGATGCCGTCTCGGCCGGGATGCAGAAGTGCCTCGGCGGCCCGTCCGGCACGTCGCCGATCACCCTGAGCGCGCGGATGGAAGAGGCAATCCGTCGCCGCAAGTGCGTGGAGGAGGGTATTCGCACCGACGCCCACCGCGACGGCGACGAGGAGATGATCTACTCCAACTACTTCGATCTCGGCATGGTGATGGACTACTGGGGGCCGGAGCGGCTGAACCACCACACCGAAGCAACTACCGCGCTGTTTGGCGCTCGCGAATGCGCGCGGCTGATCCTGCAGGAGGGGCTGGATAACGGCATCGCGCGTCACAGACTGCACGGCGATGCGCTGCTGAAGGGCATTCAGGCGATGGGGCTGGAGACCTTCGGCGACCTGAAGCACAAGATGAACAACGTGCTGGGCGTGGTCATCCCGCAGGGGATCAACGGCGACCTGGTGCGTAAGCTGATGCTGGAGGATTTCGGGATTGAAATCGGCACCTCGTTTGGCCCGCTGCACGGCAAAGTGTGGCGCATTGGCACCATGGGCTACAACGCGCGCAAAGACTGCGTGATGACTACCCTGAGCGCGCTGGAGTCGGTGCTGAACTACCTCAAATTCACCACCACGCAGGGGGCCGCCATGCAGGCCGCGTGGGACCACTATCGTCGCGAGACGCCGCAATGAGCCCGGCGGCAGAGCGGGTGATGGCGCGCGCCGACGCGCTGGCCGCCATCAGCGAAACCCCGGACGGCCTGACGCGGGTCTATCTCTCCACGCAGCATCTCCAGGCCAACCAGCTGGTTGGAGAGTGGATGCGCCAGGCGGGCATGACCGTCTGGCAGGACAGCGTGGGCAATATCTGTGGACGCTACGAGGGCGCGCAGGAGGGGGCGCAGGCGGTGCTGCTCGGCTCGCATCTGGACACCGTACGCAACGCCGGGCGCTACGACGGCATGCTCGGGGTGCTCACCGCCATCGAAGTGGTGGACAACCTGCACAAGCAGGGGCGGCATCTGGCGCAGGCCATCGAGATTGTCGGCTTTGGCGACGAAGAGGGCACCCGTTTTGGTATCACCCTGCTGGGCAGCCGTGGTCTGACGGGAGCCTGGCCGCAGGGCTGGCTGGAGACGTGCGATGCTCATGGCATCAGCGTGGCGCAGGCGATGGTGCAGGCGGGGCTCGATCCCACTCGCGTGGCGCTCGCGGCACGCCATCAGGAGGATTTCAGCGCCTGTCTGGAACTGCATATCGAACAGGGACCGTGTCTGGAGCAGGAAGGGCTGGCGCTGGGCGTGGTGGAAGCCATCAACGGCGCGCGCCGCCTCAACTGCCGCTTCACCGGCGAGGCCGGGCACGCCGGTACCGTGCCGATGAACCATCGTAAGGATGCTCTGGCCGCCGCCGCCGAGTGGATGGTGCTGATTGAAAACACCACCCGGCAGCAGGGCGGCAACCGGGTGGCAACGGTCGGAGAACTGCGCTGCCTGCCCGGCGCGGTCAACGTCATCCCCGGTGAGGTTGCGCTCTCGCTGGATATTCGCGGCCCGCAGGATGCCCCGCTGGACGCGCTGCTCGCTGAGCTGCTGGCGCAGGCGCAGGCGATTGCCGCTCGTCGCGGGCTGAGCTTCAGCGCCGAGGAGTTTTACCGGATCGCCGCCACGCCGTGCGATGCGCGTTTGCAGCGCCTGCTGGGCGACGCGGTTGAATCGGTGCAGGGGCGCTCGTTATCCCTGCCCAGCGGCGCCGGGCATGACACCATCGCCCTGGCGGAACGCTGGCCGGTGGGGATGCTGTTTGTGCGCTGTAAGGGCGGGATAAGCCACCATCCGGCGGAATCGGTGATGGCTGAGGATGTTGCCCTGGCGATTGAGGCATTTGGGCAGGCGGTGAGAGCGCTTGGTGCGATCTGATTGTTGCCCGGCGGCGCTGCGCTTGCACGGGCCTACGGGATGGGTAGGCCGGGTAAGCGGCAGCGCCACCCGGCAAGGAATCACATCACTCCAGCCCCAGCGTATATTGCGCGATCTTAAAGTAGATAATCAGCCCGGTACCGTCGATCAGCGTCGCGATAAACGGCGCGGAGACGACCGCCGGGTCAATGCCGCAGCGCTTGAGCACCATCGGAATGACGGACGAGACAATCGCACTCCACAGCGTAATGCACACCAGCGTCAGGCTGACGATGAGCGTAATCTCCAGCCCGATCCCCATCATCCAGGCTCGAATGCACCCGGCAATGCCGAGCGTCACGGCAATCATCAGCGAGGTGGTCATCTCTTTGCGCAGCACGCGGCCCACGTCGCGCAGATGAACTTCACCCAGCGCCATGGCGCGCACCAGCGTGGAGGTGATCTGCGTCCCGCTGTTGCCGCCCGTGCCGATCAGCAGCGGAATAAAGAACGCCAGCGCGATGGCGGACTCAAGCGCCTCTTCAAAATGCTGAATGACCGAGCTGGTGTAGGCTTCGGCGACAAACAGCAGCAGCAGCCAGACGGAGCGTTTCTTCCACAGGCTGAAGGCGCTGGTTTCCAGATAGGGCTTCTCCAGCGGCAGCGTCGCCCCCTGAAGCTGGGCATCTTCGGTGACGTCATCTTCCAGCAGATGGGCAATTTCCCGCTCGGTCAGGCAGCCGACGAGTTTGCCGTGGGTCACCACGGGCACGACATCTGCGTCGCCGTGCGCCAGCAGCCCTGCAACATCGGCACGTTCATCCTCCGGTTTGACCTGCAAAAACTGCGAAATCATCAGGCTTTTAATTGGCTGTACGGTATCTGTGGTCTGTAGCAGCTTGCGCACGGCAACCATCCCCGCAAGGCGTCCATTGTCTTCAATAAAAATATGCGACGGAATATCATCGTCTTTTAATTTTTTGAAGAATTGCTCGCGCGCCAGCGCCACGCATAATGCAATATCGAGGACGATAAAATCGGTATTCATATATTGCGCGACCGCGCTGTCATTGAATGCCAGGTTTTGGTTGTGAATAGCGTAAGACATAGTGAATTCCCTTTGAATAATAACATCTCTCAGGGGCGAGCAAGACAGGGCATGTCGAAGAGGAGATCCCCACGTCCTGGGTTCAGCACTGTACACCGTATCCCGCAAGGGAAGTTATACTGACAAAGCCTTGATTCGACAGTGCCTGTTTTACCCTGTGCCGGTTCTCTCGAACCTACCAGAGCGATAACGTGTATTTGTACAGGAGCCTCGCCATAACGAGATCGTTGTAAAACGAGAGGGATAATACGCCTGTTTAAATTTAGCGCTCAGAAAATTAAATAATGTTTAAGAACGGTTTAGATAAATATTATTAATAAAATGTTGAGGGTTTATTTAGGTTTATTCACTTTAAATGGAGGATTAAATAATTAACGGGAGAGAGGAAAATGGCGTGGCTTGATAATCTGCTGAATCATTTTGCGCTGTATCCGGCACATCTTTTCGCGCTGTTATTTTTGATGGCGCTGAGTAAATCGACGGTGCTGATCTCCTCCGTGCTGCCGCCCGCGTCGGTGATGCTGCTGGCGGGCATTACCGTCAGCCAGGGGAGCATGCACCCGGCGCTGGCGTGGCTGGCCGTGGTGATGGGGGCGACGGCAGGTTCGATGCTGAATTACCATATCGGCCAGCTGATGGGGCACACCCGGCTGGTCGCGCGCTTTACGGCGAAGCATGCCGCTACGTTTTTACGGGTTCAGCATCAGCTGCAAAAAAACGGCGTCATCGCCCTGTTTACGTCGCGCTTTCTGGCGGTGTTGCGTTATGTCGTGCCGCTGGCGGCGGGTATGCTCAGGCTTAACGCCGTCAAAGTCTACGCCGTCAGCCTGCTTTCCGCCTGCGCGTGGGCGGCGCTGTATGTCGGCGCGGTCACCGGCATCAGCGCCTTTTGAATTACAGACTTCCCATGCCGCCGTCCACCAGCAGCTCCGTTCCCACCGTGTAGCTCGACTCGTCGGAGGCCAGATAGAGCGCGGCTTTTGCCAGCTCCGTCGTCGAGCCCATTCTGCCGAGCGGCACCAGCTTGATGATTTCCGCCATCATCGCGTTAAGCGCCTCGTCGCTTAAGCCCGTTTTCGTAAACGCCGGGGTCTCCACCGGACCGGGGCTCAGGCCGTTGACGCGGATCCCGCGCGGCAGCAGCTCCGCCGACAGCGTGCGCGCCAGCGACAGCAGGGCGGCCTTGCTCGCGGCATACACGCTGCTGGTGGGCAGGCCGATGCGCGCGCTCACGGAGCCGCAGAGGATTATCGAGGACGGGTTGTTCAGCAGCGGCAGCAGCGCCTGGATTAAAAAGAACGGCCCCTTCAGGTTGATGTTCATCAGACGGTCCCAGGCCTCTTCCTGCCAGGCTTCCAGCGGCGCGTGCGTCACGTCGCCGGCGTTGAGAAACACCGCGTCCAGGCGCGGCCAGCGGGCGGCGAGGGTTTCCGCCAGCGCTTTTTGCGAGGTGATATCGCCCGCATCGGTCGGGATCACCCAGGCCTTATCGCCCAGAATGCGCTCAGCTTCGGCGAGGGTGTCCGGGTTGCGTCCGGTCACGGCGACGCGGGCGCCTTCGGCGATAAACGCCTGCGCGGTGGCAAGACCGATGCCGCTGGTGCCGCCGGTAATCAACGTATACTTATCGGTTAAACGACCCATGTTCTTCTCCTGAAATGTCACTGGAGAAAGCACTATAGAAACGTTAGTATCGAAAGGAAACCAGGTACCAAATGGATACTAACGAGGCAAGAGGTGTGCTATGGCAGAAATGCTGGGTGAGTGCTGTGAAAAAAAATCTGAGGCCTATACCTGCCCGATGACGCAGTTTGTAAACCTGATTTCCGGCAAATGGGCAATCCCGATCCTTTATCGTCTTATTGTGATTAACACGCCTGTCCGCTTTGGCGATTTGCTGCGGGCGGCTGCACCCATCACCCAGAAAGAGCTGACGAAGCAGCTGCGACTGTTTGAACAGCGCGGGCTGGTGACGCGGACGGTCTACCCGGAGATCCCGCCGCGCGTGGAGTATCAGATTACCGGGCTGGGGTTAACCCTGCAGGATGCGCTCTCGCCGCTGGCCGCCTGGATGAGCGAGTACGGCGACCAGCTGGAGCGTTAGGCTACTGCTTTACGTAGCGCGGAGCCGGGATGCCGGTGCGCGCGCTGTTAAACAGCTCGAGGCGCGCCGCTTCGTAGCGGTCCCACAGGCTGACGTCATGCATCGGCGGGATGGTGATCGGTTCGCCCTGATCCAGACCCGCCAGTGACGCATCCACCATATCGTCGGTGGTCATCACCGATCCTTCCGGCAGATCGTCCACCGTGACGCCAGAATGGCTCCAGATCTCCGTCGCGGTCGCGGCGGGCAGCACGGCCTGAATGCGCACGTTGCTGTCGGCAAATTCTTCCTGCAGTCCGCGGGTAAAGCTCAGTACCCAGGCCTTGGTGGCGCTGTAGAGCGCGCTGCCCGCACGGACATGGAGCGATAACACCGAGGCGATATTGATCAGCGTGCCGCGATTGTTCCGCGCCAGTCGCGGGAGAATGGCGTAGGTCAGCCGCATCAGCGCCGTGGTGTTGAGGGTATTGATGGCCTGATGCTGCGCCACCTCGCCCGCGAGGAACGGCGCCATCTGCGCGGTGCCCGCGTTGTTAACCAGCGTATCAATGGCGGTATTGCTGCGCAGTTCCTCTTCCACCGCGCGGATCCCGGCTTCATCGCTGAGATCGGCCACCAGTATAGCGACGGCCACGCCGTAGCGCGCGCGCAGGTCGGCGGCGAGGGTTTTCAGCCGATCCTCGCGGCGGGCGACCAGGACCAGGTTGGCACCGCGCGCGGCAAGGCGATCGGCATAGACGGCACCGATCCCGGAAGAGGCACCCGTGATCAGGGCGGTGGTGATTTGCGTAGTCATAATGCATTACCTCAGGCAAAGTGGGTTATTTGGTTTCAATATGAAACTGAATTAACTCTCTGTCATTTGGTTTTATAATGCAACCACATTGGCGAGATTTTTTTGCTTTTGCCTGGCGGGTGGGCTCAGGAGGGGAGTTTGGCCACGATCTCTTCAGGCGTCAGTTCGCGCCCGTCGTCGGCGATAAGCATCAGTTTTCGCAGCGGTTTGCGCTGTTCGCTATCGACGAGAACGGTGCCGCATTCGTTTTCCGCGAACAAAAATTCATTGCCCCACTGGGACAAGGCAACCAGCACGGTTTGCAGGGCGCGTCCCTTGTCGGTCAGGACGTATTCCTGCCAGGCGCTGCCGTCGGAGGCGGGCTGAAGCCGGAGGATGCCTTCGTCCACCAGCAGCTTGAGCCGCGTGGTCAGCATGTTTTTCGCGATACCGAGGCTTTTCTGAAACTCGCCGAAGCGTTTAATACCGCGAAGCGCGTCTCGAACGATCAGCAGCGACCACCAGTCGCCAATGATATCCAGCGAACGGGCGACGGGGCAGGTGCTCTCTTCAAGGCGGGTACGTTTCACAGCGAATTCTCCGGTGGGGTGTGGTTTTATTATAAAACTAATTGGCACACTCCGTAAGCACGTTAATCATCAGTTTGAGAAATGCTTCCCGGAAAATTGTGACGAACCTGTCACACTGAACGCGACATTTTAAAACGAGTGAGGAATTAGGGATGAGAAAAGCACTACTCGCGCTGGCAGTCGCCGGTTCCATTTCAGCAACGTTTGGCGTACAGGCGCAAGAGACGCCGGAAGGGTATCAGCTGGAGCAAGTTTTAATCATGAGCCGTCACAACCTGCGCGCGCCGCTGGCCAATAACGGCAGCGTGCTGGAGCAGTCCACGCCGAAGCAGTGGCCGGAGTGGGAGGTGCCGGGCGGCCAGCTCACCACCAAAGGTGGCGTGCTGGAGGTCTATATGGGGCACTACATGCGCGAGTGGCTCGCGCAGCAGGGGATGGTGAAGACGGGAGAATGTCCACCGGCGGATAGCGTTTATGCTTACGCCAACAGCCTGCAGCGCACCGTCGCCACCGCGCAGTTCTTTATCACCGGCGCGTTCCCGGGCTGCGATGTGCCCGTGCACCATCAGGAAAAAATGGGCACCATGGACCCGACATTCAATCCGGTGATTACCGATAACTCGCCGGAATTCCGCGAAAAAGCGCTCAAGGCGATGGAGTCCGAGCGGCAGAAAATGCAGCTTGGTGAAAGCTACAAGCTGCTGGAGCAGATGACCAACTACGCCGACTCGCCGTCCTGCAAAGAGAAAAAGGTCTGCTCGCTGGCGGACGCGAAAGATACCTTCAGCGCCGACTATGAAAAAGAGCCCGGCGTTTCCGGGCCGCTGAAGGTGGGTAACTCGCTGGTGGACGCGTTCACGCTGCAGTATTACGAAGGCTTCCCGGCCGACCAGGTCGCCTGGGGCGAAATCAAAACCGACCAGCAGTGGCGCGTGCTGTCGAAACTGAAAAACGGCTATCAGGACTCGCTGTTTACCTCTACCGAGGTGGCGCAAAACGTGGCGAAACCGCTGGTGAAGTATATCGATAAAACGCTGGTCACCGAGCAGGCGAAAGCGCCTAAGATCACCCTGCTGGTGGGGCATGATTCGAACATTGCTTCCCTGCTCACCGCCCTCGATTTCAAACCGTACCAGCTGCACGACCAGCAGGAGCGCACCCCGATTGGCGGCAAGATTGTCTTCCAGCGCTGGCATGACAAAAATGCCAACCAGGAGCTGATGAAAATTGAGTATGTCTATCAGAGCTCAGAGCAGCTGCGCAACGCCAGCGTGCTGTCGCTGCAGTCTCCGGCGCAGCGCGTGACGCTGGAGCTGAAGGGCTGCCCGGTGGATGCGAACGGCTTCTGTCCTGTTGATAAATTCAATGCGGTGATGAATAACGCGGCGAAGTAAAGGAGAACCCCCCGCGTGATGGCGGGGGGGAAACGCTTAAACGTTTTTACGTTCGATGGTTTGCTCACCCCAGAAGAGCGAGTCTTTGTCCGTTTTTTCGAAGGCGCGCACCAGCACTTCATCGTTGCCTTCTTCCCAAATCTGCTCGGCCAGCTTTTCATCGTATTTCGCGACTTCAAAGATAGCTTCGGCAATCTCCGGAGAGGTGTTGCGTAAACTTGCCCATTCGCCCACGTGGTGAGCTTTGGATTCTTGAGTTGGCATGCTTGTCCTCCTGTTGGGTGTTAGCCGTTGAGTTTTTTGGCCAGACCCGCGACGTATTCACCCTGATAGCGGGCGATAGACAGTTCTTCATTGCTTGGCTGGCGTGAACCATCCCCACCGGCAATGGTGGTTGCACCGTACGGCGTACCGCCGCGCACCTGGGAAATATCAAACAGCTCCTGCGCGCCGTAGCCAATTGGCACAATCACCATCCCGTGATGAGCAAGGGTAGTCCAGGTTGAGGTAATCGTCTGCTCCTGACCGCCGCCGGTCCCGGTAGAGCTGAATACGCTGGCGAGTTTGCCGTAGAGCGCCCCGGATGCCCAAAGTCCGCCGGTTTGATCGAGGAAGGTGCGCATCTGGCCTGACATATTGCCGAAGCGGGTTGGGGTGCCGAAGATAATGGCATCATAATCCGCCAGCTCCTGCGGGGTGGCGACCGGGGCGTTTTGTGTTTTTCCCCCGGCTTTCGCGAAGGCTTCTGCCTGCATGGTTTCCGGTACGCGTTTCACCACAACCTCAACGCCGTCAACCCTGTTTGCACCTTCTGCTACCGCGTGAGCCATGGTTTCAATGTGTCCATACATGGAATAATAGAGCACCAGAACTTTTGCCATTTTGCTTCACTCCTCGTTGGTTTCTCTGACAGCGGATCGCTGCGCTCTTTTAAAGATATGTCATCACAGCCAGACTGCAAAAATGAACGCCATTTATTTGATTTATAACAACATGAGGAGAAAAATGGCTTTGTAGCAAAATGATACAACTTTCCCGGTGCGGATTTTTAAAATGATAAGAAAGGCTTATGAATTACCGCCGCGTCATCTCACCCGAAAGACTGAGATCATGTTGCAGGATATTACCTTCGGCTTGCCGGATAACCTCATTCCACTAAGCTTAGTTTCACGCGGCACAGATAAAGGCGTTGTCCTTGAGCCGCGAGGTGAAAGAATCCTCTTTTACTGAATGCAATATGATGTCTAATGTTTCACACTCTGGAGGTTAGAGATGGCAAACCATCGTGGTGGTTCAGGTAATTTCGCAGAAGACCGTGAAAGAGCATCAGAAGCAGGCCGTAAAGGTGGCCAGCATAGCGGGGGGAATTTTAAAAATGACCCTCAGCGCGCATCTGAGGCTGGCAAGAAAGGGGGGAAAAACAGCCATGGCGGTAATAAGTAATTCGCCGGGTTGACTCCCTGCCGCCGGGTTTCCCCCGGCGGTTTTTTTATTCCTGCAACATTGAACTGTAACCAAAGGCAACGCACACTACAGAATTGTTCTCATTTGCTGGTGCCGCATGTCTGTCTCACGCTTTAAGTTCTCCGTAAAACCACAGGAAGCCATCCTCATTCTCATCACCATGTTTTGGGGCGGGACGTTTCTGGCCGTTCAGTACGCGGTGACCCTCAGCGATCCGTTCTTCTTTGTCGGCCTTCGCTTTGCGACGGCGGCGTTAGCCGTGGGGCTAATATCCCTTAAAACGCTGCGGGGTCTGACGCTGAAAGAGCTTAAGGCGGGCGTGGCGATTGGGGTGGCGATAGCCATGGGCTACAGCCTGCAGACGTGGGGATTGCAGACCATCTCCAGCAGCAAATCCGCGTTTATCACTGCCATGTATGTGCCGCTGGTGCCGCTACTGCAATGGCTGTGCCTGGGGCGGCTGCCGGGTCTGATGGCCTGTATTGGCATCGTGCTGGCGTTTATCGGCCTGATCTTACTGGCCGGGCCGGAAAACAATCTTCTGGCGCTGGGGCCGGGCGAGATCATTACCCTGATTGGGGCGATTGCCATTGCGGCGGAGATTATTCTCATCAGCGCGTGGGCGGGCAAGGTCGACGTCAAACGGGTGACGGTGGTGCAGCTCGCCACGGCCTCGCTGGTGGCCTTTGCGACGATGGTGCCGGCAGGGGAGTCCGTGCCGCCGATGTCCACGGGCCTGGTCGTGGTGGCGCTGGGGCTCGGTATCTTCAGCGCCATTATCCAGGTCACCATGAACTGGGCGCAGCGCAGCGTATCGCCAACGCGAGCAACGGTCATCTACACCGGCGAGCCGGTCTGGGCAGGGATTTTTGGGCGACTCGCCGGGGAACGTCTGCCGCTGCTGG
This sequence comes from Enterobacter sp. EC_64, assembly GCF_019584165.1. Taxonomy (NCBI): domain Bacteria; kingdom Pseudomonadati; phylum Pseudomonadota; class Gammaproteobacteria; order Enterobacterales; family Enterobacteriaceae; genus Enterobacter; species Enterobacter sp. EC_64. The sequence continues at coordinate 148,557 of NZ_VDAS01000003.1, forward strand.
CCCTGGTGGGCGCGGCGTTTATTGTCGCCGGGGTGCTGGTGAGCGAGTTGAAGCTCAGAAAGCGTCGGAACCCGGTGAGCGACATGACTGCTGAAGAAGGTTTAGATTGAAAAAATAGACGGGTTTATCTACGATGTGTACGGATAAATACCGTACACGGTGAAGTAAACCATGCCAGCACTGAAAAAACAGCGTATCGATCTTCGCTTAACGGACGAAGACAAAACAATGATTGAAGAAGCGGCAGCGATGACGAATCAAACGATCACCCAGTTTATGGTGAACAGTGCGTCAGAGCGGGCAGCGGAAGTCATCGAGCAGCACCGCCGTCTCGTATTAAACGAAGCATCCTGGAATGCGGTGATGGATGCCATCGACAATCCACCAGAGCCAAATGAACGCCTGAAGCGAGCGGCGAAACGTCTTCGAAACATGGAGTGAAGCGTCGTGGACAATCTCACGATCGAAATGTTTTCAGAGGGAAAAGACTATGATTTCAGGGACTTCGATTGTGGTGAACCCTCGCTAAATGTCTTCCTCACAGAACATCTGGTGCGTCAGCACAATGGGCGTATTTTACGAGGCTATTTGCTTAAAGATCGCGATGGTCCGCGGGTCCTGGGCTATTACACGTTGTCTGGTAGTTGCTTTGAAAAAGCGATGCTGCCTTCTAAGACTCAGCAGCGTCGGATCCCTTATAGCAACGTACCGAGCGTAACGCTGGGACGTCTGGCGATACATAAAGACTTACAGGGGCTGGAGTGGGGAACGACGCTCGTCACACATGCCATGCGGGTTGTCTATCTGGCATCGCAGGCGGTGGGTGTACACGGAATATTTGTTGATGCACTCAACGACCAGGCAAAACAATTTTATCTGAAGCAGGGCTTTATTCCATTGACGGATGAAAACAGCCATTCTCTTTTCTTTCCTACAAAATCTATCGAACGACTGTTTGAGCAGGCGTGATTGCCTGACATAAAGGTGTTCTTAGCGAACATAAAGGTCGGGTAAGGCATCGCCGTCACCCGACATTGAGATTTCACGACTCCTGACGCACCACCTCGCCCTGCGGCGCAGCGGCCATCCGGCGGCTCAGCAGGGCGTTAAGCAGGATCGCGCCGAAGGTCGCCGTGCCAATCCCGCCGATCGTAAACCCGCCCAGCGTCAGGGCAAAATCGCCCGCGCCCAGCACCAGCGTAACGGCCACCATAATCAGGTTGCCGTTCTGGCTGAGATCGACGCGATGCTGCACCCAGATGCGCGCCCCGGCCACGGCGATCAGCCCAAACACCACGATTGATGCCCCGCCGATGACCGGTGACGGAATGGTATGGATCAGCGCGCCGAACTTCGGCGAGAAGCCGAGCAGCATCGCCATCACCGCCGCCGCCACGAAGACCAGCGTCGAATAGACTTTGGTCACCGCCATCACGCCGATATTCTCGGCATAGGTGGTAACGCCGCTGCCGCCCACGGAACCGGAGAGCATGGTCGCCAGCCCATCGCCGACGAACGCGCGGCCCATGTACGGGTCCATGCTGCGTCCGGTCATTCCCGCGACCGCCTTCAGGTGGCCCAGATTTTCCGCCACCAGGATAACGGCGACGGGGGCGATAAGCATCATCGCCTGGGTGTTAAAGGTGGGGGAGGTGATCTGCGGCAGGCCGAACCAGGCGGCCTGATGCAGCAGCGTAAAATCAACCGGCTTGCCGAGACCAAAAACGTTTGCCAGCAGGGCATATACCAGACAGGCGACAATCAACCCGACCAGGATCAGCAGCCGCTGGATCATGCCCCGCGTAAAGACCGCCACCAGACCGATGCACAGCACGGTCACGACGGCCATCCAGCTTTCAAACGGCGAGCCGGAGACGCTTTTCACCGCAATCGGCGCAAGGTTCAGACCGATCGCCATTACTACCGCGCCGGTGACGACGGGGGGCATCATGCGTTCGATCCAGCGCGTGCCGATCTTCATCACCACCAGACCAATCAGGGTATACACCAGACCGCAGGCGATGATGCCGCCGAGGGCCACGCTCAGGTTGGGGTTGATTCCCTGGCCGTTAAACCCGGTGGTGGCGATCACCACGCCGACAAAGGCGGCGCTGGATCCCAGATAGCTGGGCACGCGCCCGCCGGTGACAAAAAAGAACAGCAGGGTGCCGATACCGGACATCAGAATCGAGAGGTTGGGATCGAGTCCCATCAGCATCGGCATTAGCACCGTGGCGCCAAACATGGCGACCGCGTGCTGGACGCCCATCACCATCGTCTGCCCGAGCGGGAGGCGTTCATCCGGCGCGACCACGCCAGCGTCTGTGGAGGTCGATTTCAACTGCCAGTGGGGAAATCCGAACATGGTCTGTCTCCTTAGAGCGCCTTAACAGGCGGGTCGCATCAGCGCGTGGTAGCCGCGGTCAAACCACACCAGCCCTTGCGGCGCCGGGTGGCGAATAATCGAAACGATGTCGCAGAACAGAATGTCATGGGTGCCGACGCTCACCACCTGGCTGATGCGGCAGTCAAACGAGGCCAGCGCATCCTCCAGACGCGGACAGCCCGTGTCGCCCGTTTGCCAGCGGGCGGCGGCGAAGCGTTCTTCCATTGGCGTTTTGCCGCCAAACAGGTTTGAGAGCGGCTCCTGTCCGGCGCTGAGGGTATTCACGCAAAGGGTGCGGTTTTCGCTGAACGTCGGCCAGACGGACGCGCCGCGGTTCAGGCACACCAGCAGGGTGGGTGGTGAATCCGTAACGCTGCACACCGCGCTGGCGGTGAAGCCTGCCATCCCCGCCGGACCGTCGGTGGTGATGATATTCACCGCCGCGCCAACGCAGGCCATGGCGTCGCGAAAGGTTTGCTTATCCGGTGTCGTCATGATCGCTCCTTACGCCAGCCCGCAGGCATCGTCGAAGGTCAGGCGCGGCAGGCGGCCGTAAAGTTTGCCCGGGTCGCCGTAGCCAATGTTGATCAGCAGATTGCTTTTAAGCGTCGTGCCGGTGAAAAAGGCCTCGTCGACCTTTTGGCGGTCAAAGCCCGACATCGGGCCGGTGTCCAGCCCCAGCGCGCGACAGGCGAAAATCATGTAGGCGGCCTGCAGCGAGCTGTTGCGAAAGGCGGTTTCTTCCGCCAGCGCGGGGCTTGCGGTAAACCAGCTTCTGGCATCGCCGTGCGGGAACAGTTCAGGCAGGCGCTCGTAGAATTCACTGTCCCAGGCGACAATCGCCGTGACCGGGGCGGTGAGCGTTTTCTCCAGATTGCCGCTGGAGAGCGCCGGGCGGAGCTTCTCTTTTCCCTCCGCGCTTCGCACAAACACAATCCGTGCCGGGGAGCAGTTGGCCGAGGTTGGCCCCCATTTCATCAGGTCGTAGATTTCGTGCAGCGTCTCGTCGGTGACGGCAATATCCTGCCAGCCGTTATGGGTGCGGGCGCCGGTGAACAGGGTTTCCAGCGCGGCGGGGGTAATGGCTTCGCTCATTAAGGCTCCTTATAAAGCGTGTTCATGACTGTGCAGCAGGCTGGCAAGCCCGTTCAGCAGCAGGGTGTTGAAGGTGTCCGGCTCGGTGACGTTGCAGGCATGGCCGCCCTGACGCATCACCGCGCTGTGGCTGTGCGGGATGGCCGCCTGCAGCTCAGACGAGCAGACAGAGGGCACCAGCATGTCGTCGGCGGAACAAATGATCTGTACCGGGCAGCGGATGCGTGCGGCGTGGCGGCTGAAGTCGGCCTTTTTCAGGGCGCTGAGCCGGTGCAGCAGGTTGGCTTTGCCCTGGAAATGGGCCAGCGCCAGCGCTTCTTCGGCCTCCAGACGGGGGGCGCGAGCGGCCATCCAGTCTGCCGGGTAGAGAAACAGCGGCTGCGCCTCAACCCACGCCTGTGGGCCGCCGTAATGCAGCAGGCGTTCGCGGATCTGAAAGCAGCGGCGGGTATGCGCGCTGAGGGTCAACCAGCCGTTGACGCACACCAGCGCGGTGAGGGCGTCGGGGCGGTCGAGGGCCAGCTGCAGGCCGACCAGTGCCCCCAGCGCATGGCCGACGACGCTGTAGCGGGCAATCCCGGCCTCAGCCAGCGCCTGGGCCAGTTCGTCCGCCATCTGTGCCAGGCTGTATCCTTCCGGCAGGGCGTCGGGGTTATTGCCCGTTCCGCGCTGGTCATAACACACCACCTGATACTCGGGTTCCAGCGCGGCCAGCTGGGGCAGCCAGTAGCTGCCGCTGCCGCCGAGACCGGCAATAAGGACCACCACGGGCGCACCCTCATACGGGGGCGGTGAGACGGAGAGTTTCATGCCTGCCTCACTTCGCGATGTGCGCAACGGTGGCGATCTCAACCAGCGCGTCCGGCTTCACCAGCCCGCACTGAATGCAGAATCGGGCCGGCTTATCGCCGGGGAAGAACTCCGCGTAGATTTCGTTAATCGCGGCGTAGTTTTTCCAGTCGGTAATAAAGATGCTGTTGAAGGTCACGTCTTCCATCGTGCCACCCGCCGTTTCGATCACGGTTTTGATCGTCTCCAGCACGTGGCGGGTTTGCGCCTTTGGGTCGTTGATAAACACCACGTTGTTGTCTTTATCAAACGGCAGCGTGCCGGAGACATACACCACGCCGTCGGCAAGGGTGCCGGGGACAAACGGGGCGATGGGCGTGCTGGTGCCCGGCGGGATGATTACGGATTTCGGCATCGTGTGTCTCCTCAGGCGATACGGGCGAGCGGAGGAGTCAGGGCGTCGCAGAACTCCGCAACGTTACTGACCCAGCCAAAAAAGGTTTCGATATTGAACAGGGCCGCCTTCTGGGCGAATTCCGGCCCGGCCTGATGGGTCGCGTCTTCCAGCACCACGCCGAAATACTCGAGGAAAAAGCCGTCGCGCAGGGTCGACTCCACGCAGACGTTGGTGGCAATGCCGGTGAAGACCAGGTGGCGAATGCCCCGGCTGCGCAGCAGGCTGTCGAGCGGGGTGTTGAAAAAGCCGCTGTAGCGCGGTTTCGGCAGGACAATATCGTCCGCCTGCGGGACCAGCTCATCCACCAGCTGATAATCCCAGCCGCCCTTCGCCAGCAGCTTGCCCTGCAGTTCGGGCCGTTTACGCATGGTTTTCAGGGCGTTCGACTTGTGGAAGTTCGGTGAACCGGGGCCACCGGCCTCAACGTACTGGTCGTCCCAGCCGTTCTGGAACCATATGATAAGCATGCCCGCGGCGCGCGCGGCGGCGACGGCGGTTTTAATGTTCTCAATCACAGGCCGGGTGGCGGAGACGTCGAACCCCGCCAGATCCAGATAGCCGCCCTGACTGGCGTAGGCGTTTTGCATGTCCACCACGATCAGTGCGCTTTGCTGGGGCGCGAAGGTGATGGCTTCCGGGCGTGCGTTAAGTGTCGTCATTACGCCACCTCCTTCGTGACGGCAGGGATGTGGGCGCGGCACTGCATCAGCGGCTGGATGCGCTCGCCGAAGGTTTCCACGCCGGTGAGGAAGTCATCAAAGGTCAGCAGGACGCCTTCCGCCCCGGGAACGGCTGCCACTTCATCGAGCATCCTGGCGACGCTGGCGTACGAGCCGACCAGCGTGCCCATGTTGATATTGACGGCGGAGGTCGGGTCGGCCATCTGGCGAACGTTGGTATCCGCCCCGGAGCGGGTGTCCTTCTGGCTCTGCTCGGTGAGCCAGCTCAGGGCCTCCTCGTCGGCGCCCTCCTTATAGCGCACCCATTTCGCGCGTGCGGCCTCGTCGGTTTCGTCGGCAATGACCATAAACAGCACGTAGGAGCCCACGTCGCGCCCGGTTTTGTCGGCGGCCTCTTTCATGCGCGCGGCGGTCGGGGCGAAGGCGGCAGGCGTGTTAACCCCTTTACCGAAGCAGAAGTTGAAGTCGGCGTATTTCGCCGAGAACTCCATTCCCGCGTCGCTCTGCCCGGCGCAAATCACCTTCATCGGCACCGAGGGCTGCGGGCTGACGCGGCAGTCGTTCATGGTGAAGAAGTCACCCTTGAAATCGCTTTTGCCGGTCCCCCACAGGTCGCGCAGGACCTGCACGTACTCGGTCAGGTAGTCGTAGCGGCGAGAGAAGTAATCGTCGCCCGGCCAGAGACCCATCTGCTCGTACTCCGGTTTTTGCCAGCCGGTAACCAGGTTGACGCCAAAGCGTCCGCCGGAGATGGAGTCGATGGTGGAGGCCATGCGCGCCACGATCGCCGGGGGCAGGGTGAGGGTGGCTGCGGTGGCGTAGATCTGGATCCGCGAGGTGACCGCGGCCAGCCCGGCCATCAGGGTGAAGGACTCCAGGTTGTGATCCCAGAACTCGGTTTTGCCGCCGAAGCCGCGCAGCTTGATCATCGAAAGCGCAAAGTCGAAATGGTAGTGCTCCGCTTTCTGCACGATGGCTTTATTCAGCTCAAAGGTTGGCATGTATTGCGGTGCAGTGGTCGAGATAAGCCAGCCGTTGTTGCCGATGGGTACAAATACGCCAATTTTCATCACGAACCTCTCTTCATTACGTCGCAGGTGTAACGGTGTTTTTGCAAAGGCAGTGCCAGTTTTGAAAATGGCAGTGTTATTAATGTGTTAATCAGAGGTTGGTGGTTTGATGTGATTAAATGTGGACTAACTGGTCAAAAACATTGCACAGAAAACAGGCATTCATGCGCGATCGGGGTGCAGGATGTCGTGGCGAGACGGGGGTTTTGCTATGCTGAGGGCAACGCAGAATAAGGAGAGCGGGAATGGCACAAGGCGCAGTGAAAACACCAGGTAAACGTTCGCAGGCGGTGAGCGCCAAGAAGCAGGCGATCCTCAGCGCGGCCCTGGAGACCTTTTCGCAGTTTGGTATTCACGGCACGCGCCTTGAGCAGGTGGCGGAGCAGTCAGGGGTATCCAAAACCAATCTGCTCTACTATTACCCGTCGAAAGAGGCGCTCTATGTCGCGGTGATGCAGCAGATCCTCGATATCTGGCTGGCGCCGCTGAAAGCGTTCCGCGAGGAGCTGGCCCCGCTGGTGGCGATCAAAGAGTACATTCGCCTGAAGCTGGAGGTGTCGCGCGATTACCCGCAGGCATCACGGCTGTTCTGCCTCGAGATGCTGCAGGGCGCGCCGCTGTTGCAGGCGGAGCTGACCGGAGATTTAAAGCAGCTGGTGGACGATAAGTCGGCCATTATTGCCGGATGGGTGGCCAGCGGAAAGCTGGCTCCGGTCGATCCACATCATCTGATCTTTATGATTTGGGCCTCCACCCAGCATTACGCTGACTTTGCGGCCCAGGTCGAGGCGGTGACCGGAAAAACGCTCCAGGACGAAGCGTTTTTCCACAGCACCCTGGAGAACGTGCAGCGGATGATTATCGAAGGGATCCGCTTGCGCTAGTTCCCCGGTGGGAGAGGGCAGCTTAAGTCGCCCTCTTCACACTGCATCAGCGAGGCCAGAAACGCCTCGCGCTCCACGGTTTTCTCCGCCAGGCACTGATTCACGATCATCGGCTGAACGCTGCCGCCTTCCGTCCCCGAACCGATAAACGCACAGTCCGCGTCGCGCAGGGCAATCCAGGCCTGCTGCGCCTTTTTCAGCAGCTCGCGCTGAGGGGCTTCCGCACGCTTGACGGCGGCCTGATAGGTCTGGTTGAGCTTTTTGTCGGCAGCCTGATACTGCTGCGCGCTACAGGTATTCAGTTCAACCTGGGTGGTCGCTTTGTCGCACTCGTCGGCCAGCGCGCTGGCGCTCAGCAGCAGCGCTGCGCCTGCGAGAAATACTCTTTTCATCATCCCCTCCGTGTAAAAAAGCCGGATGCGCTGCGCTTATCCGGCCTACGGTTGTTTTGTAGCCCCGGTAAGCGTAGCGCCACCGGGGAAAGTTTACACGATTAACCGATGGTCATCAGGCTGGCGTTACCGCCCGCTGCAGCGGTGTTGACGCTGAGCGAGCGCTCCACGTACAGGCGTTCCAGCAACAGGTTGGTTTCGCCGCGCGCGAAGCCCTGCACCGAAACAATCGCCCCGCTGCGGGCCGCAACCTGCTCGCACAGCTCGCGCAGCTGGTCAGAATCACCGTGGTAAATGACGGCATCGAACGGCTGCGTCAGGAGCGCATCGGCTTTCGCGAAGTGAATGCGGGCCGAGACCGCTTTCGGCAGCTGTTTGGCCAGGTCGCGATGCAGCGCATCGTCCGGCCACAGCACTTCACACCCGGTGGCCATCGCGGCGGCCAGCTGTACCAGCGCGTCCTGCTCGTTATCCGCCACGCACAGAACGCGCTCGCGCGGCATCAGCGTCCAGGTATTGCGCTCGCCGGTCGGCCCCGGCAGCAGACGCTGCGTACCGGCCTGTGCCAGCTCGCCATACTGCTGCGCAATCGCACGCAGCTCTGGACGATTATCAGCCCACTTAATCAGCGCGTCCAGCGGCTGGGTCAGTACGGTTTTCAGCTGCGCATCCACCGGATACTCCGCATCCTGACGCGCCAGGGTAACGCCCAGCGCGTCCTCAGGACGGTTCGCCAGCAGACGGTACAGGTAGAGCGGACCGCCCGCTTTCGGACCGGTGCCGGAGAGGCCTTCACCGCCGAACGGCTGCACGCCCACGACCGCACCCACCATGTTGCGGTTGACGTACAGGTTGCCCACTTTGGCGCTGCCGGTCACCTGCGCGATGGTCTCGTCGATACGGGTATGCACGCCGAGCGTCAGGCCATAGCCGGAGGCGTTGATCTGCTCAACCAGCTCGTTGAGGTTGTTACGGTTGTAGCGCACCACGTGCAGTACCGGACCGAAGACCTCTTTTTTCAGCTCGTCGAAGCTTGCCAGCTCGATAAGCGTAGGCGGCACAAAGGTGCCGGAACGCCACTCGCGGGCGTCTTCGCTGTTGTCTCGCACCGCCTGGAACACCGGACGGCCTTTCGCGCGCATGGCCTGAATGTGGTTTTCAATATTGGCTTTGGCTTCCGCGTCGATCACCGGCCCGATGTCGGTGGTGAGACGGCCCGGGTTGCCCATGCGGCATTCGGCCATCGCGCCGCGCAGCATCTTCAGGGTGTGGTCCGCCACGTCATCCTGCAGGCACAGCACGCGCAGGGCGGAGCAGCGCTGACCTGCGCTGTCGAACGCGGAGGCCAGCACGTCGACCACCACCTGCTCGGTGAGCGCGGATGAGTCAACGATCATGGCGTTCATGCCGCCGGTTTCCGCAATGAGCGGCGTAGGACGACCCTGCGCATCCAGACGGGTGGCAATATTGCGCTGCAGCAGCGAGGCCACTTCGGTCGAACCGGTAAACATCACGCCGCGCACGCGGTTATCGGAGGTCAGTTTGGCGCCCACGGTTTCACCGCGGCCCGGCAGCAGCTGGACCACGCCCGCCGGTACGCCTGCCTCCAGAAGAATGTTGATGCCCTGTGCGGCAATCAGCGGGGTCTGCTCCGCCGGTTTTGCCAGCACGCTGTTGCCTGCGGCCAGGGCAGCGGCAATCTGGCCGGTGAAGATCGCCAGCGGGAAGTTCCACGGGCTGATACAGACGACCGGGCCGAGCGGACGGTGGGTTTCGTTGTCGAAATCATCGCGCACCTGACCGGCGTAGTAGTGCAGGAAGTCGACCGCCTCGCGCACTTCGGCGATGGCGTTGCTGAAGGTTTTACCCGCTTCGCGCACCAGAATGCCGATGAGCGACTGCATCTGATCTTCCATCAGCACCGCCGCGCGTTCCAGAATGGCGGCACGCTCCTGCGGCGGGGTGGCGAACCAGATAGGGGCGTTATTCACCGCGCTGTCCAGCGCCTGATCCACCTCCGCTTCGGTGGCTTCACGCACGTAGCCGACGATATCTTTTGGCTCCGCCGGGTTGATGACCGGCTGCATGTCGCCGTCAGCAACGGGCTGCTCCAGCATCGGTTTCGCCTGCCACTTCTGCAGCGCGCTGTTGAGCAGGGCAGAGGAGAGGGAAGCCAGACGGTGTTCGTTGGCGAGATCCAGCCCCGCCGAGTTGACGCGCCCCTTGCCGTACAGCTCGCGCGGCAGGGCAATCTTCGGATGCGGCAGGCCAATCTGGCCTTCCTGCGCCGCCATCTTCTCAACGGCCTGCACCGGATCGGCGACCAGCTCGTCGAGCGGCAGGGTGGTGTCGGCGATGCGGTTAACGAAGGAGGTGTTCGCGCCGTTTTCCAGCAGGCGACGCACCAGGTAGGCCAGCAGGGTTTCGTGGGTACCTACCGGGGCGTAAATGCGGCACGGGCGGTTAAGCTTGCCGTCCGCCACTTTACCGGTCACCTGCTCGTACAGCGGTTCACCCATGCCGTGCAGGCACTGGAATTCGTACTGGCCCGGGTAGTAGTTCTGCCCGGCCAGGCTGTATATCGCCGCCAGGGTGTGGGCGTTGTGGGTGGCGAACTGCGGATAGATCAGGTTCGGCACGCCGAGCAGCTTTTTCGCGCAGGCGAGGTAAGAGACGTCGGTGTAGACCTTGCGGGTGTAGACCGGATAGCCTTCCAGCCCTTCCATCTGGGCGCGTTTGATTTCGCTGTCCCAGTAGGCCCCTTTCACCAGGCGGATCATCAGGCGACGGCGGCTGCGGCTGGCCAGGTCAATCAGGTAATCAATGACGAACGGGCAGCGCTTCTGGTAGGCCTGGATCACGAAGCCAATGCCGTTCCAGCCCGCCAGCTCCGGTTCGAAGCACAGTTTTTCCAGCAGATCGAGGGAGATCTCCAGACGGTCGGCCTCTTCGGCGTCGATGTTGATGCCGATATCATACTGGCGCGCCAGCAGGGTCAGGGACTTCAGGCGCGGGTAGAGCTCTTCCATTACCCGATCGTACTGCGCGCGGCTGTAGCGCGGGTGCAGGGCGGAGAGCTTAATGGAGATGCCCGGGCCTTCATAAATACCGCGACCGTTGGACGCTTTACCGATGGCGTGGATCGCCTGCTGGTAAGAAACCATGTAGGCCTGCGCGTCGGCGGCGGTCAGCGCCGCTTCGCCCAGCATGTCGTAGGAGTAGCGGAAACCTTTATCTTCCAGCTTGCGGGCGTTCGCCAGCGCTTCGGCAATGGTTTCCCCGGTGACGAACTGCTCGCCCATCAGGCGCATCGCCATGTCCACGCCCTTGCGGATCAGCGGCTCGCCGCTCTTGCCGATGATGCGGTTCAGGGAGCGGGACAGGTTGGCTTCGTTATGGGTCGAGACCAGTTTGCCGGTGAACAGCAGGCCCCAGGTAGCGGCGTTGACGAACAGCGACGGGCTGCGGCCAATGTGCGAATGCCAGTTGCCGTTGCTGATCTTGTCGCGGATCAGCGCGTCGCGGGTGGCTTTATCCGGAATACGCAGCAGCGCTTCCGCCAGGCACATCAGCGCCACGCCTTCCTGTGAGGAGAGGGAAAACTCCTGCAGCAGACCCTGAACCATCCCGGCGCGGCCGGTGGCGGTTTTCTGGTTACGCAGTTTGTCAGCCAGCTGGTACGCCAGGCTGTGCGCCTGTGCGGCAATAGCTTCCGGCAGACGGGCCTGCTCCAGCAGCATCGGTACGGCGTCGGTTTCGGCGCGACGGTACGCACCGGTAATGGCGGCGCGGCTGACGGACTGCGGGAGGATCTGCTCGGCGAATTCGAGGAACGGCTGATGGCTTTCATCGCCAGCGGCTGGCGCGTCTTCGCTTTCATTGGCGGCACCGGCGAGCAGGGCAGGCAGCTCCGGCAGGCCCTCGTCGCTCTCGAGTCTTTCGAGATAGTTAAAAATCGCCTGCTTAATTAACCAGTGCGGCGTGCGATCAATGCGGGTTGCTGCAGTCTTAATCCGTTCGCGGGTCGCGTCATCCAGCTTAACCCCCATGGTGGTCATCCCCATGCCAAAGCTCCTGTTGTGCTTTCATCGTGTTTGGTCGTTAGCGTGAAATATCCCCCATGTTGCAACTTTGTGCAACCGTGTTAAATGTGACCTGGTTTGCAACCCAGAAAATGAATGGATTGTTAACGAATGGTTAGCTGGAAAAACGTGCTGGCTTTGTCGCGGAAAGCCTGGTTTTATGCGGGAGTTAACACTTTTCAAAGGTGCAACCCGTAAAAGCGTGAGCGAGTGCAACCTATAGGAAACTCGTATCAAACCGGGGATGAAATTGATGTAAATGCAGTGTTAAATCGTTTGTCAGCGGAGGGCGCATACGGCAGGATAGCGCGCCCAACCGAAACACAAGATACCGTCACCTCGTTCCGGTGATCATATAACAAGGCAACCCGGATGGTTGTCGCTCGACACTTTTGGAGAATTTGAATGGCAATTAGCACACCGATGCTGGTGACATTTCTCGTTTATATTTTTGGCATGATCCTGATAGGGTTTTTGGCGTGGCGTTCCACGAAAAACTTTGACGACTACATTCTGGGCGGACGCAGTTTAGGCCCGATGGTGACCGCACTCTCTGCGGGCGCATCGGACATGAGCGGATGGCTGCTGATGGGTCTGCCGGGTGCGATTTTTATCTCCGGTATCTCGGAAAGCTGGATCGCCATCGGTCTGACCGTGGGCGCGTGGATCAACTGGAAGCTGGTGGCGGGCCGTCTGCGCGTGCATACCGAGGCTAACAATAATGCCCTGACGCTGCCGGACTACTTCACCGGACGCTTTGAAGATAACAGCCGCATTCTGCGCATTATCTCTGCCGTGGTTATCCTCCTGTTCTTTACCATCTACTGTGCCTCCGGCATCGTGGCGGGCGCTCGCCTGTTCGAAAGCACCTTCGGCATGAGCTACGAAACCGCCCTGTGGGCCGGTGCGGCGGCGACCATCCTCTATACCTTCGTGGGCGGGTTCCTGGCGGTAAGCTGGACCGACACCGTGCAGGCGAGCCTGATGATCTTTGCCCTGATCCTGACCCCGGTGATTGTGATTTTCACCGTTGGCGGCTTTGGCGAATCGCTGGAAGTGATCAAGCAGAAGAGCATTGAAAACGTCGACATGCTGAAAGGGCTGAACTTTGTCGCCATCGTCTCCCTGATGGGCTGGGGTCTGGGCTACTTCGGTCAGCCGCACATTCTGGCGCGCTTTATGGCGGCAGATTCTCATCACACCATCGTTCATGCGCGTCGCATCAGCATGACGTGGATGATTTTGTGTCTGGCGGGCGCGTGTGCGGTCGGCTTCTTCGGTATCGCCTACTTTAATAACAACCCGGCGCAGGCGGGCGCGGTGAACCAGAACGCCGAGCGCGTGTTCATCGAACTGGCGCAGATTCTGTTTAACCCGTGGATTGCCGGTATTCTGCTCTCCGCGATCCTGGCCGCGGTGATGTCCACCCTGAGCTGTCAGCTGCTGGTCTGCTCCAGTGCAATCACCGAAGACCTCTATAAGGCCTTCCTGCGTAAAAACGCGAGCCAGAAAGAGCTGGTGTGGGTAGGGCGCTTTATGGTGCTGCTGGTGGCGCTGGTGGCGATTGCGCTGGCGGCCAACCCGGAAAACCGCGTGCTGGGTCTCGTGAGCTACGCGTGGGCGGGCTTCGGTGCGGCGTTTGGTCCGGTCGTCCTGTTCTCCGTCATGTGGTCCCGTATGACCCGTAACGGCGCGCTGGCGGGGATGATTATCGGTGCGGTGACCGTTATCGTCTGGAAACAGTTCGCCTGGCTGGGCCTGTACGAAATCATTCCTGGCTTCATCTTCGGCAGCATCGGTATCGTGGTCTTCAGCCTGCTGGGTAAAGCACCGTCTGCCTCCATGCAGAAACGCTTTGCGGAAGCCGACGCGCATTACCACTCCGCGCCGCCGTCTAAGCTGCAGCCGGAATAATTTTTCCCACGGAAAACCGTAGGCCGGGTAAGCGCAAGCGCACCCGGCTTTTTTCTTGCCAAAATCCGTCTTTTCCTGTGATATCCCTGTGCTTATAACAATGAGGATAGCGAAGCATGACAATCAAAACAGGGTTAATGGCGGCGGCATTATTGACGCTGGCGGGATGCAACGCGCCATCGCAACACGCAGCGGTGGAGACCTGCAAAGCGGATAGCCAGATGCAGCAAACCACGCTCTATTTCGGCTTAAACCGTCCTGCCGGGGCGCAGATTACCAGCAACGAGTGGCAGCAGTTTGTTGACCAGGACGTGACGCCGCGCTTTCGCGATGGCTTAACGGTGTTTGATGCCCGCGGGCAGTGGCTGGGGAACGACGGAAAAGTGGCGCGCGAGCCGAGCAAGGCGCTGATGCTGATCCACGGTAATGATGCGCAGAGCGAGAAGAACATCGAAGCGTTACGCGGGATTTATAAGTCCCGCTTCGCGCAGGAGTCGGTGATGCGTGTCGATCAGCCGGTGTGCGTGCAGTTTTAATGAAAACGGCGGGAATTCCCGCCGTTGTTGTTTTGTAGACCGGGATCGCTGCGCGCCACCCGGCATTGCATCAGAGCACCAACCCCGCAAAGCTCGCCGACAGCAAACTCACCAGCGTCGCGCCATACACCAGACGCAGCCCGAAACGCGATACCACGTTACCCTGCTGCTCGTTCAGGCCCTTAATCGCCCCGGCCACGATGCCGATGGAGGCAAAGTTCGCGAACGAGACGAGGAAGACGGATAAAATCCCCAGCCCGCGCGTGGACATCTGGTGCGCTATTTTCTGCAGCTCAATCATCGCCACAAATTCATTCGCCACCAGCTTGGTTGCCATAATGCTGCCCGCGTTTAAGGCATCGCTCAGCGGAATCCCTACCAGCCACGCCAGGGGATAAAATACATAGCCCAGGATCTGCTGGAAGCTCATGCCAAATACGCTGGAGAAGAGGGCATTAACGGCGCTAATAAGCGCGATAAAGCCAATCAGCATCGCCAGAATAATCATCGCTACTTTAAAACCGGCCAGAATATACTCGCCGAGCATCTCGAAGAAGCTCTGGGATTCATGCAGTTTGTCGAGCTTAACATCTGGTTCCGCTTCCGGGCGCGCCGGGTTGATGACTGAGAGGATAATAAAGGTGCTGAACATGTTGAGAATCAGCGCCGCGACGACATATTTGGCGTCGAGCATGGTCATATACGCCCCGACAATCGACAGGGAGACTGTCGACATGGCCGTGGCCGCCATGGTGAACAGACGACGCGAGGAGAGATCGCCCAGCACGCCTTTGTAGGCAATGAAGTTTTCCGACTGGCCGAGGATCAGCGAGCTCACCGCGTTAAAGGATTCCAGCTTGCCCATACCGTTCAGTTTTGACAGCAGCGTACCGATTACCCGAATAAAAATTGGCAGGATCCGCCAGTGCTGAAGAATACCGATCAGCGCGGAAATAAAAATAATCGGACAAAGCACGCCGAGGAAAATGAACGCCAGCCCTTTTTCACCCATACCGCCAAAGACGAAATTGGTGCCTTCGCCAGCAAATTTGAGCAGTGACTCAAAAAATCCTGAGACGTATTTAATCAGGAATAACCCGCTTTCGGCGTGCAGGAAAAAGAACGCCAGCGCAATTTCAATAACAATCAGCTGTAAAACAAAACGAACCCGAATTTTCCGGCGGTCAAAACTCGTAAGCCAGGCGAGCGCAAGAATAATCACCAGCGCCAGCAGGAAATGGATAATTTTAAACATGGTTTATTTTCAGTTAGGTTGTGAGGCGGATATTTAGCCACAGCCCTGAATCAGCGTAAATGGGCATTTTCGTTATAACTTATAAACCTGAACGTTACGTACGTCACTATTATCAGGCTTTGCGTTTACAACTCGTCATCAAAACACCGCACATTTCGCTTGTTTTTCTTTCCGTCGTAATGATAATCACTATCACAAGAATTTACCTTTCTTTGCATCAGTTGACCGCGATAAACATTTAAGGTGTCGGCATGTTTGTTCCATTTCTCATTATGTTACGTGAAGGGCTCGAAGCCGCCCTTATCGTGAGCCTCATCGCCAGTTATCTGAAGCGAACCCAGCGCGGGCGCTGGATTGGCGTCATGTGGGTCGGGGTATTCCTTGCCGCGGCGCTCTGCCTGGGCCTGGGCATTCTCATTAACGAAACCACCGGCGAGTTCCCGCAGAAAGAGCAGGAGCTGTTTGAAGGTATCGTCGCCGTGATTGCGGTGGTGATCCTCACCTGGATGGTGTTCTGGATGCGTAAAGTCTCGCGTAACGTGAAGGTGCAGCTGGAGCAGGCGGTGGATAACGCGCTGCAGAAGGGGAACAACCACGGCTGGGCGCTCATTATGATGGTCTTTTTCGCCGTCGCGCGTGAAGGGCTGGAGTCTGTTTTCTTCCTGCTGGCGGCGTTTCAGCAGGATGTGGGGATCTGGCCGCCGCTGGGGGCCGTGCTGGGCCTCGCCACGGCCGTGGTGCTCGGTTTCCTGCTGTACTGGGGCGGTATCCGCCTGAACCTGGGCGCCTTCTTCAAGTGGACCAGCCTGTTTATTCTGCTGGTGGCCGCGGGTCTGGCGGCGGGGGCGATTCGCGCCTTCCATGAAGCGGGCCTGTGGAACCATTTCCAGGACGTGGCGTTTGACCTCAGCAACGTTCTCTCCACGCACTCTCTGACCGGCACCCTGCTCGAAGGTATCTTCGGCTATCAGGAAACGCCGAGCGTCAGCGAGGTGGCGATGTACTTCATTTATCTGGTTCCGGCGCTGGTGCTGTTCGCCATGCCGCCGCGTACCGGCACGCAGGCGTCGCGCGTTGCGCCGTAATTTTTGATTTAGTGACAATATACTTTTAAAGGGAAGAGTCATGGCAATTCAGTTCCGTCGTAGTGCGTTATGCGCAGGCATTGCCGCGCTGTTCGCTTCTGCATTCTCCGCCTGGGGCGCGGATGTTCCACAGGTTAAGGTCACCGTCAACGACAAGCAGTGTGAGCCGATGACCCTCACGGTGAACAGCGGTAAAACCCAGTTTATTATTCAGAACCACAGCCAGAAGGCGCTGGAGTGGGAGATCCTGAAAGGCGTTCTGGTGGTGGAAGAGCGTGAAAATATCGCCCCTGGCTTCAGCCAGAAGATGACCGCCAACCTGCAGCCGGGCGAGTATGAGATGACCTGCGGCCTGCTGACCAACCCGAAAGGGAAGCTCATCGTCAAAGGTGAAGCGACGGCCGATGCGGCGAAAGGCGCTGCGGTGCTGAGCCTGGGCGATGCAATTACCGCGTATAAGGCGTACGTCACGAAAGAGACGGCGGAGCTGGCGACGGCAACCAAAGCCTTTACCGATGCGGTGAAGGCCGGGGATATCGAAAAAGCGAAATCCCTCTATGCGCCAACCCGTCAGCACTACGAGCGCATCGAGCCGATCGCCGAGCTGTTCTCTGACCTTGATGGCAGCATCGATGCCCGTGAAGATGATTTCGAGCAGAAGGCCGCCGATCCGAAATTCACCGGTTTCCACCGTCTGGAGAAAGCCCTGTTTGGCGACAACACCACCAAAGGGATGGAGAAATACGCTGAGCAGCTGAACAGCGACGTGCTGGAGCTGCAAAAGCGCATCAGCGAGCTGGCCTTCCCGCCGTCTAAAGTGGTGGGCGGCGCGGCCGGTCTGATTGAAGAAGTGGCCGCGAGCAAAATCAGCGGTGAAGAGGATCGCTACAGCCATACCGATCTGTGGGACTTCCAGGCTAACGTCGACGGCGCGCAGAAAATTGTTAACCTGCTGCGTCCTCAGCTGCAGAAAGAGAACGGCGAACTGCTGGCCAAGGTGGACGCCAACTTCAAAAAGGTCGACACCATTCTGGCGAAGTACCGTACCAAAGACGGCTTTGAAACCTACGACAAGCTGACCGATGCCGACCGTAACGCGCTGAAAGGCCCGATTACCGCCCTGGCGGAAGATCTCTCCCTGCTGCGTGGCGTACTGGGTCTGGACTAAGCACGATGGATAAGCACAACGAGAGCGACGTGGCAGAGCCCTCACGTCGTCGGCTGTTAAAAGGGGTAGGGGCGCTGGGGGGCGCGCTTGCTCTGGCTGGCGGGTGTCCGGTGGCGCACGCGGCGAAACCGCAAAGCGCGCCCGGCACGCTGTCACCCAACGCCCGCATGGAGACGCAGCCGTTTTATGGCGAGCATCAGGCGGGCATTCTGACGCCGCAGCAGGCGTCGATGATGCTGGTGGCCTTTGATTCGCTGGCCAGCGATAAAGCCGATCTGGAACGCCTGTTCCGCCTGCTGACGACGCGCATCGCGTTTCTGACCGCCGGTGGACCGGCGCCCGATACGCCGAACCCGCGTCTGCCGCCAATGGACTCCGGCATTCTGGGGCCTTTCATCGCCCCGGATAACCTGACCATTACCGTTTCGCTGGGTGAATCGCTGTTTGACGCGCGTTACGGGCTGGCAAAACAGAAGCCGAAGGCGCTGCAAAAAATGACGCGCTTCCCGAATGATTCCCTGGACGCCGTCCTCTGCCACGGCGATCTGCTTCTGCAGATTTGCGCCAATACGCAGGACACGGTAATCCACGCCCTGCGCGACATCATTAAGCACACGCCGGATCTGCTGAGCGTGCGCTGGAAGCGGGAAGGGTTTATCTCTGACCACGCCGCCCGCAGCAAAGGGAAAGAGACCCCGGTGAACCTGCTGGGCTTCAAGGACGGCACGGCCAACCCGGACAGCCATGATAGTGCGCTCATGAAGGAGGTGGTGTGGGTCACTGCCGATCAGGGCGAACCGGCATGGGCGGTGGGCGGTAGCTATCAGGCGGTGCGCATTATTCAGTTCCACGTGGAGTTCTGGGACCGCACGCCGCTCAAAGAGCAGCAGACGATCTTCGGTCGCGATAAGCAAAGCGGGGCACCGCTCGGCATGAAGAACGAGCATGATGTGCCTGACTACGCCCGCGATCCGAATGGCGACGTGATTGCGCTGGACAGCCATATTCGTCTGGCCAATCCGCGTACCAAAGAGACGCAGTCCAGTCTGATGATGCGTCGGGGATACAGCTATTCGCTCGGCGTGACCAATTCCGGTCAGCTCGATATGGGGCTGCTGTTCGTCTGCTATCAGCACGATCTCGAGAAGGGGTTCCTGACGGTACAGAAGCGCTTAAACGGCGAAGCGCTGGAAGAGTACATTAAACCTATCGGCGGCGGCTATTTCTTTGCCCTGCCAGGCGTGCGCGACAGCAACGCGTATCTCGCGCAGGGTCTTATTGAAGCCTGATAATTGTCCCCGCAACCGTTCGCGGGGACATTATTTTTTCATATGACTATCCTGCTGTTATATTTCTGTAATATTTCTATATGAGACTGATTTCAACTGTAGGGACAGACCTAAAAGTTGCATTCAGGTAAAATAAATGTTGCATTTATGATAACTCCTGATGTACTTAAGATAAGACAGCGGTAGTTCCCGGCAGTGATGCTGAATCACTATGGAGATCGCGAATGGTTGCGTCCTGTACTGGACAAGGTAAACATAACAACCGCAGCACCCGGCGCGGAGGCTCAGACTCCGGCAGCGATTTCCTCACCACTAAATTTTCCCCCCTCCCTCAAGAATCTGATTCGACCGACGTGCAGAACGGTGCGCGTAGCTGTTCCGTATCGTCATCCGATAGTGCAAGCAATGGCTTACAAGGAAGCCAACCCTCTGATGTTCGTGCGCATAATCGTGCCGACGCTGGCGCGTGTGATGAATACCAACAACTCAAGGTGCTATCCATGGGAAGACAAAAAGCAGTGATCAAAGCTCGTCGCGAAGCAAAACGTGTGCTGAGACGGGATTCACGTAGCCATAAACAGCGTGAAGAAGAATCGGTCACCTCGCTTGTGCAGATGAGTGGCGTAGAAGCAATTGGCATGGCCCGTGACAGCCGTGATAATTCTCCAATTGTGGCGCGCAATGAGGCTCAGGCGCACTACCTGAATGCTATCGAGAGTAAACAGCTCATCTTTGCAACCGGTGAAGCCGGATGCGGGAAAACCTGGATCAGTGCAGCCAAAGCGGCGGAAGCGCTGATCCATAAGGACGTGGAAAGAATCATTGTTACCCGTCCGGTACTGCAGGCTGATGAAGATCTCGGCTTCTTGCCCGGTGACATTTCGGAGAAGTTTGCCCCGTACTTCAGGCCCGTCTATGACGTGCTGGTGAAGCGGCTGGGTGCATCCTTCATGCAGTACTGCCTGCGGCCAGAGATTGGCAAGGTGGAAATCGCGCCGTTCGCCTATATGCGCGGACGTACATTTGAAAATGCGGTCGTCATTCTTGACGAGGCTCAGAACGTGACCGCTGCGCAAATGAAGATGTTTTTAACGCGCCTCGGGGAGAACGTGACGGTTATCGTTAACGGCGATATTACCCAGTGTGACCTGCCGTCCGGCGTGAAATCCGGACTGAGCGACGCCATGTCACGTTTTGAGGAAGATGAGATGATTGGGGTGGTACGCTTCACCAAAGATGACTGCGTGCGCTCGGCGCTCTGCCAGCGCACGCTGCAAGCGTATTACTGAGTTTGCTGTTGCGTTCAAGGCCCGGGAAACCGGGCTTTGTTTTTTGTGCGGGCATGTCGTCGTGTGGCGCTGCGCTTACCCGACCTACAATACTGCATGCGTGCAATATGCGAAAAAAAAGCCCGCATTTTCATGCGAGCTCTTCTTTAAAGATGGCGGTGAGGGGGGGATTCGAACCCCCGATACGTTGCCGTATACACACTTTCCAGGCGTGCTCCTTCAGCCACTCGGACACCTCACCATATTGTTTTGCTGCCTGACCGCGTGGGGGGCAACGGGGCGCTACTATAGGGAGTTGCGCTGACACGGTCAAGCAGATTTTCAGCTTTAGTGCCTGTTCGGTTAAGCAATAATCAGCTCCACGGTTTTTACGCCGCGGAGCAGGGGATTAACGCTGTGAATCGAGCACTTCGCTGTTTTTAATCACTTCCTGCGCTTTGCTGTAGCTTTCGATCAGCAACTGATAAGCCGGGAAGATGTGGGTGTACACTTCCGCCCACTCCGCCGCATCTTCACGGTTCCAGGTACGCTGGATCTCAGAGGCCACCGCCGCCGTATCCATCGGGACCACACCGGCCTGTACAACGCGCGCCAGCGTGATCTCCTGCGCCATTTTGCTGTAGGTGCCGGAGGCATCAATCACCGCAAACACCTTATACCCGTCCGCAACCGCGCTGATCGACGGGAAGGCCATGCAGACGCTGGTAATGGTACCCGCAATGATCAACGTCTTACGCCCGGTGGCTTTTACCGCCGCCACGAATTCCGGGTTATCCCAGGCGTTGATCTCGCCTTTACGGGCAACATATTGCGCATGCGGCGCGTTGGCGTGGATCTCCGGGATAAGCGGTCCGTTCGGCCCTTGCGGGACGGATGCGGTGGTGATCACCGGGATCTTCGCCAGGGTAGCGATTTTTGCCAGCGCTGCCGCACGGGCACGCAGTTCCGGCATTGGCATATCACCAACGGTCTGGAACAGACCGCTCTGGTGATCGATAAGGAGCATCACAGCATCGTTCACATCGATGACCGGACGGGTTCCATTAAAGTTCGCAGGTGTAGACATGTTCTTCTCCTTTATTACGTTCAGAGCTGGCCGAAGCGGCCGGAATTGAAATCACGAATGGCTTCGTTGATTTCGGCTTTACTGTTCATCACAAACGGGCCATAGCCCACGATAGGTTCATTCAGTGGCTCACCCGCCATCAGCAGCACTTTGGCATCGCTGCTGGCTTCCAGGTGCAGCTTGTCGCCTTCCTGACTCAACACGACCAACTGGGCTTCACCTGCCTGAGCGGTACCGTTCACCGAGATACTGCCTTCAAGTACAACCAGCGCTGTGCTCCAGCCTTCCGGCTGAGCGAGCGTTAGATGGCTTCCCTGGTTCAGCGCGATGTCCCAGACGTTGAGCGGCGAGAAGGTGTGCGCCGGGCCGGTCACCGTGTCGTAGCGACCGGCAATAACCCGCAGCGTTCCACCATTGTCAGGCAGCGTCACCACCGGGATGTCGGCTTTCGTGATGCTCTGGTAGCCCGGTGCGGCCATCTTGTCTTTCGCCGGCAGGTTGACCCAAAGCTGCATCATTTTGAGTTCCCCGCCTTTCTGCGAGAACGCGCTGGAGTGGAACTCCTCGTGCAAAATGCCTGCGCCGGCGGTCATCCACTGCACGTCGCCGGGCCCAATCACACCGCCTTTACCCGTGGAGTCGCGATGCTCCACTTCACCGGAATAGACGAGAGTGACCGTTTCAAAACCCCGGTGAGGGTGTTGGCCGACGCCGCGTTTCGCACCGTCTGCCGGAAAGGTGTATGGACCCGCATAGTCCAGCAGCAGGAACGGACTGAGCGGCTCGCCGTGGGTTTGATAAGAGAACATTGAACGGACTGGGAAACCATCGCCAACCCAGTGCTGACGAGGAGCGGTATAAACGCCAGTGATGTTTTTCATGATTAACTCCTGATGTTCTGTTGATGTAATTAGCTTATATTCAGGGTTAATATCCCGGTAGATAGTGAAAATGGCATTCACTGTTCTGAAAATAGAATGATGAGGATTTATGCAGGATCTCAATGACTTCGTCTGGTTTGTGAAGGTAGTGGAGTACGGGGGGTTTGCGGCGGCGGGAAGGGCGCTTGACCAACCCAAGTCCAAACTGAGCCGCAGGATCGCGCAGCTGGAGGAGCGGCTTGGCGTACGGTTGATACAGCGCACGACGCGGCAGTTTACGGTGACGGAAGTGGGGCACACTTTCTATCAGCACTGTAAGGCAATGCTGATAGAAGCAGAAGCGGCAGAGGAGGCCGTTGCTGCGCTGCAGGCTGAGCCGCGCGGCGTCGTCAGGATCACCTGTCCCGTCACGTTACTGCACGTCCACGTGGGACCGATGCTGGCGCGGTTTATGGCGCGCTACCCCGGGATTAATCTCCAGCTTGAGGCCACCAATCGTCGGGTCGATCTTGTTGGCGAAGGTATTGATGTGGCTATCCGCGTGCGTCCGCGTCCGTTTGATGACAGCGATCTGGTGTTAAGGGTGCTGGCTGACAGGGGGCATTGCCTGGTGGCAAGTCCGCAGTTGATTGAACGTATGGGTAAACCGCGAATGCCTTCCGAGCTCAGTGAATGGCCTGGATTAAGTATGGGGGCCGGTAAACAGGTGCATAAATGGGAGCTCAGTGGTCCAGAAGGGGCGAAAGCGGAGATCCACTACGCACCGCGCTTTATTACCACCGACATGCTGGCATTGCGGGAAGCAGCGATGGCGGGCGTGGGCGTTGTACAGTTGCCGATATTGATGGTGAAGGATCAGCTTGCGTCAGGGGAACTGGTACGGGTGCTGGACGCGTGGGAACCCCGACGGGAAGTGATTCACGCGGTTTATCCTTCGCGGCGCGGCATGCTGCCGTCGGTCAGGACGCTGGTGGATTTTCTGACTGAAGAGTATGCGAAGATGGTGGAGGAGTAGCTTTTTGTAGGTCGGGTAAGCGCAGCGCCACCCGACATAAAGAGCGCAGGGAGTTTCAAGGTTCGAATTCCCCCCTTTCGGAGAATATAAAAGAAAAAAGCCCGTACTTTCGTACGAGCTCTCATCTCAAATATGGCGGTGAGGGGGGGATAGACTCGCTTCGCTCGCCCTGCGGGCAGCCTGTTCGCGACGCTCACAGTCTGTCCAACTGGCTGTCGCCAGTTGTCGAACCCCGGTCGGGGATTCTCATCCCCCCTGCATGCGTGCAATATGCGAAAAAAAAGCCCGCATTTTCATGCGAGCTCTTCTTTAAATATGGCGGTGAGGGGGGGATTCGAACCCCCGATACGTTGCCGTATACACACTTTCCAGGCGTGCTCCTTCAGCCACTCGGACACCTCACCATATTGTCATCCCGTTGTTGACGGGACGGGCGCTAATGTAAGGAAAAGCCGAACTGCCGTCAACTCACTTTTTCAGTAATTTAGCGCGTTTAGACAAACTTCAGGCAACATGATTCTTAATTGTGCTGAAAGCGTCTTTTTTATCAGCAACACAGCCGCGCAATAAATTTGTTATGCTGGCAACCTCGTTAAAAGCAAAATAAATCAGCGCAATAAAAGGCAGGAATGACTATGGATATACTTTTCTATCACCCCACGTTTGATACGGCCTACTGGATCGAGGCGCTCACGGCAGCTTTACCCGGCGCACGCGTTCGCGAGTGGAAGCGTGGAGATAACGAACATGCTGACTATGCGCTGGTCTGGCATCCGCCGGTAGAAATGCTCCAGGGCCGTAAGCTGAAGGCCGTTTTTGCCCTGGGGGCGGGCGTGGATTCCATTCTGAGCAAGCTGAAGGCGCACCCTGACATGCTGCCGGAAGCGATTCCCCTGTTCCGCCTGGAAGATACCGGAATGGGCCAGCAGATGCAGGAATATGCCGTCAGCCAGGTGCTGCACTGGTTCCGCCGTTTTGATGACTATCAGGCCTTTAAACAGCAGGCCCACTGGGAGCCGCTGCCGGATTACCGTCGCGAAGACTTTACCATCGGCATCCTCGGTGCGGGCGTGCTGGGCTCAAAAGTGGCTGAAGCTCTCGCTCCGTGGGGCTTCCCGCTGCGCTGCTGGAGCCGCAGCCGTAAGGACTATCCGGGCGTAGAGAGCTTTGCCGGCACGGATGAGCTTCCGGCCTTTCTGAACGGCACGCGCGTGCTGATCAACCTGCTGCCCAACACGGCGGAAACGGTAGGGATCATCAATGAAACCTTGCTCAACCAGTTAGCCGATCAGAGCTACCTGATGAACCTGGCGCGCGGGGTGCATCTGGTCGAGCCCGATCTGCTGAAGGCGCTGGACAGCGGAAAGCTAAAAGGCGCCATGCTGGATGTCTATAGCCGTGAGCCGCTGCCGGTGGAAAGCCCGCTGTGGGCACATCCGCGCGTGGCGATGACCCCGCACGTGGCCGCCGTGACGCGTCCGGCAGAAGCGGTGGCGTACATATCCCATACCATCAGCGAAATGGAGAAGGGTAACGCGGTCACCGGCCAGGTTGACAGACAGCGCGGCTACTGAGAGAAACCCGGCGTTCGCCGGGTTTTTGCTAATATTCGCCGCTGATAACTGCTATCCTTTGGAAAAACCGCAGAGGAGAGAGAGATGTATCCCGTTGACCTGCATATGCACACCGTCGCCAGTACCCACGCGTATAGCAACCTCCATGATTATATCGCCCAGGCGAAGCTGAAAGGCATTAAGCTGTTCGCGATCACCGATCATGGTCCGGACATGGCGGATGCGCCGCACTACTGGCATTTTGTGAATATGCGGATCTGGCCACGTCTGGTGGACGGCATTGGGATACTGCGCGGCATCGAGGCGAATATCAAAAATACCGACGGTGAGATCGACTGCACCGGGCCGATGCTGACGTCTCTGGATCTTATCCTCGCCGGTTTCCACGAGCCGGTTTTTGCACCTCAGGATAAAGAGACCAACACCGCGGCGATGATTGCCACCATTGCCAGCGGCAATGTGCACATTATCAGCCATCCCGGCAACCCGAAGTACCCGATTGATATTCAGGCTGTCGCGCAGGCGGCAGCGAAGCACCGCGTGGCGCTGGAGATTAATAACTCCTCCTTTGTTCACTCGCGCAAGGGCAGTGAAGCCAACTGCCGCGAAGTGGCCGCCGCCGTACGCGATGCGGGCGGCATGGTGGCGTTGGGTTCGGATTCCCATACCGCCTTTACGCTGGGTGATTTCAGCGAGTGCCTGAAAGTGCTCAATGACGTTAACTTCCCGGAAGCGCAAATCCTGAACGTGACTCCGCGCCGCATGCTCGATTTCCTCGAATCGCGCGGCATGGAGCCGATTGCCGAATTTGCCGATCTTTAATTGTGTAATGGAATAATAAAAATGAACGAGTTTTCCATCCTTTGCCGCGTGCTGGGTACGCTCTATTATCGCCAGCCGCAAGACCCGCTGTTGGTTCCGCTCTTTACGTTAATTCGTGAAGGTAAGCTGGCGGAGAACTGGCCGCTGGAACAGGATGATTTACTGGCGCGTCTGCAAAAAAGCTGCGACATGCAGCAGATTGCGACCGATTACAATGCGCTGTTCGTCGGCGATGAGTGCCGCGTTTCGCCATACCGTTCTGCCTGGCAGGAAGGGGCGACGGAAGCGGAAGTCCGTGCTTTCCTCTCCACGCGCGGTATGCCGCTGAGCGATACGCCTGCGGATCATATCGGTACGCTGCTGCTGGCCGCTTCCTGGATTGAAGATAACGCTGGGGATGATGAGAACGAAGCCATCGAAACGCTTTTCGAAACGTACCTGCTGCCGTGGGTCGGAACATTCCTTGGGAAAGTCGAAGCCCACGCCGCCTCGCCATTCTGGAGAACGCTGGCACCGCTGACCCGCGACGCAATTGCGGCGATGTGGGATGAGCTGGAAGAAGAGAACGAAGAGTGACTTGTATCACATAAATCCTGCAACGACGCATTTCAATTTGCACATAATGTGCTTCTGATCGCATTTCTATGGTGCGCTTCTGCTAAGATGCGCGCCATGAACATATTACTTTGTATCGCAATAACAACGGGCATTCTCTCCGGGCTCTGGGGATGGGTGGCCGTGTCTCTCGGATTGCTCAGCTGGGCTGGATTCCTTGGCTGTACGGCCTATTTCGCCTGCCCGCAGGGGGGCGTCAAAGGGCTCTTTATCTCAGGCTGCACGCTGATGAGCGGGGTTATCTGGGCGCTGGTGATCATGAAAGGCAGCGCGCTGGCGCCGCATCTGGAGATGCTGGGGTACATTATGACGGGCGTTGTTGCCTTCCTGATGTGTATTCAGGCTAAGCATCTCCTGCTTTCGTTTGTGCCGGGCACCTTTATCGGGGCGTGCGCGACCTTTGCAGGGCTGGGTGACTGGAAGCTGGTCGTTCCTTCTCTGGCGCTGGGGTTGCTGTTTGGCTATGCCATGAAAAACAGCGGTCTTTGGCTGGCGTCGCGGCGGGAAAAAGCGCAAGACATCACGGCGGTGAGCGAATAAAAAAAGGCGAGATAATCATCTCGCCTTTTTTATGCGCTTCCTGTCAGGATTCCGGAGGGACTGACATATCGCGGTATTTCACCAGTATCGGGTTCTGCACGTCTGCTTTGTTTTGCAGATCCCACAGCCCGCGGTCAATACCGTCGTTGATTAAGAAGATCACGCCGGTTTCAATGGCCGACATCAGACACATCATGACCGGCTCGTTAGAGGTGTAGCCAATTTCACCCTCCAGCAAACGCTGGTAATCGATGAAGCGGAATACCCCTGCCTGAACTTCATAAGACAGGATGGTTTTGCTGGTGTTCACCGAAGAGAGCACTTCGCCTGTACTGACGTTGACCACACGCAGGTTAACGGCGATTTGGTCGAGCTGGTACTGGGTATCCGCACCGATACCGAAGTACCGCGCGCCCGCACCACCCGATTTAACGTTACTTTCGTAACCAATAATCGATCCTTCAATCATCACGTTCGCTGCCGCCAGAGATTCCAGAGGCGTGCGGTTATTGGCCGCGACGGTACCATTCTCCTGTGCGGCACGAATGATTTTCCGTTCATTCAACAGGTTCTGAAGACCCTGACGTTCCAGCGGAATAAACCAGTGCGAATCCTTGAGCGCGGTAACCAGCATCGCGGTGGCACTTTGCGGCACGGCCGTGGAGAAGTTACTTGCCGGGTAAGGTTTGAATTGCCCGGTTTCATCCTGAATGTTGTATACGGAGACAAATATTTTCCCCGTTGGAGCAGGTAAATGCGTTAAATCACGATAACTCTGGGCCCGAGGCATTAATGTTGGTTTTGCAGCTTCTTTAGGTGGAGCAGTTAAACAACCGCTCAATAAGCACACTGCAACAAATATCAGGAAGCGCTGCATGATCGTTGTCCTTATTTAGCTATTGTTTAAAAGTCAGTTGAATTACTTTGTAGACCGGAAACCTGAATAGTGGAGATCCTTCCGGTTTTACGATCGGTCACGTTCAGCTGAAGCTGTCCATCGGTGTTGGCGATATCAACGATAAAATCGTTGGTCACCATCCGGCCGGGTTTGCCGGTATTAATGTTGGTCAGTAACCCGCCTAAAATCTGCGACTGGATAGCCTGAGTGAAGTTGTCCAGTGCGGATGGGGTATCAACGCTAAAATCCTTTAAGCTTGGGTCCTTATAGGAGTTTTGCGCCTGCGCTTCATTCAGCAGAAAGGCACCGTTGTTAGGGTTACCGCCAAAGTTAGGGTTACGGAACTGAAACGTCATATTTCCGGCCCAGCTTATAGGTGTTATTAGCATTATCGAAACAACTGCATATGCAATACGCATGACAGCCTCCGCATATCGGTTCGCTAGAACTCGTCTTTAGCTAAATCGCTGGTGCTTAATAGGGCTTTATCTATTTGCAGGCGATTAATAGCGTCTTCTGATTGGGCCAGTGCCAGGGCTACGTTTTTATCGAAGTCCATTTTAGTGGGGAATAAAAACGTTTGATAAATAACGTACTGATTGGCCGTTATTGTTATCCAACTTCCCCATCGTGCACTGGGCCGCTCGTTGATTGTTATATTTCCGGTATAAGTACTGTCCCATTTGTCACTGAAGGCTCGGTAAAAACTGTGCCCGACCGATGAGACAGTGTGGTCTGTTAACAATCCGGGAACTTCGACCTCGACGGCCTTCAGATTCCCGGCAGCGAGCAGGAAACTCGCTGCGGCGATCCAACTCAACGTGCGCTTCATGTGATTAACGCCTGAGGTTATCGTTTGCCCACGAAACCGCCTGAGTTCGGTTTTTTACAGCTATCTTCTTGAAAAGATTATAAAGGTGCGTCTTTACCGTATTTTCGCTGATAAATAACGAACGGGCGATTTCAATATTTGAAGCACCAATGCGTAACTTATTCAGGATCTCTTTCTCACGGTGCGTGAGCAGTGCTGACTCTGAGCTGTTATAGCGATAATTTCCGGAGTGCGTGATGAGGTAGCTGGCCAGCTTTTGCGAAAAATAACACTCTCCGCGCAATATGCCTTGCAGACCCTCAACTACCCGGTCTTCTTCTTCCGTGACGTAGAACACGCCATTGATATGCGGCCAGCTTTCAATATCCCTAAAAGGATATTCATCAGGCGTATTCAATAATAGCACGCGGATATTATTGTTTTTCCTGCTTAAAATATCTTGCCAGTAATGGATGAGCTTTTTATCAGCTTCCATCATATCGAACAGAATGATGCTGCCAGGTGCAATATCATCAAAAGAACGTTGAATATTATGCAATTTCCCGTTCAGTGATAAAGATTGCTTTAAATGTTGTAATAACGCTGTCGCTTGCAAAGAAGGTTTTGTGATCAACAGTAATGTATGACCATGTAAACTATGGACTTCATTATACATGATGAAACCCCACTTTTTTTTGGCACCTGGCAGCTGTCCTCCTGTTTAATAGAGGACACCAGAAGTACTGACAGATGTTGCACTGCTGTGTGTAGAATCAGACCATAACCTCCACGGGGAGGTAAATATAAAACCAATTTCGTACATCTAATTTCAATCTAGCTTTTACGAAGTTTAAAGCAAGTGTTAAACATGTAACCGAATGTAAAAATCAATATTAATTTGTGAAAATCACTTGTGATGAATGGCGAGAAATGATGAGAAAGTTGTACATCTAAATAGAGATGCACAGTTTTTAAAAATCATACAAATATTTATATCTTATTGATTATTAGGTGTATTTATTATTTTATGCGAACGATAAAACAGTATGAGGTACAGATTATTTCTAAGCCAATAAATGCGCGGTTGTCTGGCTTAAGAAAACGGGCTTCGTGTCACGACTGTGAAAAGTGTCCTTCTGCCGTTACGTTTAAACAACGCGAGAAGACGCGTGGACAGCCTTCGCCTCGTTGTACAACCTGATTGTTGGACAGGGGAAATAAAAAATATAAGCTGGCCTGAGTAAAGTGATTTTTGTCGTAAATTACGACTTTGTGGTGATCCGAAAAATAAAAATAAGCCGCGCGGGTGAGATATTTAAAATGTTTCAGCGGACATACTCTTCACCGTAACGACGCGTTAACACAATATGCATCGTTTTTACAAGTAACACGGTTATAGGTTATGGCGTGATTAAATAACCAGGTCCAGGGTGACAACATGAAATACACATCGTTATTTATGGTGTTTACATTACTGGGTGCGCCTGGATTTGTAACCGCAGCGAATTCAGATTTAGCCAATGCTGAATATAACTTTGCGGTTAACGAATTAAGTCTTTCATCACTCAATCAGGCAGCCATTATTGGTCAACAGGGTGTTTTTAATGACGCTCAGGTTCGCCAGGAAGGTTCAAAACTCTTGTCCATTGTTTCACAGGATGGGGCGGGCAACAGAGCAAGAGTTGATCAATCAGGGAGTTACAATATAGCCTGGATCGATCAGAGCGGTACCGCGAATGATGCAGGTATTACGCAAGAGGGATACGGTAATAGCGCGAAAATTATCCAGAAAGGGTCGGGTAATAGAGCAAATATTACGCAGTACGGTACGCAGAAAACCGCAGTTGTAGTGCAGAAACAGTCGCAAATGGCGATTAACGTTATTCAACATTAGCGCATTCGCGACGATTTTAATCAATCCGATGGGGGTTTACCATGAAATTTCTCAAAGTGGCAGCGCTTGCAGCAATCGTAGTTTCTGGTAGTGCTATGGCGGGTTCTATTAATCAGGGCGGCTGGGGCCATGGGCATGGTCATGGCGGATACAGTGGCCCAAATTCAACCCTGAATATTTATCAGGACGGTGGCGGTAACTCCGCGGTTGCTCTGCAGACAGACGCCAGAAATTCCGTGCTGAATATTACCCAGAAAGGTGGCGGTAACGGCGCTGACGTTGGTCAGGGTTCTGATGACAGTAAAATCAACCTGACCCAAAAAGGATTTGGCAACAGTGCAACACTGGATCAGTGGAACAGCAAAAAATCTGTTATGAACGTTAGCCAGTCCGGCGGCTTTAACGGCGCCCTCGTCGACCAGACTGCCTCTAACTCTACTGTCAACGTTACC
Source organism: Enterobacter sp. EC_64 (assembly GCF_019584165.1). Taxonomy (NCBI): domain Bacteria; kingdom Pseudomonadati; phylum Pseudomonadota; class Gammaproteobacteria; order Enterobacterales; family Enterobacteriaceae; genus Enterobacter; species Enterobacter sp. EC_64. The sequence goes on from NZ_VDAS01000003.1 coordinate 179,496, forward strand.
CAGATTGGTTTTGGTAACCACGCGACAGCTCATCAGTACTGATACTGAAATCTGTGCTACAAAAAAACAGGGCTGATGCCCTGTTTTTTTTCGGGAGTTCATCATGAATACCTTAATTCTTCTTGCCGCGCTTTCCAGCCAGATAACTTTCAAAACGTCGCAGCAGGAAAATATGACCACCATTATTCCTCAGGTCACCCTGGCGCAGCCGTGTGATTGTCAGGTTCAGATTGTTTCCGTTCGGGAAGGGCAGGGGGGACAAAGTTCGTCCCGACAGCAAAATACCCTTTTTATACCCGCTAATCAGACGATTGATTTAATGCGCCTGAGTTTAAATATTAATGCGGGAGACACGGTAAAAATCGTTGTCACCGTTTCAGACGGTAAATCGCTTCATTTATCACAGCAGTGGTCGCCAGCGGAACGTTCGCTTTAATCATTCATGAAATCAATGTGTTGCGAATGTGGCGGGTCTGTGCCGTTGAGCTATGCTGATATCAGGGATCAGGTCATTATGTTCCTTAACGTGAGACTTCGTTTGTCATAATGAAGTGCGTTTACCCCTCAAGGACGATTTTCATTGAGGAGTACCGATAATGAACCACTCTTTCGCTCGACTCGTGACGGGTCTGGGCCTGATTGTTTCTGTTTTTAGCCTCCCGGTTTATTCGGCTACCATTGTGAACGGTGGCGTTATTCATTTTCGCGGTGCCATTGTTGCAGACCCCTGTGAAGTTACGCCGCAGCAGAGACAGTTTGCTATGTCCTGTCCGGATAATAATCGTATGCAAACGCGCATGGTCAGTTATGAAGAGGCGCTTAATGGCAAAGTGTCCGATTCAGATCTGGTGTCGCTCCGCATGAAATACCTTAACCCTGAAAAAACGCTCGCGGTTGTCGAAATCCAGTATCGATAGCGCTCTCTCTTCCGCTTTGTGCGGAAGAGGATTTTTTCTGATAGTTTTTTCTCCCGGGCAGCCCTGCGATACACTTAATAAAAAGGCGGGTTGCAGAGGGGCTTTATGAAACCGCAAATTGAAGTTATTCATGGTGATATTACGACCATGCACGTCGACGTCATCGTCAATGCGGCCAATCCCTCCCTGATGGGGGGAGGCGGTGTGGACGGGGCTATCCACCGGGCTGCCGGACCGCAGCTGCTGGAAGCCTGCAAAACCGTACGGCAACAGCAGGGCGAATGTCCTCCCGGCCATGCGGTCATTACGCTTGCGGGCGATCTGCCTGCCAAAGCGGTGATCCACGCCGTAGGGCCTGTCTGGCACGGTGGCGATCGGCACGAGGCGAGTATTCTGGAAGAGGCTTACCGAAACTGTCTGCGGCTGGCTGCCGACAACGGCTATAAAACAATGGCGTTCCCGGCCATCAGTACGGGGGTGTATGGCTATCCTAAGGCGGCTGCCGCTACGATCGCCGTCGACACCGTTTACCGCTATCTGTCGCTAAAACCGATGCCTGAGAAAGTAATCTTTGTCTGTTTCGATGAAGAAACCACCCACCTTTATCAACGGTTGCTGACCCAGCGCGGGCAGGAACTGGACACCTAAAGCAAACGCGGCGCACTGAGTGCGCCGCGTTTGTTTATGAGGCTTTTACCTGAGGTTTTCCTGAGAAGAGGAAACGCAGAAGCGGGATCCGCAGGTGGATTTCATAGAGCACGATCGCAATCCCCACGACAAACACCAGACCAGTAAAGAAGCCCAGCGTGTTAGAGGCGATATGCGGGGTGATGTAAGCCCCGAAGAAGAGCGTGAGCGGGTGATGCACCAGATAAATAAACAGCGACGCATTCACGAAGTAGGTCACGCGGCTGGACTTAAAGTTCAGCAGGCGGTGGCCGAGCGCGAATACTACGTTCACCATCCATAAACCCAGCAGCATGGTGATCACGCTTTCCGTTTCGTACATCCAGGCGTCACCGCTCCCGTAGCGCTGGTTCAGCAGATAGGCCGCGAACGCGATGGCCGCACCTACAGCACACCACGGTGACGGGGTAGTAAACAGCGCTTTCAGCTTCGGGTAAATAAACGCCAGCGCGCCGATTAAAAAGAACGGAATGTAGAAAAGGGACTGCATCACCACAAAATTAAACAGACCGTCGCTCAGTATCGGTGGATAGACGATAAACAGGATGCGTCTCACCGCGGCGTAAGCGATACCCAACAGCAAGAAGAGCACCGACAGTTTGCCCAGCGTAACGGTGGCGAAAAAGGCGTCAGCTCTCGAACTCAGGTGGTGACGCAGGCGGCTGAAAATGAACAGGCTCACCGTAGTGAGCACCACCAGGACCAGCAGGAACCACAGGTGAGACACCAGCTCCCAGACCAGCGTATTGTACTTTTCATACAGCGACAGATTCGGCCAGTTTTCCGCTTTGCCTTTGACGTACTGCAGCATAATGAACTGGGGCAGCGTCAGCAGCGGAATCGCGGTCAGCATGGGGATCCCCACGCGCTCGACGCGCACCTTCCACCAGCGTTTAAGCGGGTATCGCAGAAACAGCATGTAAGAGAAATAGCCGGAGATGACAAAAAACACCTGCATACGGAAGGCGTGAATAAAGTCATTAAACAGCGTCAGCCACCAGGAGGGCATCTGGCTATTCACATGCCAGGTGTGGCTGGAGTAAATCAGTGATATGTGAAAAGGGATCCCCAATAGCATCAGCCATGCCCGGATCGAGTCGAGGAAATATTCACGTTCTGTTGGTGTTGTGCTCATATAACGTTGTGCATTCTCAGACTTTTCGTCTTATCCCTAAGACTCATAATGGTTACATTCGAAAGCAACCCTACACCAAGACCGACACCCTGTCTCCAGGATAAGCACGCAAAGTGAATAATGGGTTCTTTCATTTGCTTAATCCATGAGCCAGCAGCTGAACAAAGCAGTGATAATGTTGTCGGATTGCCTGAGTTTCCATTAAAATGGATCGGATCGATATAAGCACACAAAGGGGGAAGTGCTTACTTATTATGAAACATAAACCACAGATGATGAAAATGCGTTGGTTAGGTGCTGCAGTGGTGTTATCACTGTATACCTCATCGGCACTGGCCTTTAACATCGACGATGTCGCAAAACAGGCAAAATCGATGGCTGGCAAGAGCTACGAAGCGCCGAAAAGTAACTTGCCCTCCGTTTTCCGCGATATGAAATATGCGGACTATCAGCAGATCCAGTTCAATCATGACAAAGCCTACTGGAGCAACATCAAGACCCCGTTCAAGCTTGAGTTTTATCATCAGGGTATGTATTTCGACACGCCTGTTGCCATCAACGAAGTGACGGCCACAGCGGTACGTAAGATCAAATACAGCCCGGATTACTTCAATTTTGGCAATGTGCAACACGATAAAGATACGGTGAAAGACCTGGGCTTCGCAGGCTTTAAGGTGCTTTACCCGATCAACAGCAAAGATAAAAACGACGAAATCGTCAGCATGCTGGGTGCCAGCTATTTCCGCGTGATTGGCGCGGGGCAGGTATACGGGCTTTCTGCGCGCGGACTGGCGATTGATACCGCGCTGCCATCAGGTGAAGAATTCCCACGTTTCCGTGAGTTCTGGATTGAACGTCCAAAACCAACGGATAAACGTCTGACCATTTACGCGCTGCTGGATTCACCGCGTGCGACCGGCGCCTATCGCTTTGTGATTATGCCGGGTCGTGACACCGTGGTTGACGTGCAGTCCAAGGTTTACCTGCGTGATAAAGTGGGCAAACTGGGCGTTGCACCACTGACCAGCATGTTCCTGTTTGGGCCGAACCAGCCGTCTCCGGCCACTAACTTCCGCCCGGAACTGCACGACTCCAACGGTCTGTCTATTCATGCCGGTAACGGAGAGTGGATCTGGCGTCCGCTTAACAACCCGAAACATCTGGCGGTGAGCAGCTTCGCGATGGAAAACCCGCAAGGTTTTGGCCTGCTGCAGCGTGGCCGTCAGTTCTCCCGCTTTGAAGATTTGGACGACCGCTATGACCAGCGTCCAAGCGCCTGGGTCACGCCAAACGGTGACTGGGGTAAAGGTAAGGTTGAGCTGGTTGAGATTCCAACCAACGACGAAACCAACGATAACATCGTGGCTTACTGGACGCCGGATCAGCTGCCGGAAGCCGGTAAAGAGATGAACTTCAAGTACACCATCACCTTCAGCCGCGACGAAGATAAGCTGCATGCGCCGGATAACGCGTATGTGATGCAGACTCGTCGTTCAACGGGTGATGTGAAGCAGTCTAATCTTATCCGTCAGCCTGACGGTACCGTGGCCTTTGTCGTGGACTTTACAGGCCAGGATATGAAGAAACTGTCACCGGACACCGCCGTTGCCGCTCAGGCCAGCATCGGTGATAACGGTGAAATCGTTGAGAATACCGTGCGTTACAACCCGGTAACCAAAGGCTGGCGTCTGACCCTGCGCGTGAAAGTGAAAGATCCGAAACAGACCACTGAAATGCGTGCTGCGCTGGTCAGTAACGATCAGCCGCTGAGTGAAACCTGGAGCTATCAGCTACCTGCCAATGAATAATACATCTGAATATATTGATGCCATGCCGCTGACGGATATCGAAAAAGCGGCACTGCCTAAGAGCGACATCCGCGCGGTTCACACCGCGCTGGATGGTGAACATCGTCAGTTTTCCCGTGATGATGATACGCCGCTGGGGTCAGTAAAGGCACGTCTGGAGCAGGCCTGGCCGGACTCTCTGGCAGAAGGGCAGTTGATTAAAGACGACGAAGGGCGCGATCAGCTTCAGGCGATGCCGAAGGCCACGCGTTCCTCAATGTTCCCCGATCCGTGGCGCACCAACCCGGTGGGCCGCTTCTGGGATCGCCTGCGCGGGCGTGATGTGACGCCGCGCTATCTGTCACGCCTGACGAAAGAAGAGCAGGCTTCCGAACAGAAATGGCGTACCGTGGGGACCATCCGTCGCTACATCCTGCTGCTGCTGACGCTGGCGCAGACGGTCGTCGCGACCTGGTATATGAAAACCATCCTGCCGTATCAGGGCTGGGCGTTCATCAACCCGATGGACATGATGGGCCAGGATCTTTGGGTCTCCTTCATGCAGCTGCTGCCGTATATCCTGCAGAGCGGCATCCTTCTGCTGTTCGCGGTTCTCTTCTGCTGGGTCTCGGCCGGTTTCTGGACCGCGCTGATGGGCTTCCTGCAGCTGCTGATGGGGCGTGACAAATACAGCATTTCGGCGTCAACGGTCGGGGATGAACCCCTCAATCCTGAGCACCGTACCGCGCTGATTATGCCTATCTGTAACGAAGACGTTGACCGCGTGTTTGCGGGCCTGCGTGCCACCTGGGAGTCCGTGAAGGCGACCGGCAACGCGGAGCATTTTGACGTTTACATCCTGAGCGACAGTTACAACCCGGATATCTGCGTGGCAGAACAAAAAGCGTGGATGGAGCTGATTGCAGAAGTGCAGGGCGAAGGGCAGATCTTCTACCGTCGCCGCCGCCGTCGTGTGAAGCGTAAAAGCGGTAACATCGATGACTTCTGCCGCCGCTGGGGTAACCAGTACAGCTACATGGTGGTGCTGGATGCTGACTCCGTCATGAGCGGTGACTGCCTGAGCGGTCTGGTGCGTCTGATGGAAGCCAACCCGAACGCGGGTATCATTCAGTCTTCGCCAAAAGCGTCGGGAATGGACACGCTCTATGCGCGCTGTCAGCAGTTCGCCACCCGTGTTTACGGGCCGCTGTTCACGGCAGGTCTGCACTTCTGGCAGCTGGGTGAATCCCACTACTGGGGTCACAACGCCATCATCCGCGTGAAGCCGTTCATTGAGCACTGTGCGCTGGCGCCGCTGCCGGGCGAGGGTTCGTTTGCCGGTTCTATTCTGTCACATGACTTCGTGGAAGCGGCGCTGATGCGTCGTGCTGGCTGGGGCGTCTGGATTGCCTACGACCTGCCGGGATCGTACGAAGAGCTGCCGCCGAACCTGCTGGACGAGCTCAAGCGTGACCGCCGCTGGTGTCACGGTAACCTGATGAACTTCCGCCTGTTCCTGGTGAAAGGGATGCACCCGGTTCACCGCGCGGTGTTCCTGACGGGCGTGATGTCGTATCTCTCCGCACCGCTGTGGTTTATGTTCCTTGCGCTATCCACTGCGCTGCAGGTCGTCCATGCCCTGACGGAGCCGCAATACTTCCTGCAGCCGCGCCAGCTGTTCCCGGTGTGGCCGCAGTGGCGTCCGGAGCTGGCGATTGCGCTGTTTGCCTCCACCATGGTGCTGCTGTTCCTGCCTAAGCTGCTCAGCATCATCCTGATCTGGTGCAAAGGCTCGAAAGAGTACGGCGGTTTCTTCCGCGTGACCCTTTCACTGCTGCTGGAAGTGCTGTTCTCCGTGCTGCTGGCACCGGTGCGTATGCTGTTCCACACCGTGTTCGTGGTTAGTGCGTTCCTGGGCTGGGAAGTGGTCTGGAACTCACCGCAGCGTGATGACGACTCCACGCCGTGGAGCGAAGCCTTTATGCGCCATGGTTCTCAGCTGCTGCTGGGTCTGGTGTGGGCGGCCGGGATGGCGTGGCTGGATCTGCGCTTCCTGTTCTGGCTGGCGCCGATTGTCTTCTCGCTGATCCTGTCGCCGTTTGTCTCCGTGATCTCCAGCCGTTCGACGGTGGGGCTGCGGACCAAACGCTGGAAGCTGTTCCTGATCCCGGAAGAGTATTCCCCGCCGCAGGTGCTGGTAGACACCGATCGTTATCTCGAGCAGAACCGCAATCGCACGCTGGATGACGGCTTTATGCACGCCGTGTTTAACCCGTCATTCAACGCCCTGGCGACGGCAATGGCGACGGCGCGTCACCGCGCCAGCCAGGTGCTGGAGATTGCCCGCGATCGTCACGTTGAGCAGGCGCTGAACGAGACCCCGGAAAAACTCAACCGTGACCGTCGTCTGGTCCTGTTGAGCGACCCGGTTACGATGGCGCGTCTTCACTACCGCGTATGGTCCGCTCCGGAGAGATACTCTTCGTGGGTAAACTACTATAAAGAACTGAAGCTGAACCCGCTGGCGTTGAAGGCGAAGTAAGTGGTTAAGTAGGGCAGGTAAGCGAAGCACCTCCCGCCAACTAAAATACCGGCATAATCGCCGGTATTTTTTTAGAGGTTACTCATGAGAATCATCATCGTCGTTCTGATGGCATGCCTGCTCAGCGGCTGCGGCAGCATCATCAGCCGCACCATTCCAGGGCAGGGCCACGGGAATCAGTATTACCCGGGCGTGAAGTGGGATCTCCGTGACTCCGCATGGCGCTACCTCACCGTGCTGGATCTGCCATTCTCGCTAATTTTCGACACGCTGCTGCTGCCGATCGATGCCAGCCACGGCCCTTACGAGTAGCGTAAATTAACGCTCGTCCCACTCATCGGCTGCGGTTTGACCTTCTTCCGTATCCAGCGGTGGCTCGAGCTGAAATTCGCCCTCATCCCACTCGTGCAATGTGTTCTCTTCCAGCCATTCCTGCCGCAGTTCGATTTCATCATAGTCGCCATCAAAGACGGCCTGCGCACCTTCACCGCTCAGGACCGGCAGGCATTCCCCTTCTTCACCTTCATCGGCAAAGAATTCGGCCTGCCACATAATATCCCCATCCTGCAGAACGTATTTCTGGATATTAAGTTGTTGCACGTCAGCATCTTCTTCTTCAACGCCGGGGTTGTCGGCGAGGAACTCTTCACGAGCGGCATCAATAGCTTCTTCCAGCGTGGCGTACATGGTCATTGGTGTCTCCCTGTTTTCCAGAAGGTTTCAGGGAAAGAATAGCTTAATATCCGATTCTGCAAGTATGAATGCGAAAATAAGCGTCAGGCGTTCGTCTTATTCCGCCACTGGGCGTAGCGCGCGGGATAAACTGAACCACGAATAAATTGCATTAAACAGTACCACCCCCGCCGTCACGATAAAGACGGCGCGAAAACCGAAGCTGGCGGAGATGCTCGCCCCGAGAAGCGGTCCGGTGACGTTACCGATGTCGCGAAATGACTGGTTATAGCTGAAGATCCGCCCGGCAATCTGGTTCGTGGAGTTGTAAACCAGCAGGGTCTGTACGGCGGGCAGCAAGGCCCCGTCTGCGGCACCAAGCAAAAAGCGAAGTAAGCCCAGCTGCCACGGAGAGTGCACCATCGACATGGGGATCAGCAGCAGGACGGAGATCACCAGCGCACAGATCAGAATTTTTTCCGGACCGACGCGGTCCCCCAGTTTCCCCAGCCTCGGCGCGCTAAGAAGCGCCGCCACCCCGGGCACGGACGCAATCAGCCCGCTGATAAACGCGATATTGCTGACGTTCCCCGCCAGATCGCGGATGTACAGCGTGAGGATAGGGGCAATCGATCCGGTTGCGACCTGAATAATCAGGGTCGTCACGAACAGGCTCAGCACCAGTCTGGGATTTTTAAGCGAGGTCAGCACCTCCCTGGCGTGTAGCATCTCTTTCTTCGCAACGGGGGTGAAGTTTTCCCGAATACAGAGCAGGGTGACAACAAAGCACAGGAACAGCACGCAGGCGGTGATAAAGAACACCGGACGCAGGCCATAGCTATCGGCCATGAGTCCGCCGGCCAGTGGCCCCAGCAGGGCACCGCTTACGCCGCCGGTTGAGAGCGTGCCCAGCGCCCAGCCGCTCTTATGGCGAGGAATTTGCGTGGCAATCAGGGCATTGGCATTGGGAATAAATCCTCCCAGCAAACCCAGCAACGCGCGCAAAATCAGGAACTGCCAGACGTTCTGCGCCACGCCCATCAGCGCCATGATAATGGCCATCCCCAGCGCCGAGCGCAGCAGCATGATTTTACGGCCCTTGCGGTCGGCAAGGCCGCCCCAGAAGGGCGAGGCTATCGCGGAGAACAGGAACGTGATGCTGAATACCAGGCCGGACCACATATTGAGCGCGCTATGGCCCGTCACGCCCAGCTGTTCAACATAGAGCGGCAGAAAAGGCATGACCAGGCTAAACGCCGCGCCGGTGAGAAAACAGCCAAGCCACGCAACCGTGAGGTTACGCTTCCAGTTTATGGGGGCATCTGAAGGTGACATAACAATCCGCATAATGAGGTGCTGAGCACCTGAAGCAAGAAGTAATAAGCCTGCTAATTATGCGCCTGGGTTATGATTGCCGCAATGAGGGGGAGCTTTTAAAGCTAAAACAGGATGCGACCCTGAGGATCGCATCCTGAAAATCAATAGCGGGACGGCGTGCCTTTTGGCCGCGTTTTAAAGCGGCGGTGCAACCACATGTACTGCTCGGGTGCGAGCATGATGCATTTCTCTACGATACCGTTCATCCAGCGCGCGGTGGTTTCTGCATCGTCAAGCGGCGGCGCGAGTTCCGGTTCCAGCATCATCAACTCGTAGCCCGAACCGTCAGGCTTGCGGCGGGGAACAAAGGGTACGATGGCGGCTTTGGACATCCGCGCCAGCATCCAGGTGCCGGTGGTTGTGGCGGCCTCTTCAACGGCGAAGAAGGGGACAAAAACGCTGGCCTGTGGGCCATAGTCGTGGTCGGGGGCATACCAGACCACTTCGCCGGATTTCAGCGCACGGATCATTCCCTTCAGATCTTTACGGTCGATCATGCTTTTGTTGGAGCGCATGCGCCCGTTGGTCTGGATTAAATCGATGACCGGGTTATCGTTAGGGCGATAAACGCCAATGCCGGGCGCCTGCATGCCGAACATACGCGCCCCGATTTCCAGCGTCAGAAAATGGACGCCGATCAGCAGAACGCCCGTCTGGTTGGCCTGAAGCGTATGTACAGGATCCATGCCGGTTCCCGTTACCTCGCTCCAGCGGGCCATGCGTTTGTCCGGCCAGAACCACGCCATGCCGGTTTCCATAAGGCCCATCCCAACGGATTCGAAGTTCTTCGCGACCATATTGTGACGCTCTGAGTCGCTCATCTGCGGAAAACACAGCTCAAGGTTGCGGTACGCGATTCTGGCGCGACGCTTCATAAACAGTTGTGCGAAACGGCCCAGAAATTTACCCAACCGAAAAATAACAGGGTAGGGAAGCTGTACCAGAAGCCATAAAAAGCCGATGCCAAGCCAGGTCAACCAATAGCGGGGATGCAAAAGGGCGGCAGTAAATTTTGGTAACTGGGTCATGTCTTTCCTGTGTTCAAACGTCCTGTTTCGCTAGTGTCTCATTTTTTGAGGCGTAGCCAAAATATCTGCTTTCGAAGCGTGCACGAATACAGCAATTGTTAATCCTGATTAATCAGGGTGTGTGAAATGTAGCGTAAATTGTGTGGATGTAAATTGGTTTTGTTTGCTATATGATGCCGACCGATTTTTTATTCTCTCTAACGACTCCAGGACTGTACACCATGCCAGTGTTACACAACCGCGTTTCGAACGAGATGTTAAAAGCGCGTATGTTGGCTGAAACCGAACCGCGCACAACCATCTCATTCTATAAATACTTCACGATCGACGATCCGCAGGCGACCCGAGATGCGCTTTATCAGGCGTTCACGGCGCTGAACGTCTTCGGCCGCGTCTACCTTGCCCGTGAAGGCATCAACGCGCAGATTAGCGTACCGGAAAGCAAAGTCAGCGCCTTCCGCGACGTACTTTATCAATTTGACCCGGCCCTTAACGGCTTACGCCTGAACATTGCCCTGGATGATGACGGGAAATCCTTCTGGGTGCTGCGCATGAAGGTGCGTGAACGCATCGTGGCGGACGGTATCGACGATCCGGAGTTTAACCCGACGGACGTCGGTGAATATCTGAAGGCGGCGGAAGTGAATGCGATGCTGGACGATCCGGATGCCGTGTTCATCGATATGCGTAACCACTATGAGTATGAAGTGGGGCATTTCGAGAATGCGATGGAGATTCCGGCGGATACCTTCCGCGAGCAGTTGCCGAAAGCGGTTGAGATGATGCAGGAGCATAAAGATAAAAAGATCGTTATGTACTGCACCGGCGGTATCCGCTGTGAGAAAGCCAGCGCGTGGATGAAGCACAACGGCTTCAATAAAGTCTGGCACATTGAAGGCGGCATTATTGAGTACGCTCGCCGCGCCCGTGAACAGGGGCTGCCGGTACGCTTTATCGGGAAAAACTTTGTCTTTGACGAGCGTATGGGTGAACGTATTTCGGATGACGTCATCGCCCAGTGCCACCAGTGCGGCGCGCCGTGCGATACCCACACCAACTGCAAAAACGACGGTTGTCATCTGCTGTTCATTCAGTGCCCGGCCTGTGCCGAGAAGTTTAACGGTTGCTGTAGCGAGCTGTGCAGTGAAGAGAGCGTCCTGCCGGAAGAAGAGCAGCGTCGCCGTCGCGCAGGACGTGAAAACGGCAACAAGATTTTCAATAAATCTCGCGGTCGTCTGAATACCAAACTGGGTATCCCTGACCCGGAATGATAATAATGCCCGGCACGTTGAAAGCCTGCCGGGCGACGTTATTATGATTTCTGCTGTACACCTTCAACGGAAATAATCAGCTCCACGTCCTGAGACGCCGGGCCTAAATCCGTTGTGATATTAAAATCTTTCAGGTGAATTTTCCCTGCCGCTTCGAAGCCTGCGCGTTTACCGCCCCACGGATCGTCACCCTGGCCCAGTAATTTCGCATCAAGCGTGACCGGTTTGGTTACGCCGTTAAGCGTCAGGTTGCCGGTAATATTCAGCTTATCACCCTCTTTCTTCACCTCAGTAGAAGTGAAGGTCGCCTGCGGGAATTTCGCGACGTTGAGGAATTCCCCACTGCGCAGGTGTTTATCGCGCTCTGCGTGGTTCGTGTCGACGCTGTTTGTATTAATGGTCACATTGACTTTATCGGCTGCGGGATTTTTTTCGTCAAAGGTGAATGTGCCGTCAAAATCCTTAAAGGTGCCGTACAGCCAGCTATATCCCAGGTGCTGAATACGGAAATTGACGAAAGCGTGCTGGCCCTCTTTATCAATTTTATAATCCGCCGCCACGGCGGAGCCGGCGGTGAATAACAGAGAACCCAGTGCGATACCCAGCAGGTGTTTTTTCATTTTATGCTCCAGAGTCAACTGACGAGCGGCCAAGCATGCGCTTTAGCGTATCGTCTTTATCAATAAAATGGTGTTTGAGGGCGGCAAGCCCGTGCAGCACGGACAGAATCACCACGCTCCAGGCGAGCCAGAGGTGAACAACCCCCGCCGTGTCGGCCTGAGCGCCGGCATCGCTAAGGGTTGCCGGAACCTCGAACAGGCCAAAAACGTTAATCGGCTTACCGTCAGCCGTCGAAATGAGATAGCCGCTAATCAGGATGGCAAACAGCAGCGCATAAAGGGCAATATGCGCGGCGACTGCGCTGACGCGGGTAAATTTGCTGTGAGTCTTTTGCGCGGCGGGCGGTGGGGAAATGTGCCGCCAGATCACGCGGAAAACCAGACCCAGCATCAGCAGGACACCAATGCTTTTATGCAATTCCGGCGCCTGGTGATACCAGCCATCGTAATAGCTGAGCGTGACCATCCAGAGACCAAGTCCAAACATACCGTAGACGGCAAGAGCAAATATCCAGTGCAAACCTATGGATATTATTCCGTAGCGCCGGGAGGAGTTACGCCATTGCATCAGAATGTCCATTTTCAAATTAACCGAAGGGTAAAAATGAACGGGAAGGCGGGATATTGCAACTGAAATAATTGGCTATTGATTTTTATTTTATTTATTTCAGCAATTTTGAAAAGGATCGCTAGCGCTAATTCAATCTCTTCGTGCAAGATGAAATTATGAGTTTCAATAAAGATAAATTACCGTCAATTATTGTCAGTAAGGCTTTTCAGTAAAATACAATGTAAACAAAATCAATAATGGCCAGCAGCGCCCACAATAAGAGATAGAGCATAAAATGCTCGCGAATATTATTCATCAGAAAGCTAACGATCTTGCGCATAACGCCCCAACATGCGGTGTGAATGAAGCGGGCCCCGTGACCTCCGGAGCCCGTGCGGATTATCCGTTAAAACGCGAGAGGGAGAAGGGCGTCAGATCAAACTGCAGCGCAATGCCCTGGGCAAACTGCGCGGCGATTTCACCCAGAACGGAAGCAAACTTAAAGCCGTGGCCGCTCAGTCCGGTGATGAGCAGGGTGTTGTCATGCCCCGGCAGCGTATCAATGATAAAGTCTTCATCAGGCGTATTGTCGTAGGTACAGGCCGCGCCATACAGCAAGCCACCGACGCCCGGAAGAATAGTGCGCAGGAACGAGAAGGCCTCTGAACCATCCTGTGGGAAGGCGCCGAAAGGTTTACGCTCTTCAGGGGAGGAGATCGCCTGGCCGCCGTTGTGTTTACCGATTTTCAGCGCGTCTTTTTCTGACGGGAAGCCGTAGAACTGGTCCCCGTTGGGTAATTCGCCGGTGAAGGCCGGGAATTTATTCTGGGCGCTGTAACGACCATCCGACTGGAACCAGGAGAAGACCTTGCGCACCGGCTGGATCGGCAGATCGGGCAGCAGGCGGGTAACCCAGGTACCTGCGCTGACCAGCAGGCGGGACGCTGAATAATCGCCGTCAATAGTGGTGACCGTGACGCCATTATCATCATGGGTGATGGCCTCTACCGGACAGTTGAACAGCTGCGCGCAGCCTGCCTTCGCAGCAAGCTCGATCCAGGTTTTGATCGCCGTTTCGCAATGGAGCACCCCGGAGTGGGCTTCAAAGAGGCCAATATAATCGTCCGGGACGGTAATTTCGGGCCAGCGTGCGGTAATGCCCGTCGCGTCCAGCTTCTCAACGTCCAGATTAAACGCTTTCGCGCTGCGTTCGACGCCAGCGAGAAACGCAGAATGTGCCGGACCCAGGTTGATGACGCCAGTACGCTCGAAAATACGATCTTCGGTCTGTTTCGCCAGTTCATCCCACAGCGTCTGGGCGCGAAGCACCAGCGGAACGTAGCGTTCACCTTCACCGTACGCATGGCGGATGAGGCGGGTATCGCCATGATGGCTGCCCTCCGCATGAGGAGGCAGATGGCTATCGATCATCAGAACCTTCAGACCAGCCTGTGTTGCGTAATAGCCTGCGGCAGATCCTACGGAGCCGCTGCCAATAATGATTAAGTCGTATCTCATATGCATCTCATAAACTGATGTTTTGTTAGCAGAGTAATTAACAACGCGGGGTTAGACAAGGGAGAAATAAATAAGGCACCGCGAGGGTGCCTGTAGAGAGAAAAGTGGGCATAAGCTTAGTGCCGTTTATACTCATTTTCCTGGTAGTCGCCAGATTCTATTTTTGCAATACCTGCTTCTAAAATAGAAATAAACTGACGGGCGACGTCTGTTGTTAGCCACAGCGTCTGTCCAACTTCCGCTTCTTCACGGTTGAGTTGATTTGGGGTCTGGTAGTGCAAACGCAGCATCAGCGCATCGTAGCTATCTACGGTACTGATATCCCAGCCAACAAGTGGGTGGGTCTGGATGACTTCACTATTCTTTTCCATTATAACCCCCTTAATGCGTGTTAGAAGACAACGGCTTTGAGGTTCAATGCATGTTTTTCTGAAAGCAACTTCAGTATACCAAGTAATAAGGGTTCCGAAGGGAAAAATAAACAGGTGGCAACACATTTTTCTGCTTTTTAGGATTGTTCGAACAATAAAACACCATCTCGTTCACGATTTTTAAAGAAGATGCCGAATTATTTTGAACTTACAGGATTTTGAGGCAAAAAAAAGCCGGGGCGACCCGGCAAAAAAACACAATGAGGGAGCAGTGTTAATCCGTGATGAACCAGTCGTCAGCGCTTTCCCACGTTTCCTGGAGGATTTCGCTGATGCGATCTTTATCTTCTTTTGCGGCGCCAATGACGGAGAGGTTGTTCGCCGCGGCGTAACGCACCGTGACGGCACCCGCGTTGTCGGGAAAGGTGTTGTTAATACGACGGGATAATTCGCCTGCCAGTGCATCAAGCGCGCCGGCAGGCAGAACGGTAGTTTTGGCTATGGTGACTTCAATACGCATAAATGCCCCCTGTGTAATATACTGTTTATTTATACAGGTATATTATCAGTTTGACAACAAGGGGCACTGATTTTTTAACGTTTTACCGTCCAGCTTACGGTTTCACCCGCCAGGAAGGGGATCAGCGTGTCGTCCGTCAGGGCAATGGACTCCTCAACGTGGCTCGCTTTACGCTCCAGTTCGATGAAGGTGTCGTTGACCGGCAGGCCGTAGAAGCGCGGGCCGTTAAGGGAGCAGAATGCTTCGAAATGTTCCAGCGCGTTCATCTCTTCAAACACGGTTGCGTAGCTGGCAAGCGCCGTTGGGGCGTTGAAGCAGCCCGCGCAGCCGCAGCTCGCCTCTTTACGATGGCGGGCGTGAGGCGCGGAATCGGTACCGAGGAACGCGCGGGAGAACCCGCTGGCGACCAGCTCGCGCAGCGCCTGCTGGTGGATGTTGCGCTTAAGAATAGGCAGGCAGTAGAGGTGAGGGCGCACCCCGCCCACCAGCATGTGGTTACGGTTAAACATCAGGTGCTGTGGCGTAATGGTGGCGGCGATAAGATCGTTGCCGTCACGCACGTACTCTGCCGCGTCTTTGGTGGTGATATGCTCGAAGACCACCTTCAGCGCCGGCAGGCGCTGGCGCAAAGGCTCCATCACGGTCTCGATAAAACGGGCTTCGCGGTCGAAGATATCAATCTCGGCATGCGTTACTTCGCCGTGAACCAGCAGCGGCATACCCAGTTTCTGCATGCGTTCCAGCACCGGCATAATGGCATCAATGCTGGTGACGCCGTGGCTGGAGTTGGTGGTGGCATTCGCCGGGTAGAGTTTCGCTGCCGTAAAGACGCCTTCGTTAAACCCGCGCTCCACTTCGTTCGGATCCAGTGAATCGGTCAGATAGCAGGTCATCAACGGGGTAAAATCGTGTCCCGCAGGAACGGCGTCGAGAATGCGCTGGCGATAGGCTATCGCGGCATCGACGGTGGTGACTGGTGGCACCAGGTTAGGCATGACAATCGCGCGGCCATAAATTTCGCTGGTATAAGGCACGACGGTTTTCAGCATATCGCCATCACGCAGATGGATATGCCAGTCGTCAGGGCGGCGGATTTTAAGAACCTGGGGTTGTGCAGTCATGGAAGCTCCGGCTTGTCAGGAATCAGTCATAAGGATGGCTGTTTTTGCCGGACACAAATCATAAGCGGAAACGTTTTCGTTTGCACACTTTTCCGTGAAAAAAAAGGGCGCCGCAGCGCCCTTCAGGTTAATCGGTGAAAGGAATGATAATTTCGCCCGGTTTCACCTCTATGCCTTTTGCGTATTTTTTCGCCAGAGCTTCACCCTTGCTTTTGTCTTCGCTTAAGACGTACGCGGGCTGCTGGTTAAAGTAATTCCGCAGCGACTGATTCAGATAGGGCATGAGGGTTTGCAAAACCGGCGCCATCTTGTCCGGAGACACCTTCGCGTCGACCACTTCCATCTCCTGCAGGAAAATCGCCCCTTTCTCTTTGTTGAAAACAGGGAGTGCCTTCAGCTTGAGCTTGATGTTGGCTTTCTGATTGCCAAA
Source organism: Enterobacter sp. EC_64 (assembly GCF_019584165.1). Taxonomy (NCBI): domain Bacteria; kingdom Pseudomonadati; phylum Pseudomonadota; class Gammaproteobacteria; order Enterobacterales; family Enterobacteriaceae; genus Enterobacter; species Enterobacter sp. EC_64. The sequence goes on from NZ_VDAS01000003.1 coordinate 196,042, forward strand.
GAGGGAGGACATATCGAGGTCCGCATCACCGGCCAGGGTGACTTTGTTTGGCTCTTCACGTCCGATTTGACTGGTGAGGTTTGTGAGCACGATATGCGCATCGGCAAGACCCGGTACGCCAATGTCTTTCGAGAAATTGTTATGTTTTTGCAGCGCCTGATTAATTTCCTGTTCACTGACGGTGTATTGCGTGAGCTGGTTACAGCCAACCAGCAGGCCGCTGACAATCAATGCCGCGGCTAAGACAATTTTCTTCATAGTGTTCCTCAACGAAAAATCGGCGCTTCTGTCCTGTTACGCCAGTATGTCAGCGTGAATGGGCAGAAACCAGCAGAAAAAACTGAGAAGTGGGGCGGGAAGGGCTCCCGCCCGAGGGAAAGGCTACGCGCCGGGCTCGAGCATGCCGCTCGCGCTGCGTTTCTGGCTGAACTGCCACCACAGGGCGAGTAGCGTCATAAAGCCCACCACGCCCAGCATCATCCACGGAAGTTCAGGTTGATTTAACGCTTTGCCAGCATCAAACAACCAGCCGCCGCCGGCGTAACCTAATGCCCCGCCAAGCGCCAGCCCCAGTCGGCTGAACCCCATATAGCTGCCGCGTGCACGCGCATCCGCAAGCGAGGCGCTCAGCGTTTCGCGGGCAGGCTCGGCGATGATCGAGCCAATATAGAACGTGCAAATCAGCGTAAACAGCTGCTGGAGCGTGTTCACCAGGCCGATCGGCATCATGCTCAGCGTCATCAGGAACAGTCCGGCCATCAGGCGATGCTCCAGGCGAAAACGCCGCTCGCTCCAGCGGGCAATCGGATAGAGGAGCGTTAACGACAGGCAGGCTTCGATGGCGTACATCCATTTCACCGCCGCAGGGGTACCGGCAATGTCGTTAACCATGATCGGCAGCATCAGCATGACCTGCACGGCCAGCATGTAATATCCCGTCAGGGTCAACACATAGGTGACAAAACGTCTGTCGCGCAGAACGCGGCCCAGCCCTTCCCGAACCGGCGCTTTCACCGTTGACAGTTTCCACGCCGGCAGGAACAGGCCATTAAACAGCGCGCACAGCATAAAGAGCACCGCCCCAGCCGCGCAGACCAGACGGAAATCATACTGCAGCAGCCAGCTTCCCAGCAGGGCGCCGATAACCGCCCCGGCGCTGTCCTGCATCATCAGAATCGAGAAGAAGCGGCCGCGGTGCTGCGGGCGAATCAGCTTTACCACCAGCGCGGTGCGGGGCGGATCGAACAGCGTGCCCCCGATGCCGGAGAGGAAACAGGAGAACCAGAGCAGCCAGGGCTCCTGGGCGACCGCCATCGTGGCAAACCCTGCCGCGCGCAGCAGCATACCGGTGACGATCATCGGTTTCGCGCCAAAACGGTCGGCAATGGCCCCGCCAAAGACGCCCAGGCCCTGCTGGACAAACTGGCGTAGCCCCAGGGCAATGCCGACCATTAATGCCGCCCAGCCCATCTGATCGACAAAGCGGATCGAAATAAGCGGAAAAACGACAAAAAAGCCGAGCACGACCAGCATGTTATCGACGAGCAGGAAATATTTACCCAGGCTCCTGGCCTGTGATACGCGGGACATTTTCCCTCCAGGGAAAATAAGATGGTGAGCACGCTAACATTCTGCGGTGTCGCCGCGTTTTTTCCCACCCCTGCACGTGACAATATTTTTTTATCAAAAGGGTGCTTTGATAGAGAGTTCTCATCGAAAAATGTGAAAAGAGGTGAAAATGGTATGTCACTGTTTTCACAGACGGCGCAGGCGCAGGTATAGTAAAGCTAATGGGCAAGCTGAAGTGACGGGAAGGAGTGGTATCGATGTTTGGCTATCGCAGTAATGTGCCAAAAGTGCGTCTGACAACGGACAGGCTGGTCGTTCGTCTGGTGCATGAGCGTGATGCCTGGCGTCTGGCGGATTATTACGCCGAGAATCGCCAGTTTTTAAAACCCTGGGAACCCGTTCGGGATGAGAGCCATTGTTACCCTTCCGGCTGGCAGGCGCGCCTCAGCATGATTACGGAATTTCACAAGCAGGGCAGCGCGTTTTATTTCGCGCTGCTGGATCCTGAAGAGAAAGAGATTATCGGGATCGCCAATTTTTCAAACGTGGTGCGGGGATCGTTTCACGCCTGCTATCTGGGCTACTCCATCGGCCAGAAGTGGCAGGGGCAGGGGCTGATGTACGAGGCGCTGACGGTAGCGATCCGCTATATGCAACGCACCCAGCACATTCATCGCATTATGGCGAACTATATGCCGCATAACCAGCGCAGCGGAAATCTGCTGGCGCGTTTAGGGTTCGAGAAAGAGGGTTACGCCAAAGATTATCTGCTGATAGACGGAGAGTGGCGCGACCACGTTCTGACGGCATTAACCACCCGGGACTGGACTGCAGGTCGTTAAGGAGAAAAGATGAAGTATCAGCTAAACGGTACAGAAGCGCGCGTGATTGGGTGCTTACTCGAAAAACAGGTCACCACGCCGGAGCAGTATCCGCTCTCCGTCAACGCCGTGACCATGGCCTGCAACCAGAAAACCAACCGCGAGCCGGTGATGAACCTCAGCGAGCATGAGGTTCAGGACGTGCTGGATGCGCTGGTCAAACGCCACTATCTGCGCACCGTCAGCGGCTTCGGCAACCGCGTGACCAAATACGAACAGCGCTTCTGTAACTCCGAATTTGGTGACCTGAAGCTGAGCAGTGCGGAAGTGGCGGTCATCACCACGCTGTTGCTGCGCGGGGCGCAAACGCCGGGAGAACTGCGCACGCGCGCTTCCCGTATGCATGAGTTCAGCGATATGCAGGAGGTCGAGCAGACCCTCGAAGGGCTGGCCGCGCGTGAAGACGGTCCTTACGTGGTGCGTCTGGCGCGCGAGCCGGGCAAGCGTGAAAGCCGCTATATGCACCTGTTCAGCGGTGAAGTTGATAGTTCAGTTAAATCCAGCGCAACCGACATAACGGCCATAGATGATGATTTGGTTGCCCGCGTAGCGGCGCTGGAAGACGAGGTCGCCGGGCTGAAACAGCGTCTGGATGCCCTGCTGGCACATTTGGGAGACTGACGGTGAAAAAATTACGCATTGGCGTAGTAGGGCTGGGCGGTATTGCACAAAAAGCCTGGCTGCCGGTTCTGGGGGCAGCGACGGACTGGACGCTGCAAGGGGCCTGGTCACCCACGCGCGAGAAGGCCGAGCGGATCTGCGAAACCTGGCGTATGCCGTATGCGGCGTCGCTTCAGGATCTGGCCCGCGAGTGCGATGCGGTCTTTGTGCATACCTCAACGTCTACCCACTATCAGGTCGTGAGCGAGCTGCTCAATGCGGGCGTTCACGTTTGCGTGGATAAACCTCTGGCGGAAAATGTTCCGGACGCGGAACGCCTGATTGAGCTGGCGGCGCGTAAAAAACTGACGCTGATGGTCGGCTTCAACCGCCGCTTCGCGCCCCTTTACCAGCAGCTTAAGGCACAGTCGGGCACGCTTGCCTCGCTGCGGATGGATAAACACCGCACGGACAGCATCGGGCCAAACGATCTGCGCTTCACGCTGCTGGATGATTATCTCCACGTTGTGGATACGGCGCTGTGGCTCGCCGGTAGCAACGCGCAGCTGCAAAGTGGCACGCTGCTCACGAACGAGCAGGGTGAAATGGTCTACGCCGAACACCATTTCGCGATTGACCATCTGCAGATCACGACCAGCATGCATCGTCGTGCCGGCAGCCAGCGAGAATGCGTCCAGGCCGTCACCGACGGCGCGTTGTACGACATTACCGACATGCGTGAATGGCGGGAAGAGAAGGGCTGCGGCGTGGTGACGCTCCCCGCGCCTGGCTGGCAGAGCACGCTTGAACAGCGCGGTTTTGCCGGTTGCGCCCGCCACTTCATCACCTGCGTGCAAAATCAGACGGTTCCTGAAACGTCCGGCGAGCAGGCCATCATGGCGCAGCGCATTGTGGAAAGGCTCTGGCGCGAGGCCATGAGTGAATAACTCGCTGTAACATCTGCGGATAGTAATTCGTTGAAATCCGGGTAGACTAAGCGCCGCTTGTAGGCTTTGCCGGGTGGCGCTTACGCTTGCCCGTCCTGGAAATCCGTATGGTTCTGGAAATTCACGTTAATGAACTTATTAAAATCGCTGGCGGCCGTCAGCTCGATGACCATGTTTTCCCGCGTGCTGGGTTTTGCGCGCGACGCCATTGTGGCAAGGGTATTTGGTGCAGGGATGGCCACGGACGCCTTTTTCGTCGCGTTCAAATTACCGAACCTGCTGCGTCGTATTTTTGCGGAGGGGGCGTTTTCCCAGGCATTCGTCCCGATCCTGGCGGAATATAAAAGCAAGCAGGGCGAGGACGCCACGCGCGTCTTTGTGTCTTATGTCTCCGGCCTGCTGACGCTGGCGCTGGCGGTGGTGACCGTCCTCGGGATGCTGGCCGCGCCCTGGGTGATTATGGTGACCGCGCCCGGCTTTGCCGATACGGCCGACAAGTTTGCCCTGACCTCGCAGCTTTTGCGCATTACCTTTCCCTATATTCTGCTGATCTCGCTGGCTTCGCTGGTGGGGGCGATCCTCAATACCTGGAACCGCTTCTCCGTTCCGGCGTTTGCGCCGACGTTTCTTAACGTCAGCATGATCGGCTTTGCCCTGTTCGCCGCCCCGCACTTCAACCCGCCGGTGCTGGCGCTGGCCTGGGCGGTCACCGTCGGCGGCGTGCTGCAGCTGGCGTATCAGCTGCCGCACCTGAAAAAAATCGGCATGCTGGTGCTGCCGCGCATCAACCTCAAAGATGCCGGGGCGATGCGCGTCATCAAGCAGATGGGGCCCGCCATTCTCGGCGTCTCCGTCAGCCAGATCTCGCTGATTATCAACACCATCTTTGCCTCGTTCCTGGTGTCCGGCTCGGTTTCCTGGATGTACTACGCCGATCGCCTGATGGAGTTTCCGTCCGGGGTGCTGGGCGTGGCGCTGGGGACCATCCTGCTGCCGTCGCTGTCGAAAAGTTTTGCCAGCGGCAATCATGATGAGTATTGCCGCCTGATGGACTGGGGCCTGCGTCTCTGCTTCCTGCTGGCCCTGCCAAGCGCGGTGGCGCTGGGTATTCTGGCCAAACCGCTGACGGTGTCGCTCTTCCAGTACGGGAAATTCACTGCCTTCGATGCCGCCATGACCCAGCGCGCGCTGATTGCCTACTCGGTGGGGCTGATGGGGCTGATCGTGGTGAAAGTGCTGGCGCCGGGCTTTTACTCGCGTCAGGACATTAAAACGCCGGTAAAAATTGCCATCGTGACGCTGATTATGACGCAGCTGATGAACCTGGCGTTTATTGGTCCGCTGAAACATGCCGGCCTGTCATTATCGATTGGTCTTGCGGCCTGTCTGAATGCCGGGCTGCTGTACTGGCAGCTGCGCAAGCAGGATATTTTCACGCCGCAGCCGGGTTGGGGCAGTTTCCTGGTGCGTCTGATCGTTGCGGTACTGGTGATGTCTGCCGCGCTGCTTGGCATGATGCACGTGATGCCGGAGTGGTCCCTGGGCACGATGCCTTATCGTCTGATGCGCCTGATGGCCGTGGTGTGCGTTGGGGTGGTGGCGTATTTTGCCACGCTCGCGGTGCTGGGTTTCAAAGTCAAAGAGTTTGCCCGCCGGACGGCATAAACGCCAAAAGGGGAGTTCACCTCATGGTGCTCCCCACTGCATGATTAGTCGCTTATGCGTCAAATCGAAATCTTTTTCACACCTGCAATACGCGCCGTCGCCGTCTGACCATCCGCACCGTACAGACCGGTTTCTTTATGCGGTTTCAACACCTCAAGCGCCTGCTGATTACGCTCAATCTGCCCTTCCAGTAGCCAGCCGTTATGCTGGTTAAGATCGCGCAGGTGCTGGGTTTTTTCAGTAATGGTCTGCCAGCGCTCAATAATATCGTCATTGGCGCTGCGCTTAGGATCTTGCTCAGCGCGTCGCTGCTGCTCCAGATAATCCAGCGTTGCCAGAAGCGAACTTTTGTCTTCAGTAATACGCTGCAGCGCGCTGCCGTTGATGTGACCGGAAGAGAGATGCTGCTGTTCAGCGTCCATTACCGTTTTCAGGTCGTTCAGGACAACCGTCATTTGATCCAGTATTTCTGACAGTCGACTCATACGGTTAGTTACTCTGTAAGAAACTCTGTGCTTCCTGAATCAGGGCATCAGCGATCTTGCTGGTATCCATTTTCAGCTCACCGTTACGAATAGCCGTTTTCAGCGCTTCAACACGTTCCATATTGATATCGTTGCTGCCCGGCTGCATCAGTTTTGCCTGCGCGTCGCTCAGGGTCACGCTGGTGCTGTTGGACGTTGACGGTTTTTCCAGACGCGTTTTCTGCGCCGTTGCGTCATTCGTTTCGCGAGGTTGTACAGCGCTTACCGGCTTCAGGGCTGATGTACGATCAATGCTCATAGTGTTGTCCTCATCGAGGGTTCGCGGCGTTTGCGCCTGACATCATCATTAGTGGAATATTTATCGGCACGCGCCGCGAAATCTTTAAAAAGATTATAGGTTAATCAGAATTTTCCCATCAGCATCGACGGTTCCGCTCACCACCTGGCCTGAGGACATTCTGACGCGGGCGTTTTGCGCCACCGCGGCATTGTTCAACGCTTTCCCTTCACTGTTGATGCTAAAGCCATCTCCGTTGGCCACCACCATCACCTGTTGGCCTGCTTTTACCCGCCATGCCTGACGCAGCATGGAGATCTGTATCGGCTGGCCTGGCGCGACGTCGCGCAGGCTGACGGCGTCCTGTGCCTGGTTAATATCCAGCATGGTGCGTGGCGGCAGCTGATCCAGACGGCCGCGCTTCAAGGTCACGCTGTTTGTCTGCAGTACGCTGCCGCGCGCAATGGGCACGGCGGCGACAACATAATTGCCCGTCGCCTGAACGGCAACCTGTAAATAGCGTTTTTCGTTGGCGCAGCGTGCCAGCACGTTCACATTCCCCCAGAGCTTTGTGAACCCTACCACGCTGAAGGACGGCTGGTCGCACGTCGGGTACAGATTCGGTGGCGTGCGCACGGTAACGGTCACGTCATCGCTAAAGCCTGCCAGTTTTTCAGCAAAAAAAGCCGTTAGCCGATCCTGTATCCCTTCAGCCTGCGCCAGAGGGCTTAACAGCAAGAGAGCCGCCACCAGACCACGTTTTAACGTTTGCATCGCAAGTTCCACCGTTTCCAGAGTTGAACGAATTCTACCTGCAGTGGTTTTGCATCAACGGAATAAATAGCGACGCATTTTGCGCTTATTCCGTCGATAGGGGAGACCGGGTGAGATTTAAGCTGTGAACTGAAATTTTGCCATCAGCGGAGGAGACATGCTCGATAAACTCGACGCCGCGTTACGTTTTCAGCAGGAAGCGCTCAACTTACGCGCCCAGCGGCAGGAGATTTTAGCCGCCAATATCGCTAACGCCGATACCCCGGGGTATCAGGCGCGCGATATTGATTTTTCCAGTGAACTCAAAAAGGTGATGGAGCGTGGACGTGCCGAAGGAACGGGTGTTGCACTTGCCATGACATCCTCTCGCCATATTCCTGCTCAGGCGATGACCGCGCCAGCGACCGATTTACTTTATCGCATTCCCGATCAGCCCTCACTCGACGGTAACACCGTGGATATGGACCGGGAGCGTACCCAGTTTGCCGACAACAGCCTGAAATACCAGACGGGCCTGACCGTACTCGGCGGACAAATCAAAGGCATGATGAACGTCCTGCAGGGGGGGAATTGATAGATGGCCTTGCTGAATATTTTTGATATCGCCGGTTCGGCGTTAACCGCACAGTCCAAGCGCCTGAACGTGGCCGCCAGTAACCTGGCGAACGCCGACAGCGTCACCGGACCCGACGGCCAGCCTTATCGTGCCAAACAGGTTGTCTTTCAGGTCGATGCTGCGCCAGGCGCGGCGACGGGCGGCGTGAAGGTCTCGGATGTGGTGGAGAGCCAGGCCCCGGACAGACTGGTGTATGAGCCGGGTAACCCACTGGCGGATGCCAGCGGATACGTGAAGATGCCAAACGTGGATGTGGTGGGTGAGATGGTGAACTCCATGTCGGCTTCCCGTAGCTACCAGGCCAACGTCGAAGTGCTTAATACCGTGAAGAGCATGATGCTCAAAACACTCACTCTCGGCCAGTAAAGGAGACATGCATGTCCATCGCCGTAAATGTGAATGATCCGACGAACTCGGGTGTTAACAACACAAAGAGTACGACGGGTTCTAACTCCCTGACGGGGAGTAACGCCGCCGATCTTCAGGGCAGCTTTCTGACGCTGCTGGTGGCGCAGCTTAAGAACCAGGATCCCACTAACCCGATGCAGAACAACGAACTGACCACGCAGCTTGCGCAGATCAGCACCGTTAGCGGCATTGAGAAACTCAACACCACCCTTGGTTCCGTCTCTGGACAGATTAATAGCGCCCAGTCTCTGCAGGCGGCAAGCCTGATTGGCCACGGGGTGATGATCCCGGGAACCACGATTCTTGCGGGCACCAGCACCACCGACGGTACATCGACCACCACCACTACGCCGTTCGGCGTTGAATTGCAGCAGGCGGCTGACAAAGTGACGGCGACGATCACCGACTCAACCGGCGCCGTGGTTCGCACCATCGACATCGGCGAGCTGAAGGCGGGCGTTCACACCTTTACGTGGGACGGCAGCCTGACCGACGGCACGAAAGCGCCAAACGGTGCTTACAAAGTCGCGATCAGCGCCAGCAACGGGACGACCCAGCTGGTGGCGCAGCCGCTGCAGTTCGCGCTGGTCCAGGGCGTGATTAAAGGAAGCGACGGCAACAAACTGGATTTGGGAACCTCTGGTTCCACCACACTCGACGAAGTTCGGCAGATTATCTAAGCCTTAACACTTATCAGGAGTAAGTCATGGCCTTTTCTCAAGCGGTCAGCGGCCTGAATGCTGCGGCCACCAACCTGGACGTCATTGGCAACAACATCGCCAACTCCGCGACCTATGGTTTTAAATCCGGTTCTGCTTCCTTTGCAGACATGTTTGCCGGTTCCAAAGTCGGCCTGGGCGTGAAAGTTGCGGGCATCACTCAGGACTTTAGCGACGGCACCACCACCAACACCGGTCGTGGTCTGGACGTCGCCATCAGCCAGAACGGTTTCTTCCGTATGGTCGACTCCAACGGCTCTGTGTTCTACAGCCGTAACGGCCAGTTCAAGCTGGATGAAAACCGTAATCTGGTGAACATGCAGGGGATGCAGTTAACCGGTTATCCGGTTGCCGGGACGCCATCAACGGTTCAGACCGGGGCGAACCCACAGGTCATTAATATCCCAACCACGTTGATGGCCGCGAAGTCCACCACCACGGCTTCCCAGCAGATTAACCTGAATTCCACCGATACCGCGCCGACCACCGCCTTTGATCCGGCTAACCCGGACACGTACAACAAAAAAGGTACGGTGACCGTCTTTGATAGCCAGGGTAATGCGCACAACATGAACCTGTTTTATGTCAAAGATGCGACCCCAGCTAACTCCTGGAAAGTGTATGCCCAGGACGGTAGCGTCGCAGGCAGCACGGCGGCACTCGCCACCACGCTGACCTTCGATAATAACGGTACGCTGACCGGTGGTGGAAATATCAACATCACTACCGCGACCATCCCAGGTGCGACGCCAGCGACCTTCGCCATGAGTTTTGCTAACTCCATGCAGCAGAACACCGGCGCGAACAATATCGTTGCGACCAGCCAGAATGGTTTTAAACCAGGCGACCTGGTGAGCTACCAAATCAATGACGACGGCACTGTGGTCGGTAACTATTCCAACGAACAGACCCAGGTTCTGGGCCAGATCGTGCTGGCAAACTTCGCCAACAACGAAGGTCTGAAATCGGAAGGCGACAACGTCTGGTCTGCCACCCAGTCCTCCGGCGTGGCGCTGCTGGGTACTGCCGGAAGCGGTAACTTCGGCACGCTGACCAACGGTGCGCTGGAAGCCTCTAACGTCGATCTGAGTAAAGAGCTGGTGAACATGATCGTCGCGCAGCGTAACTATCAGTCGAACGCGCAGACCATCAAAACCCAGGATCAGATCCTCAACACGCTGGTTAACCTGCGTTAAGCGGCTAACAGGAAAGCGCAATGGATCACGCAATATATACCGCGATGGGCGCGGCAAGTCAGACGCTCAATCAGCAGGCCGTTACCGCCAGCAACCTGGCAAACGCCTCAACGCCGGGCTTTCGCGCGCAGCTTAATGCGCTGCGCGCGGTGCCGGTCGAAGGGCTTTCATTGCCGACCCGTACGCTGGTGACGGCATCAACCCCTGGCGCCGATATGACGCCAGGGCAGATGGATTACACCTCACGCCCGCTGGACGTGGCTCTGCAGCAGGACGGCTGGCTGGCGGTGCAAACGGCGGACGGTAGCGAAGGCTATACCCGTAACGGGAACATCCAGGTGAGCGCGACGGGCCAGCTGACGATTCAGGGGCATCCGGTGATGGGGGAAGCGGGTCCGCTGACCGTACCGGAAGGCTCTGAGCTGACTATCGCTGCGGACGGCACCATTTCGGCGCTCAACCCTGGCGACCCGGCCAATACCGTTGCGCCCGTCGGTCGTCTGAAGCTGGTCAAGGCGGAAGGCAAAGAGGTGCAGCGTGGCGACGACGGCATGTTCCGTCTGACCCAGGCGGCGCAGGCGACGCGGGGGGCCACCTTACAGGCCGATCCGAGCATCCGCGTGATGTCCGGTGTTCTGGAAGGCAGTAACGTCAAGCCGGTCGAAGCCATGACCGACATGATCGCCAGCGCCCGTCGTTTTGAAATGCAGATGAAGATCATCAGCAGCGTCGATGAAAACGCGGGCAAGGCTAACCAACTTCTGGCTATGAGCTAACAGGATTCCTTATGATCAGTTCTTTATGGATCGCGAAAACTGGCCTGGACGCCCAGCAAACCAATATGGACGTGATTGCCAACAACCTGGCAAACGTGAGCACCAATGGTTTCAAGCGTCAGCGCGCCGTTTTCGAAGATTTGCTTTATCAAACCATCCGCCAGCCGGGCGCGCAGTCTTCTGAACAGACGACGCTGCCATCGGGCCTGCAGATCGGTACCGGTGTTCGTCCGGTGGCGACCGAGCGTCTGCACAGCCAGGGCAACCTGTCTCAGACCAACAACAGCAAAGACGTGGCGATCAAAGGCCAGGGCTTCTTCCAGGTGCAACTGCCTGACGGGACTTCTGCCTACACCCGCGACGGCTCGTTCCAGGTCGATCAGAACGGCCAGCTGGTGACGGCGGGCGGTTTCCAGGTTCAGCCTGCGATTACCATCCCGGCGAACGCCCTGAGCATTACCATCGGACGTGACGGTGTGGTCAGCGTAACCCAGCAGGGGCAGGCCGCGCCGGTTCAGGTTGGGCAGCTCAACCTGACCACCTTCATGAACGATACCGGTCTGGAAAGCATTGGTGAGAACCTCTACACCGAGACGCAATCCTCCGGTACGCCAAATGAGAGCACCCCGGGCCTGAACGGCGCGGGCCTGCTGTATCAGGGCTATGTTGAAACCTCCAACGTGAACGTGGCGGAAGAGCTGGTGAATATGATCCAGGTTCAGCGCGCGTATGAAATTAACAGTAAAGCAGTGTCGACGACCGACCAGATGCTGCAGAAACTGACGCAACTCTAAGGTGTAGCCCGGTGCGGTAAACGCCGCGCCGGCTCCCTGTTTTCGAAGATGAAGGCAATGCAAAAAAACGCGGCGTTTCGTTATCCGATTCTGACTGTTCTGGCCGTCACCCTCAGCGGGTGTGCCTGGATCCCGTCTAAACCTTTGGTCCAGGGTGCGACGACTGCCCAACCCGTTCCTGGCCCTGCGCCAGTAGTCAACGGCTCCATTTTCCAGACCGCGCAGCCGATTAATTACGGCTATCAGCCGCTGTTTGAAGATCGCCGCCCGCGTAACGTCGGCGATACATTGACCATTGTGCTGCAGGAAAACGTCAGCGCGAGCAAGAGCTCGTCGGCGAACGCCAGCCGTGATGGCAAAACGAATTTTGGCTTCGATACCGTCCCGCGCTACCTGCAGGGACTGTTCGGCAACGCGCGTGCTGATGTCGATGCCTCTGGCGGCAACACCTTTAACGGTAAAGGTGGCGCGAACGCCAGCAACACCTTCAGCGGCACGCTGACGGTCACGGTTGACCAGGTACTGGTTAACGGCAACTTACACGTGGTGGGTGAAAAACAGATCGCCATCAACCAGGGCACTGAATTCATTCGCTTCTCGGGCGTGGTTAACCCTCGCACCATCAGCGGCACCAACACCGTTCCGTCCACCCAGGTGGCGGATGCGCGCATTGAGTACGTCGGTAACGGCTATATCAATGAAGCGCAGAATATGGGTTGGCTGCAGCGCTTCTTCCTTAACTTATCGCCGATGTAAGCGAGGTGACCCATGTTTAAATCGATCTTCGCCGTGGCGCTCGCGCTGGTGGCTACCTTTGCCCAGGCTGACCGCATTCGCGATCTCACCAGCGTACAGGGCGTGCGTGAAAACTCGCTGATTGGCTATGGCCTGGTGGTGGGGCTGGACGGTACCGGTGACCAGACGACCCAGACCCCCTTTACCACCCAAAGTCTGAACAACATGCTTTCCCAGCTCGGCATTACCGTGCCGGCGGGAACTAACATGCAGCTGAAAAACGTGGCGGCAGTAATGGTCACCGCATCCTACCCGGCGTTTGCGCGTCAGGGACAGACCATTGACGTGGTAGTCTCCTCAATGGGTAACGCCAAAAGCCTGCGCGGCGGTACGCTGCTGATGACTCCGCTGAAAGGCGTCGACAGCCAGGTTTATGCGCTGGCGCAGGGGAACATTCTGGTCGGCGGTGCGGGTGCATCCGCAGGCGGAAGCAGCGTGCAGGTGAACCAGCTCAACGGCGGACGGATTACCAACGGGGCGATCATTGAGCGTGAACTGCCGACCCAGTTTGGCACGGGCAACACCATTAACCTGCAGCTCAATAATGAAGACTTCACGATGGCGCAGCAGATTGCCGATACCATCAACCGCAGCCGTGGCTACGGTAATGCCACGGCACTCGATGCGCGCACCGTGCAGATCCGTACCTCCACCGGCAGCAGCAACCAGGTGCGCATGCTGGCCGATATCCAGAATATGGAAGTGAACGTTCCGGTCCAGGATGCGAAGGTGATCATCAACTCCCGTACCGGCTCGGTGGTGATGAACCGGGAAGTGTCGCTCGACAGCTGTGCCGTGGCGCAGGGGAACCTGTCGGTGACGGTGAACCGCTCCGCTAACGTCAGCCAGCCGGACACGCCGTTTGGCGGTGGTCAGACGGTGGTAACCCCGCAAACGCAGATTGATTTACGTCAGAGCGGTGGGTCTTTACAAAGCGTGCGATCAAGCGCCAACCTGAACAGCGTGGTGCGCGCCCTGAACGCCCTGGGCGCAACGCCGATGGATCTGATGTCCATTCTGCAATCCATGCAAAGCGCGGGCTGCCTGCGCGCCAAACTGGAAATCATCTAATGCTGACCGATAGCAAACTGTTGACCAGTGCAGCCTGGGACGCCCAGTCGCTCAACGAACTGAAAACCAAAGCAGGCAAAGACCCGGCGGCGAATATCCGCCCGGTCGCCCGCCAGGTGGAAGGAATGTTTGTACAGATGATGCTGAAGAGCATGCGCGAAACCCTGCCGAAAGACGGGATGTTCAGCAGTGATTCAACGCGTCTCTACACCAGCATGTATGACCAGCAGATTGCGCAGCAGATGACCGCCGGGAAAGGCCTCGGTCTGGCTGACATGATTGTCAAGCAGACCGAAGCGGCGCAGGGCATTCAGCCTCAGGATCAGCCGCAGCAGGTACCGATGAAGTTCGACCTGGAAACGGTGACCAGCTATCAGAACCAGGCTCTGACGCAAATGGTGCGTAAAGCCATGCCGAAAGCCACGGGCAGCGGCGATGAGCCGCTCTCCGGTGACAGCAAAGACTTCCTGGCGCAGCTTTCTCTGCCTGCGCGCCTTGCCAGCGAACAGAGCGGCGTGCCGCATCACCTGATTCTGGCGCAGGCCGCGCTGGAGTCGGGCTGGGGTCAGCGCCAGATCCGCAAGGAAAACGGCGAACCGAGCTTCAACATCTTCGGCGTGAAGGCCACCTCCAGCTGGAAGGGGCCAACCACGGAGATCACAACCACCGAATACGAGAACGGTGCGGCGGTGAAGGTGAAAGCCAAATTCCGCGTCTACAGCTCGTATCTGGAAGCCTTGTCCGATTATGTTGGCCTGCTGAGCCGAAATCCGCGCTATACCGCCGTGACGCAGGCGGCGACGGCGGAGCAGGGCGCTCAGGCGCTGCAAAACGCGGGCTACGCGACCGACCCGAACTATGCGCGCAAGCTCACCAGCATGATCCAGCAGCTGAAATCCATGGGCGAGAAGGTCAGCAAAGCCTATAGCACAGATATTGAAAATCTGTTCTGAAAGTTCTCAAGTCCCGGTGGAGGTTGCCGATAACCTTCATCAGGACTCGTGTCTGAACGTATAAAAGGAACCCCCATGTCCAGTTTGATTAACAGCGCCATGAGTGGCCTCAGTGCTGCGCAGTCGGCACTCAATACCGTCAGTAATAATATTTCAAGCTATAACGTGGCAGGCTATACCCGCCAGACCACGGTGCTGGGCGCATCTAACAGCACGCTGACCGGCGGTGGCTGGGTGGGTAACGGGGTGTATGTCTCCGGTGTCCAGCGTGAGTATGACGCCTTCATCACCAATCAGCTGCGCGCCGCGCAGACGCAGAGCAGCGGCCTGACGACGCGCTATCAGCAGATGTCAAAAATCGACGATGTGCTCTCCGATACCACCAACTCGCTCTCCACCACGCTGCAGGACTTCTTCAAAAGCCTGCAAACGCTGGTGAGCAACGCGGAAGATCCGGCGGCGCGTCAGACGGTGCTGGGTAAAGCGGGCGGTCTGGTCAATCAGTTCAAAACCAACGATCAGTATCTTCGTGACCAGGATACGCAGGTGAATACCGCGATTTCAACCAGCGTGTCGCAGATCAACAACTACGCCAAACAGATTGCCAATCTGAACGATCAGATTTCCCGTCTGACCGGCGTCGGTGCGGGCGCATCGCCTAACGATCTGCTTGACCAGCGCGATCAGCTCGTCACTGAGCTGAACAAAATCGTCGGCGTGGAAGTGTCTGTGCAGGATAGCGGCACGTATAACATCTCTTTCGGCAACGGTTACAGCCTGGTGCAGGGCAGCAAAGCTAACCAGCTGGCTGCCGTGAAGTCGAGTGCCGATCCGGCTCGTACCACCGTGGCCTATGTCGATGACGTGGCCGGGAACGTAGAGATCCCGGAAAAGATGATCACCACCGGTTCTTTGGGCGGTTTACTGACCTTCCGCACGGAAGATCTGGATAAAGCTCGTAACACCCTGAACCAGATGGCGCTGGCCTTTGCCGATTCGATGAACACGCAGCATGAGGCTGGCTTTGACGCTAACGGTGATGCGGGCGGTAAGCTGTTCAACTTTGGTTCTCCGGCGGTGCTGTCCAACAGCAAGAACGGCGGATCGGTGGTTGTTACGGCCTCTGTGACGGACAGCAAGCAGGTCCAGGCGACAGACTATAAGCTGCAGTTCAACGGCACTGACTGGACGATCACCCGTACATCAGACAAAACCAGCTTTACGATGAGCCCGGATGCCAGCGGCAACCTGTCATTTGATGGTCTTAACGTCAACGTGAGCGGCACGGCAAATACCAAAGACAGCTTTACCGTGAAGCCGGTTTCTGACGTCATCATGAACATGGATCTGGCGATCAGCGACGAGTCCAAACTGGCGATGGCGTCCGTGCAGACCGGCGGTGAGAGCGACAACCGCAATGGCCAGAAAATGCTCGAATTGCAAAACAGCAAAGTGGTAGGCGGGAACAAAAGCTTCAACGATGCGTATGCCTCGCTGGTAAGTACTGTCGGGAGTTCTACGGCCTCACTGAAAGTAAGCAGCCAGACGAAAGCCGATGTAGAAACGCAGCTGATCAGACAGCAGCAGACCATCTCTGGGGTAAACCTCGACGAAGAGTATGGCAATTTGCAGCGTTATCAGCAGTATTACCTGGCGAACGCCCAGGTTCTCCAGACTGCCAGTACGCTCTTCGATGCAATTATCAACATTCGTTAAGGTTGAGGTGAATAATGCGTATTAGCACCCAGATGATGTATGAGCAGAACATGCGTGGGATCACCGATTCCCAAAGCAGATGGCTGAGTTATGGTGAACAAATGTCCACCGGCAAGCGCGTCAATCGTCCGTCCGATGATCCGATCGCGGCTTCGCAGGCTATTGTTTTGTCACAATCTCAGTCACAAAACAGCCAATTTGCTCTGGCGCGAACCTTTGCCACGCAAAAGGTCTCATTGGAAGATAACGTATTGGCTCAGGTGAATAGCGCGATCTCAAGCGTGCGGGAGAAACTGGTCTACGCGTCAAACGGCACACTAAACGATGACGATCGTCTTGCTCTGGCGACCGATATTCAGGGGATACGCGATCAGCTTATGAACCTGGCCAACACGACGGATGGTAATGGTCGCTTTATCTTTGCGGGATACAAAACCGAGAGCGCACCGTTTGATTCCGTAACCGGCGAGTACAGGGGCGGCGCTGAAGCCATCACCCAGCAGGTCGATACGGCGCGAAATATGGCGATTAGTCATACCGGCCAGCAGATTTTCGAAAGCATTACCAGTAATGCGGAGCAATTGCCGGGTGGTGGTTATGGCGAGACAAACATGTTCAAAATCCTGGATTCTGCCGTTGCTGCGCTGAAGACGCCGATTGAGAACGATCAGGCTGCAGCTGCAGTCCAGAACCAGGTGATTGCCAATGCGCGAATCGGTATTCAGAACACCGAGAACAATATTCTGACGGTCGTTGCCGATGTGGGCACCAAGATGAACGAGCTGGAAAAACTCGATACGCTGGGCGATGACCGCGCGCTGGGCCAGACCAAGCAGATGAGCGATCTGGTGGATGTCGACTGGAACGAAGCGATTTCTTCTTACACCATGCAGCAGGCGGCCTTGCAGGCGTCTTATAAAGCGTTTAGCGATATGCAGGGCATGTCTCTGTTCCAGCTGAACAAATAACATCTTGACCTCTTAGAACATGTCTTGAAACTGGGCATGTTTTGCTGCCCAATCCGTCTGGATTGGGCATTTTTTTTATGCGACTTCTGCCGTTACTGAGGCGACACGCGCGCTTTCTATCAGACGGATGATCAGCGCAATGACGCCACAGACGGTGGCCAGTGCGACCACACCCGTCCAGCCAGCCAGCGAGTAGATATTGCTGCCTAACGCGGACCCCAGCGCCATCCCGATAAAGACGACCGTAAAGAGCAGGGCGTTGAGACGACCACGCGCCTGCGGTTCAAGGCTGTACACCAGGTTCTGATGGGCGACCAGGCTGGACTGCAGGCCCAGGTCGAACCCGACGGCAGAGATGGCGAGCAGCATCAGCTGTCCATGAACGCCCAGCGCGGGCATCAGGAACATCAGGCCGAAAGAGACGGTCACAAGAACGGCACCAAGCTGCGTGACTTTTCCTGCCCCCAGTTTGTCCGCCAGACCCCCCGCCAGTGGGGCTGCTAACGCACCCGCGGCACCGGCAATACCAAAACCACCTGCGACGGCACTACCCAGGTGGTAGCGTTCCAGCAGCATGACCGCAAGCGTTGACCAGAAGGCGCTAAAGGCAATCGACAGGAAGCCCTGGGCCAGCGCCGCGCGGCGCAGTGCCGGATAACGACGCCACAGGTGCTCCATCGAGCGCATCAGCGCGGGGTAGCTCAGCGTGGAGTGAATGGCAAAACGGGGAAGTACAAACCACATCATTACCCCGATGAACGCAATGCTCGCCGCTGCCAGCTGGTACATGACGCGCCAGCCAAACGCTTCGCCCACCACGCCGCTTACGGTTCTGGATAATAAGATACCCAGTAGCAGCCCGGTCATTACCGTGCCCACGGTTTTCCCCTGTTTGCCTTCCGGCGCAAGAATGGCCGCGGCAGGGACGATATCCTGTGCCATGGTGGCGGCCATGCCGATAAGCAGGCTTGCCAGCAGCAGGGAATGGATCTGCCCGGTCAGGCTACAGCCGAGAAGAAACAGCGCCAGCGCCGCGCTTTTGATCAAAATTAACGTCCTGCGGTCGTGGCGATCGCCCAGAGGAAGCAGGAACAGGATGCCAAGCGCGTAGCCTGCCTGCGTTAATGTTGGCACCAGGCCCATACCTTCAATACTCAAATGCAGGTCGGCACCCATCAGCGGCAGCAGGGGCTGCGCGTAATAGATTGATGCCACGCTGAAGCCAGCCCCCAGAGCCAGCATAAAGATCACCCAGCGGCTTACAGCATGGGAAGTCGTTGTTGTGTTCATAAGTTGTTCCTCATTCATCGTGTGAGGCTATTTTTTATCAGTACGCCTTGCGACGGTAGCGGGCCCGGTGGTAAAACGCTTATACGTTGAACGTATAAATGAAAATGCGATGAAAAGAGTTGAGCGTATAGACAGGGTAGAGCTAATGCGGACGTTTGTCCGCATTGTCGAGGCGGGTTCGCTCTCAGCGGCGGCGCGACAGCTGGCAACAACCCAGGCCACGGTAAGCCGACGGTTGCAGTCGCTTGAAACCATGCTGGGCGTGCGCCTGTTGTTGCGCACCACCCACACGACGCGGCTAACGGATGACGGCGAGCGCTGCTATCAGCACGCCCGTCGGGTGATTGACAGCTGGCTGGCGCTGGAGGATGAGGTAGGGCAGACGGAAGATGAGCCGGTAGGCGTGCTGCGGGTGCGGGCACCGCACGCGTTTGGTCAGGATCAGCTTCTGAAACCCGTAACCGAATTTTTGCAACGCTATCCGCAGCTTTCGATTGAGTGGATGCTCAACGATCGGTCGGCGGATTTCCTCGGCGACAACCTTGACTGTGCTATTCGGGTGGGCGTGGAGGTCGATCCGGCAACCGTATCCGTACTGCTGGCGGAGGTGCCGCGCTCGGTGGTGGCTTCTCCGGCACTGCTGGCCCGCTTCCCGGCGGTGAATACGCCGGAGGATTTGCAGCAGTTTCCCTGGATAGCCATCAGCTCTTTTTACCAGCGCCACGTGGAGCTATTTCACGATGCTTCGCCCGCCACCGCGCGGATTGCTATTACGCCACGCCTCAGCACCGACAGCCTGTATGTTGCACGCAATACGACACTGACCGGGCTCGGTGTGGCGGTCGTATCAAGCTGGACGGTACAGGATGATATTCGGGAAGGGCGGCTGGTGCATTTGCTGCCGGAGTGGCAGCCCGCAGCGCTACCGGTGCATCTGGTCTATCCCTGGTCCCGTTATTATCCGGCACGCTTGCGGCGTTTTCTTGAGCTGATGCGGCAGGTCATGCCGGAGGTGACCGGGATGAGGAAGCCTGTGCAGCAGCCATAAAAAAAGCCGACCTTAAGGTCGGCTTTTTACTTTCAGCGTTGTTTGTCGTTATTCGACAGACTGTGGACGCGTTGCCGGTGCAGTCGCCTGATGCGTTGCACTATGACCACCGGCTGCGCCTTTACCTTCGAAGCTGAAGGCCGGGCGAACCCAGTCGCTGTGACGCGGCGCTTCAGGCACGTAATCCGGCGCCGGGGCGCGGGTCATCGGTGCTGTTGCCACGTGGGCAGCGGCTGGCGCAGAGACAACAGGCTCAGGCTTCACTTCTGGCGCTTTCGGCTCTTCAACAACCGGTTCAACCTGAATCTCAACGTCCTGAACGACCTCTTCAGCGGTGGTTTCGACGAGGGTTTCAGCGGCTTCTTCTACCGCGGCTACAGGTTCAGCCTCTTGAGCGATTTCCTCAGCCACCACGACATCTTCTTCAGCAATAAGCTGCGGTGCGGCATCAACCGGCGCGGCAATCACTTCCGGATGCGTGGTTTCGACGTCCGCGGCCTGAGGTGCTTCAGTTTCAACAACCTGAGGTTTAACCACGGTTGCCGTTTCAGTCACGACCTCTTCTACCGCTGCTACAGGTGCAATGACCTCTTCCGTTACCGGCTGTTCTTCAACAACCTGCTCCGGGCGAGCAACAGGGTAGCGGATCCAGACTTTGCCGGAAGCCATTTCTGGTGAAGCACAGGCAACGGTCAGCGGCATTGGAGACTGAGTCGGGTACCGCTCGTCACGATAGCGACGACGGCGCTGACCGCTGACGCGCAGATGACGTGGGGAACGACGTGAACGGCGCGGCATACCGGCGTTATCACGGTTTTCACCGTTTTCATCCTGCTCAATATTGTTATCAACGACCGCTGGCAGGTCAACTTTTGCCAGCTGCGTGCCGGTTGCGCTCTCGCGGCTTTCAACCGCGACGATTGCTGACTCTTCGGTTGCTTCGGAGGCGAAGCGGACTTTCTGAGCAAGCTGGCGCTGCTTACGGCGCGGCATGACCTGAGTACGTTCTTCCTGCTCGCCGTCCTGCTGCTCTACAGGCTCTTCGCGGTTCAGGTTTTTGACTTCCTGCTGTGCCTGACGCTTCTCGTCGTTACGACGACGGTTGCGTTCACGGCGCGGCTGCTGGTCGTCACGCTGTTTGCTCTTCTCAGACTCATCGCCCGCCTGCTGGCGAATTTCACGATCTTCAACATTCTGCTGCTGTTTCTCGCGACGGTTGCGACGGTTGTCTTCGCGTTGCTCACGGCCTTCGTTATTGTCAGAGCGGTTGTCACGGTTGTCACGACGCTCGTTGCGCTCATTACGATCGCTACGGTCATTACGGTCGCGGCGGTTGTTCTGACGCTTACGGCGGTCCTGCTGACGTTCAGGCTTGGCCGCTTTTGGCTCTTCTTTCGGCTGCTCTGGCTGAACTTCCTCGCCGGCAAACATCTTCTTCAGCGCGCCGAAGAAGCGGCTCAGCAGACCCGGCTGCGCTGGCTGTGCTTTCGCTGCCGTCGCTTCTGGTTTCTGCGCCGCAGGTTTGGCCGCTGGTTTTTCCAGGGCGGCTTCCGGTGGGGCTTCTGGCATGATGAAGGTCGCTAACGCAGGCTGCTCTGGCAGCTTACGCTCTGCTGGCTCGTCATCAGATGGCAGGGCCATCTCTTCTTCGTGCAGCTTCGGCAGCAGGTAGCTGAGCGTTGACGTCTCTTCACCTTTACGGACACGCAGCACGTGGTAGTGCGGGGTTTCCATCTGATCGTTTGGCACGATGATGCAGCGAACGCCGCCCTGACGCGCTTCAATGGCACTGACCGCAGCACGTTTTTCGTTCAACAGGTAGGACGCAATTGGCACAGGCACAATCGCGTGAACCTCTTTGGTATTCTCTTTCAGCGCTTCTTCTTCAATCAGACGCAGGATAGAGAGGGACAGCGACTCGTTATCACGCACGGTGCCGGTGCCGGAGCAGCGTGGGCAGACGTGATGGCTGGACTCACCCAGCGATGGGCTCAGACGCTGACGGGACATCTCCAGCAGGCCAAAGCGTGAGATATGGCTAATCTGAATACGCGCACGATCCTGACGCACCGCTTCGCGCAGACGGTTTTCTACCGCACGCTGGTGACGAACAGGGGTCATGTCGATGAAGTCGATAACAATCAGACCACCCAGGTCGCGCAGGCGGAGCTGGCGCGCGATTTCATCAGCGGCTTCAAGGTTGGTGTTGAAGGCGGTCTCTTCGATGTCGCCGCCGCGGGTTGCACGCGCGGAGTTGATGTCGATAGCGGTCAGCGCTTCAGTGGTATCGATAACGATAGAACCGCCGGATGGCAGACGCACTTCACGCTGGAAGGCGGACTCAATCTGGGATTCGATCTGATAGTGGCTGAACAGCGGGATTTCACCGGTATACAGCTTAATTTTGCTGGTGAAATCCGGACGGCCCAGCGCGGCGATGTGCTGGCGTGCCAGCTCAAGCACTTTCGGGTTATCGATCAGAATCTCACCGATGTCCTGACGCAGGTAGTCACGGAAGGCACGCACGATCACGTTGCTTTCCTGGTGGATCAGGAACGGAGCAGGGCGGCTTTCCGCTGCTTTCTGGATGGCTTCCCAGTGCTTCAGACGGAAGCTGAGGTCCCACTGCAGCGCTTCGGCGGATTTCCCGACGCCTGCGGTACGCACGATAAGCCCCATGCCGTCAGGCAGTTCAAGGCTTGCCAGCGCTTCTTTCAGCTCGGTACGGTCATCACCTTCGATACGGCGAGAGATACCACCCGCACGCGGGTTGTTTGGCATCAGCACCAGATAGCTCCCCGCCAGGCTGATAAAGGTTGTCAGTGCGGCACCTTTGTTGCCACGCTCTTCTTTATCAATCTGAACGATAACTTCCTGACCTTCACGCAGAACATCTTTGATGTTTGGGCGGCCATGGGCGTTGTAGTTTGCAGGGAAATATTCGCGGGCGATTTCTTTCAGAGGGAGGAAACCATGACGCTCAGCACCGTAATCGACAAATGCAGCTTCAAGGCTTGGTTCAATGCGGGTGATTTTGCCTTTGTAAATGTTCGCTTTTTTCTGTTCGTGTCCAGGACTTTCGATATCCAGATCGTACAGGCGCTGCCCATCCACAAGGGCGACACGCAACTCTTCTTGCTGAGTTGCGTTGATTAACATTCTTTTCATCGTAACTTACTCGTTATTCTTACATTGACGACAAAGCTGCGGGCAAGGTGACGCATTCCGGGGTATGAACCGATGGCCTCGTGTCTGTTCACGTCGCCAACCTCACGGTTGTCGCTCGCTTAAGAGGCGCAGAGTGTCGGTTGCCTGTGTTTCATACGGAAACACAGCGCAATTATCAGGGGAATTGCCTGGGTAGAACTCTCCAGAGAACAATCCTTATACCGGGAAGTACTGCAACCCGCAGCCCGCTAACTGCCTGAAAGATCAATACGTCTTACGCCATTGCTGCGTGGATGATCGGTCAGACAAAATTGGTCATTCCGTCGACATCCTTACAAAACCCGGATTTAACGCGGAAAACGACCTCATTATTCCACTGCTCGCCGGGTTATAGCAAGATGACTTTTACCAATTATCACCCGGTTACTCACAGTTTCTTCACCTCAAGGTGGTGATTGGTTTAATAACCACCAAATCGATTGCGTGAAACGGGGTGCAGGCCGGATAAAAGTAAATATAAGCATAGAAAAATGAGTGGCGCTAATGGCTGACGATATTTAGAATCGCCAACCATGAAAACAGAGACTCCAGCCGTAAAAATGGTTGCCATCGCCGAAGATGAAGCGGGGCAACGTATCGATAACTTCTTGCGCACCCAGTTGAAAGGGGTGCCAAAGAGCATGATTTACCGCATCCTGCGTAAGGGCGAAGTGCGGGTGAACAAAAAACGCGTGAAGCCCGAGTACAAACTCGAGGCGGGCGATGAAGTGCGCATTCCGCCGGTGCGCGTGGCAGAGCGTGAAGAAGAGACCGTTTCACCGAAGCTACAGAAAGTGGCGGCCCTGAGCGATGTCATCCTTTACGAAGATGACCACATTCTGGTGCTGAATAAACCGTCAGGAACGGCAGTCCATGGCGGTAGCGGCCTGAGCTTCGGTGTGATTGAAGGGCTCCGCGCCCTGCGCCCGGAAGCGCGTTTCCTTGAGCTGGTGCACCGTCTTGACCGTGACACCTCTGGCGTGCTGCTGGTAGCGAAAAAACGTTCTGCGCTGCGTTCCCTGCATGAACAACTGCGTGAAAAAGGGATGCAGAAAGACTACCTGGCGCTGGTGCGCGGCCAATGGCAGTCCCATGTAAAAGTGGTGCAGGCGCCGCTGCTGAAGAACATTCTGCAAAGCGGTGAGCGTATTGTCCGCGTCAGCCAGGAAGGGAAACCGTCTGAGACGCGGTTTAAGGTTGAAGAGCGCTATGAGTTTGCCACGCTGGTACGCTGCAGCCCTGTTACCGGCCGTACCCACCAGATCCGCGTACATACGCAGTTTGCAGGGCACCCCATCGCGTTTGATGACCGCTATGGCGACCGCGAGTTTGATAAGCAGCTGGCGGGGACGGGACTGTCGCGTCTGTTCCTGCATGCGGCAGCGCTGAAGTTTACCCACCCAAATACCGGTGAAGTCATCCGTATTGAAGCGCCGCTGGATGAGCAGTTGAAACGCTGCCTGAAGGTTCTGCGCGGCTGATTTTGCCCGTCGGCGCTGCTCTTGCACGGGCCTACGGTTTTGTAGGCCGGGTAAGCGCAGCGCCACCCGGCGAAGGTCACATCGTCAGCGGATTACACTCTTCTCGCCGTAACATCTGACACAAGGCAATCAGCGGTAACCCCACCAGGGTGTTCGGATCCCGACCGTCCAGCTTGTCGAACAGCGCAATCCCCAGCCCCTCACTTTTAAAGCTCCCCGCGCAGTTCAGCGGACGCTCACGACGCACATAATCCATAATCTCTTGCTCGCTGAGATGACGGAAGTGTACGTCGAAAGGCTCGCACTCGGTTTGCAGATGGCCTGACGCGGAGTTATAGAGGGCGAGGCCCGTATAGAAGGTCACGATAGTACCGCGCGCGCGCAGAAGCTGCTGGCAGGCATTTTCCTCTGTATGCGGCTTGCCGGTGATTTCGCCGTCCAGTACGCAAACCTGATCCGAGCCTATAATCAAATGCGAAGGATAGCGTGCGGCCAGCGACTGCGCCTTCTCCTTAGCAAGACGCGTCACCAGATGGCGCGGTGACTCGCCCGGCTGTGGCGTCTCATCCACGTCTGGAGCAGCGCATTCAAACGGGATCCCAAGCTTTTCCAGCAGCATTCGGCGGTAGGGAGACGTGGAAGCAAGGACGAGATTTGGCATATTTTTATCACCAGATATAGCGTATCGATGCCAGCCATTTTAAACTACAGGCCGCAATGTGTGCGAATAATTGGCAAAAGGCAGCTCTGGTTGCCTTTTTCTTTGACTCTATGACGTTACAAAGTTAATATGCGCGCCCTATGCAAAAGGTAAAATTACCCCTGACTCTTGATCCGGTTCGTACGGCTCAAAAACGCCTCGATTACGAAGGTATCTATACTTCCGATCAGGCTGAGCGTATTGCCGAATCCGTAGTCAGTGTGGACAGTGATGTAGAATGCTCCATGTCGTTCGCTATCGACAACCAGCGCCTCGCCGTTTTAACCGGTGATGCAAAGGTGACGGTAACGCTCGAGTGTCAGCGTTGCGGGAAACCGTTTGTACAGCATGTTCACACAACGTATTGTTTCAGTCCGGTTCGTTCTGACGAACAGGCTGAAGCACTCCCGGAAGCGTATGAGCCGATTGAGGTTAACGAATTCGGTGAAATCGATCTTCTGGCTCTGGTTGAAGATGAAATCATCCTCTCCTTGCCAGTCGTTCCGGTGCATGATTCTGAACACTGTGAAGTGTCCGAGGCGGACATGGTCTTTGGGGAACTGCCTGATGAAGCGCAAAAACCAAACCCATTTGCCGTATTAGCCAGCTTAAAGCGTAAGTAATTGAGGAGTAAGGTCCATGGCCGTACAACAGAATAAACCAACCCGTTCCAAACGTGGCATGCGTCGTTCCCATGACGCGCTGACTGCAGTTACCAGCCTGTCTGTAGACAAGACTTCTGGTGAGAAACACCTGCGTCACCACATCACCGCTGACGGTTTCTACCGCGGCCGCAAGGTTATCACTAAGTAATCACGCGTCAGCGTGATTAGGCTTAGTGAGGAGCTCCCCGTGCAAACGGGGAACTTACCGAACCAGGCTGCGACGATACCTTGACACGTCTAACCCTGGCGTTAGATGTCATGGGGGGAGATTTTGGCCCTTCCGTGACAGTGCCTGCAGCATTGCAGGCACTGAATTCTAATTCGCAACTCACTCTTCTTTTAGTCGGCAATCCCGACGCAATCACGCCATTACTTGCAAAAGCTGACTTTGAACAACGTTCACGTCTGCAGATTATTCCTGCGCAGTCAGTTATTGCCAGTGATGCCCGACCCTCGCAGGCGATTCGCAATAGCCGCGGCAGCTCGATGCGGATAGCGCTGGAGCTGGTGAAAGAAGGACGAGCCCAGGCTTGCGTCAGCGCGGGTAATACCGGCGCGCTGATGGGACTGGCGAAATTGTTGCTCAAACCGATTGACGGTATTGAGCGCCCGGCGCTGGTGACGGTGTTGCCGCATCAGCAGAAGGGCAAGACGGTGGTGCTTGATTTGGGCGCGAACGTCGATTGTGATAGTACAATGCTGGCTCAGTTTGCCGTAATGGGATCGGTGCTGGCAGAAGAAGTGGTCGGGATCAACACTCCCCGTGTTGCGTTACTGAACATTGGTGAAGAAGAGACCAAAGGCCTGGACAGCATTCGCGAAGCAGCTGAATTGCTCAAACAGGTTCCCTCCATCAACTATATTGGTTATCTCGAAGCCAATGAGTTGTTGACGGGTAAAACGGATGTTCTGGTCTGCGATGGCTTCACCGGAAACGTAACGTTGAAGACCATGGAAGGGGTCGTGCGGATGTTTCTTTCTCTGCTGAAATCACAGGGAGAGGGCAAAAAAAGCGCCTGGTGGCTGATTTTATTGAAGCGTTGGTTACAAAAGAGCCTGACGCGGCGATTCAGTCACCTCAACCCCGACCAGTATAATGGCGCCTGTCTGTTAGGATTGCGCGGCATCGTGATTAAGAGTCATGGCGCCGCCAATCAGCGAGCATTTTCTGTCGCCATTGAACAGGCAGTGCAGGCGGTGCAGCGACAAGTCCCTCAGCGGATTGCCGCTCGCCTGGAATCTGTATTAGCTAAAAGTGACTGAGCGTACATGTATACGAAGATTTTAGGTACCGGCAGCTACCTGCCAAAACAAGTGCGTACCAACGCCGATCTGGAAAAAATGGTAGATACGTCTGACGAGTGGATTGTCACGCGCACAGGTATCCGTGAACGTCGTATCGCCGCGCCAGACGAAACCGTGTCCACCATGGGTTACGAAGCCGCACAGCGTGCTATCGAGATGGCGGGCATTGATAAAGAACAGATCGGTTTGATCGTGGTGGCCACGACGTCTGCTACACATGCTTTCCCAAGCGCGGCATGCCAGGTGCAGAATATGCTCGGCATTAAAGGTTGCCCGGCGTTTGACGTTGCCGCTGCGTGCGCAGGTTTTACCTATGCGCTGAGCGTTGCCGATCAGTACGTGAAGTCCGGAGCCGTTAAATATGCGCTGGTGATCGGTGCTGACGTGCTGGCGCGTACCTGCGATCCAACCGATCGCGGAACGATCATTATTTTTGGTGATGGTGCGGGCGCGGTGCTGCTGGGGCAGTCCGAAGAGCCGGGTATCATCTCTACGCATCTGCATGCTGATGGCAGCTACGGTGAGCTTTTGACCCTGCCTAACGCCGATCGCGTTAATCCGGACAACTCGATTTACCTGACCATGGCAGGGAACGAGGTGTTCAAGGTGGCGGTGACTGAGCTTGCGCACATTGTTGATGAAACGCTGGAAGCGAATAACCTTGAGCGCTCCGCGCTCGACTGGCTGGTGCCGCATCAGGCGAACCTGCGTATCATCAGCGCGACCGCGAAAAAGCTGGGCATGTCGATGGATAACGTTGTGGTGACGCTGGATCGTCACGGCAACACCTCTGCGGCGTCAGTACCGTGCGCATTTGATGAAGCGGTACGCGACGGGCGAATCAAACGGGGCCAGCTGGTCTTGCTTGAAGCCTTCGGTGGCGGGTTCACCTGGGGTTCCGCGCTGGTTCGTTTCTAGAATAAGGGTTAAAAAATGACGCAATTTGCTTTTGTGTTCCCGGGGCAGGGCTCTCAAACCGTTGGGATGTTGTCTGAAATGGCAGCACACTATCCGGTCATTGAAGAGACTTTCCGTGAAGCTTCTGATGCGCTGGGTTATGATTTATGGGCGCTGACCCAGCAGGGTCCGGCCGAAGAACTGAACAAAACCTGGCAGACACAGCCAGCGCTGCTGACAGCGTCCGTTGCGCTGTGGCGTGTCTGGCAGCAGCAGGGCGGTAAAGCGCCAGCGCTGCTCGCGGGCCATAGTCTGGGTGAATACTCAGCGCTGGTCTGTGCCGGTGTGATCGCGTTTGCTGACGCCGTACGTCTGGTGGAACTGCGCGGTAAATTCATGCAGGAAGCGGTGCCAGAAGGCACAGGTGGCATGTCTGCTATCATCGGTCTGGATGATGCTGCGATTGCAAAAGCGTGTGAAGAATCTGCTGAAGGGCAGGTGGTTTCACCGGTTAACTTCAACTCGCCGGGCCAGGTGGTTATCGCTGGTCATAAAGAAGCGGTTGAGCGTGCCGGTGCTGCCTGTAAAGCTGCTGGCGCGAAACGCGCGCTGCCGCTGCCGGTCAGCGTGCCGTCCCACTGTGCGTTAATGAAGCCAGCCGCCGAGAAACTGGCGGTTGAGCTGGAAAAAATTACGTTTAACGCACCGACGATTGCCGTTGTGAACAACGTCGATGTGAAATGCGAAACCGCGCCGGAAGCTATCCGCGACGCACTGGTTCGCCAGCTCTACAGCCCGGTACAGTGGACCAAAACCGTTGAGTTTATGGCCGCTCAGGGCGTTGAGCATCTATATGAAGTCGGCCCAGGGAAAGTCCTCACCGGTCTGACGAAACGTATTGTTGACACCCTGACAGCCTCGGCGATTAACGAGCCGGAAGCGATGTCAGCGGCACTCTCGCAATAAAAGAGGAATACCATGAGTTTTGAAGGAAAAATCGCCCTGGTGACTGGCGCAAGCCGCGGTATCGGGCGTGCAATTGCTGAAACACTGGTTGCGCGCGGCGCGAAGGTGATTGGTACAGCAACCAGCGAGAATGGCGCGCAGGCCATCAGCGAGTATCTGGGTGCGAACGGTAAAGGTCTGGTACTGAATGTGACCGAACCAGCATCTATCGAATCTGTTCTGGAAAATATTCGCGCAGAGTTTGGTGAAGTGGATATTCTGGTCAATAATGCCGGGATCACTCGCGACAACCTTCTGATGCGAATGAAAGATGACGAGTGGAACGATATTATCGAAACCAACCTGTCATCTGTATTCCGTCTGTCAAAAGCGGTAATGCGCGCTATGATGAAAAAGCGTCATGGTCGTATTATCACTGTTGGTTCTGTGGTTGGTACCATGGGAAATGCTGGTCAGGCTAACTACGCTGCGGCGAAAGCAGGTCTGATCGGTTTCAGTAAATCGCTGGCGCGTGAAGTCGCGTCCCGCGGGATTACTGTAAACGTTGTTGCTCCGGGCTTTATTGAAACGGACATGACGCGTGCGCTGACCGATGAGCAGCGTGCGGGTACACTGGCGGCAGTTCCGGCGGGTCGTCTTGGCGACCCTAAAGAAATCGCCAGTGCGGTTGCATTTTTAGCCTCTGACGAAGCGGGTTACATCACTGGTGAGACCCTCCACGTCAACGGCGGGATGTACATGGTTTAATCACGATCGAAAATATTTGCGTTATTAGGGCAAATGGCCTCAAAATAACGTAAAATCGTGGTAAGACCTGCCGGGATTTAGTTGCAAATTTTTCAACATTTTATACACTACGAAAACCATCGCGAAAGCGAGTTTTGATAGGAAATTTAAGAGTATGAGCACTATCGAAGAACGCGTTAAGAAAATTATCGGCGAACAGCTGGGCGTTAAGCAGGAAGAAGTTGTGAACTCCGCTTCCTTCGTTGAAGACCTGGGCGCAGATTCTCTTGACACCGTTGAGCTGGTAATGGCTCTGGAAGAAGAGTTTGATACTGAGATTCCGGACGAAGAAGCTGAGAAAATCACCACCGTTCAGGCTGCCATTGATTACATCAACGGCCACCAGGCGTAAGTGAACATCTCCAGGCGGTCATTCGACCGCCTGAGTTTTATCTTTTTTAGTCCCACGAATCTCTTTTTTTATCCCTCCCTGGAGGACAAACGTGTCTAAGCGTCGTGTAGTTGTGACCGGACTTGGCATGTTGTCTCCTGTCGGCAATACCGTAGAGTCCACCTGGAAAGCTCTCCTTGCCGGTCAGAGCGGCATCAGCCTAATCGACCATTTCGATACTAGCGCCTATGCAACGAAATTTGCTGGCTTAGTAAAGGATTTTAACTGTGAAGAGATCATCTCGCGCAAAGAACAGCGCAAGATGGATGCCTTCATTCAATATGGAATTGTCGCTGGCGTTCAGGCCATGCAGGATTCTGGCCTTGAGATTACGGAAGAGAACGCAACCCGTATCGGCGCTGCTATCGGCTCCGGGATTGGCGGTCTTGGCCTGATCGAGGAAAACCATACATCGCTGATGAATGGCGGACCGCGTAAGATCAGCCCGTTCTTCGTTCCGTCCACGATTGTTAACATGGTGGCAGGTCACCTGACCATTATGTTCGGCCTGCGTGGGCCAAGCATTTCTATCGCTACCGCGTGTACGTCTGGCGTGCATAACATCGGCCAGGCCGCGCGTATCATTGCGTACGGCGATGCAGATGCTATGGTTGCGGGCGGTGCTGAAAAAGCCAGTACCCCATTGGGTGTCGGTGGCTTTGGTGCAGCGCGTGCGCTTTCTACCCGTAACGATAATCCTCAGGCGGCGAGCCGTCCGTGGGATAAAGACCGCGATGGTTTCGTGTTGGGTGACGGCGCAGGTATGCTCGTGCTGGAAGAGTACGAACATGCGAAAAAACGCGGTGCGAAAATTTATGCTGAAGTCGTTGGCTTTGGCATGAGCAGCGATGCTTATCACATGACCTCTCCTCCGGAGAACGGTGCGGGTGCTGCGCTGGCGATGGAAAACGCGATCCGTGATGCGGGTATTACCCCAGCGCAGATTGGCTACGTTAACGCTCACGGTACCTCTACGCCAGCAGGCGACAAAGCTGAAGCGCAGGCTGTGAAGTCTATCTTCGGCGAGTCTGCCAGCCGCGTACTGGTTAGCTCCACGAAATCTATGACCGGTCACCTGCTGGGTGCTGCGGGTGCAGTAGAGTCCATCTACTCTATCCTTGCGCTGCGCGATCAGGCTGTTCCGCCAACCATCAACCTGGATAACCCGGATGAAGGTTGCGATCTGGACTTCGTTCCTCATGAAGCGCGCCAGGTTAGCGGTATGGAGTACACCCTGTGTAACTCCTTCGGCTTTGGCGGCACGAATGGTTCTCTGATCTTCAAAAAGGTCTGAGCCTGACGGCCCGAAAGCTATAAAAAAAGGTCCGCTTGCCGGGCCTTTTTTATTAAGCCTAATCTTCTTGTCGGTTGCATGGCATCCTGCCAGACTAAACGCCCACGCA
The DNA here is from genome assembly GCF_019584165.1 of Enterobacter sp. EC_64. NCBI lineage: Bacteria > Pseudomonadati > Pseudomonadota > Gammaproteobacteria > Enterobacterales > Enterobacteriaceae > Enterobacter > Enterobacter sp. EC_64. The sequence goes on from NZ_VDAS01000003.1 coordinate 227,391, forward strand.
TAAGGAGCCACCATGTTTTTAATTAATGGCCTTGAGCAAGACACGCTGCCGGCAAGCGACAGGGCGACGCAGTTTGGCGATGGCTGCTTTACGACTGCGCGTATTCTGGAAGGCGACGTGTGCTTGCTTGATGCACACCTCCGCCGTTTACAAGACGCCTGCCAGACGTTACTGATCCCTTTTACGCAGTGGGAAATTCTTGAACATGAGATGCGTCAGCTGGCGTCAGGTAAAACCAGCGGTGTCTTAAAAGTTATCATTAGCCGAGGCAGCGGTGGGCGGGGGTACAGCGGTGCCGCCTGTCAGCATCCAACACGTATTCTCTCTGTTTCAGCTTATCCTGCTCACTATGCGCGCTGGCGTGAAGAGGGCGTGACGTTGACGCTGAGCCCGGTGCGGCTGGGGCGAAACCCGATGCTTGCCGGACTAAAACATCTTAACCGCCTTGAACAGGTGCTTATTCGTACTCATCTTGAACAGACGGACGCCGATGAGGCGCTAGTCCTTGACAGTGAAGGGCGCATTACGGAATGCTGTGCGGCTAATTTATTCTGGCGTAAGGGCCGTGAGGTCTTCACCCCTTCGCTGGCGCAGGCTGGCGTTAACGGCATCATGCGCCAGTTTTGTTTACAGCAGCTCGCACGTTCAGACTTTCGCATTGTCGAAGTTTGCGCAGGAGAAGACGCGCTACATACCGCCGATGAAGTCGTTATCTGCAATGCGTTGATGCCTGTTTTCGCCGTCCGTGCGTATGACCAACAGCGCTGGTCTTCGCGCGAGCTGTTCCAGTTTTTAGCACCGATATGTGAGCAAACCAGATAGTCATGAAGAAAATGTTGCGTTTTGTCCTTCTCCTTATTATTGCGCTGGGCATTGCTGGCGGAGCGGGAGTATGGAAAGTCCGCCAGCTGGCGAACAGTAAAATCTTGATTAAAGACGAGACGATTTTTACCCTGAAAGCCGGTACCGGGCGGATGGCGCTGGGCGAGCAGCTTTACGGGGATAAAATCATCAACCGTCCACGCGTGTTCCAGTGGTTATTGCGTATTGAGCCTGACCTATCTCACTTCAAGGCTGGTACCTACCGCTTTACGCCCGGCATGACCGTCAGAGAGATGCTGCAACTGCTGGAAAGCGGTAAAGAAGCCCAGTTCCCGCTGCGTTTTGTCGAAGGGATGCGCCTGAGCGATTACCTTAAACAGCTGCGCGATGCGCCTTATATCAAACATACCCTGAAAGATGACAGCTATCAGACGGTGGCCGACGTGCTTAAGTTTGAGCATCCTGAATGGGTGGAAGGCTGGTTCTGGCCGGATACCTGGATGTACACCGCAGGCACGACCGATGCGGCGATTCTGAAGCGGGCGCACAAAAAAATGGTCGCCGCCGTGGATGCCGCCTGGGAAGGGCGAATGGATGGTTTACCTTATAAAGATCAAAATCAGTTTGTTACCATGGCCTCGATTATCGAGAAAGAGACCGCCGTTGCTGCTGAACGCGATCGGGTGGCGTCAGTATTTATCAATCGTCTGCGCATTGGTATGCGCCTGCAAACCGACCCTACCGTCATCTACGGCATGGGAGAGAACTATACGGGCAAGATTTCCAGAAAAGATCTGGAAACGCCAACGGCGTATAATACCTACGTGATTAGCGGTTTACCGCCTGGCCCGATTGCCACGCCGAGCGAGGCTTCTCTCACAGCCGCCGCGCACCCGGCGAAAACACCGTATCTCTATTTTGTGGCTGATGGAAAAGGGGGGCATACCTTTAACACCAACCTTGCCAGCCACAATCGCTCTGTTCAGGACTATCTGAAGGCACTTAAGGAAAAAAATGCGCAGTAAATACATTGTCATTGAGGGACTCGAAGGAGCGGGTAAAACCACTGCCCGCAACGTAGTGGTGGACACGCTGAAATCGCTTGGCGTCGCCGACATGGTCTTCACCCGCGAGCCGGGCGGTACGCAACTTGCGGAGAAACTGCGCAGCCTGGTGCTGGATATTAAATCCGTTGGCGACGAAGTTATCACTGACAAAGCCGAAGTGTTGATGTTCTACGCGGCGCGCGTACAGCTGGTTGAGACGGTGATCAAACCCGCGTTGGCCGAGGGTAAATGGGTGATCGGCGATCGCCACGATCTGTCGACTCAGGCCTACCAGGGCGGGGGACGCGGTATTGACCAGACGATGCTGGCAACGCTGCGCGATGCCGTACTGGGTGATTTTCGCCCCGACCTGACCCTCTATCTGGATGTTACGCCGGAAGTGGGCCTCAAACGCGCCCGCGCGCGCGGCGAGCTGGACCGCATTGAACAAGAGTCCTTTGATTTCTTTAACCGCACCCGTGCGCGCTATCTTGAGCTGGCGGCACAGGATAGCGCTATTCGTACCATCGATGCGACGCAGTCGCTGGATGACGTCACGCACAACATCCAGCAGACCGTTACGCAGTGGGTAGAGGAGCAGCAGGCATGAAATGGTATCCATGGTTGCGTCCGCACTTTGAGCAGCTGATCGGCAGCTATCAGGCGGGGCGGGGGCATCATGCGTTACTGATTCAGGCATTGCCAGGGATGGGGGATGAGGCGTTAATTTATGCCCTCACCCGTTTTCTGATGTGCCAGCAGCCGGAAGGGCACAAAAGCTGTGGTAAGTGCCGCGGCTGCCAGCTGATGCAGGCGGGCACACATCCTGACTACTACACCCTTGAGCCTGAGAAGGGCAAGAGCGCGCTGGGTATTGATGCCGTGCGTGAAGTCAGTGAAAAATTGTACGAACATGCGCGCCTGGGTGGCGCTAAGGTCGTCTTGCTCAAAGACGCCACCCTGCTGACCGAGGCGGCGGCTAACGCTCTGCTTAAGACTCTTGAAGAGCCGCCGGAAAAAACGTGGTTTTTCCTCTCGTGCCGCGATCCGGGACGATTGCTGGCGACGTTGCGCAGCCGCTGCCGTCTTCATCACCTTGCGGTGCCTCAGGAATCATGGGCGCTGAGCTGGCTGGAGCGAGAGGTGACAACGTCACCTGAAAGTGCGCTGTCCGCCTTGCGCCTGAGTAGCGCCGCGCCCGCGGCGGCGCTGGCCTTGCTGCAACCTGACGTCTGGTCACAGCGAGAAGCGCTCTGCCGGGCCGTTGAAGCGGCGCTGAATAACAACGACTGGCTAAGCTTACTCCCGACACTTAACAGCGATAGTGCCGTTGAGCGTCTGCACTGGCTGGCCGCGTTGCTGCTGGATGCCCTTAAAATTCAGCAAGGGGCAACGCTGCTGACTAACCCTGACGCGTGGCCACTGGTGAGTACGCTGGCGAACCGCCTCTCCGGCGCGATTCTTCACGCGATGCTTCATGAAGTTTGCCAGAGCCGCGAACAGCTTTTAACCGTGACGGGTCTTAATCGCGAGCTTTTACTGACCGACCAGTTACTGCGTATTGAACATTACCTGCAACCCGGCGTCACACCGCCAGTTTCCCATCTCTGAGAGAGACATTATGTTTTTAGTCGACTCACACTGCCATCTTGATGGCCTGGATTATCAATCCCTGCATAAAAACGTGGATGACGTGCTGGAAAAAGCCGCTGCCCGCGATGTGAAATTCTGCCTTGCGGTGGCGACGACGCTGCCGGGTTATCGCACCATGCGTGAGCTGGTGGGCGTTCGCGACAACGTGGTGTTCTCCTGCGGCGTGCATCCGCTGAATCAGGACGAGGCGTATGACGTTGAGGAACTGCGCCGACTGGCAGCAGAAGAGGGCGTGGTGGCGATGGGGGAGACGGGCCTGGACTATTTTTACACGCCGGAAACGAAACCGCGGCAGCAGGAGTCCTTCCGCCATCATATCCGCATTGGCCGCGAACTGAACAAGCCGGTCATTGTGCATACCCGTGATGCGCGTGCCGATACCCTGGCGATCCTTCGGGAAGAAAACGTGACGGATTGCGGTGGCGTACTACACTGTTTCACAGAAGACAGAGAAACGGCGGGTAAACTGCTTGATTTAGGGTTTTATATTTCGTTTTCCGGGATCGTGACGTTCCGTAACGCTGAGCAGCTCCGGGATGCCGCGCGTTATGTTCCGCTCGATCGCATTCTGGTGGAGACAGACTCTCCGTATCTGGCCCCGGTACCGCATCGCGGTAAAGAGAACCAACCGGCGATGACGCGAGACGTGGCTGAGTACATGGCCGTACTGAAGGGGGTCAGCATCGAAGAGCTGGCCCGCGTGACCACGGAAAACTTCTCAACGCTGTTCCATATTGACCCCGCCCGCCTGCAATCTGTCTGATACACCTGTTTTTTTTAGGCTCGTAATTAATAAATAAAACGAGTAAAGTTCACCGCCTCATTTGGGGCGGTGAGGGTGTTTTTAGACACATCCGGACATGCTTTTTGTAAATAACTGAAAGTTTTTCGACCGCCTTAAGCTGAAACGTGATAGCCGTCAAACAAACTCAGAGGGAATTATTTTACTCTGTGTAATAAATAAAGGGCGCTTAGATGTCCTGTCCACGGCACGGTACTCCCCCCGGGCCAATGCGTGAAAGCGTAAAAAAAGCACAAATACTCAGGAGCACTCTCAATTATGTTTAAGAATGCATTTGCTAACCTGCAAAAGGTCGGTAAATCGCTGATGCTGCCAGTATCCGTACTGCCTATCGCAGGTATCCTGCTGGGTGTCGGTTCTGCTAACTTCAGCTGGCTGCCAGCCGTAGTGTCCCATGTGATGGCCGAAGCAGGCGGTTCTGTCTTTGCTAACATGCCACTGATCTTCGCGATCGGTGTGGCTCTGGGCTTCACCAATAACGACGGCGTATCTGCGCTGGCTGCAGTGGTTGCTTACGGCATCATGGTGAAAACCATGGCTGTGGTTGCGCCGCTGGTTCTGCATTTACCGGCAGAAGAGATCGCCGCGAAACACCTGGCGGACACCGGTGTTCTGGGCGGTATCATTTCCGGTGCGATTGCAGCGTACATGTTCAACCGCTTCTATCGCATCAAGCTGCCTGAGTACCTGGGCTTCTTCGCGGGCAAGCGTTTCGTTCCGATCATCTCTGGTCTGGCAGCGATTTTCACTGGCGTGATCCTGTCCTTCATCTGGCCACCAATCGGCTCCGCTATCCAGACCTTCTCTCAGTGGGCTGCTTACCAGAACCCGGTTGTGGCGTTTGGTATCTACGGCTTCATCGAGCGTTGCCTGGTGCCATTCGGTCTGCACCACATCTGGAACGTTCCATTCCAGATGCAGATTGGTGAATTCACCAACGCAGCAGGCCAGGTATTCCACGGCGATATCCCACGTTACATGGCGGGTGACCCAACTGCAGGTAAACTGTCTGGTGGCTTCCTGTTCAAAATGTACGGTCTGCCAGCAGCGGCGATTGCTATCTGGCACTCTGCTAAGCCAGAGAACCGTGCAAAAGTGGGCGGTATCATGATCTCCGCAGCGCTGACCTCGTTCCTGACCGGTATCACCGAGCCGATCGAGTTCTCCTTCATGTTCGTTGCGCCGATCCTGTACGTTATCCACGCGATTCTGGCGGGCCTGGCGTTCCCAATCTGTATTCTGCTGGGTATGCGTGACGGTACGTCCTTCTCTCACGGTCTGATCGACTTCATCGTTCTGTCCGGTAACAGCAGCAAACTGTGGCTGTTCCCAATCGTGGGTGCGTGCTATGCCGTTGTTTACTACACCATCTTCCGCGTGCTGATTAAAGCACTGGACCTGAAAACCCCAGGCCGTGAAGATGCGACAGAAGACAGCAAAGCTGGCGCGACCAGCGAAATGGCTCCGGCACTGGTTGCCGCGTTCGGCGGTAAAGAGAACATCACTAACCTGGACGCGTGCATCACTCGTCTGCGTGTGAGCGTTGCCGACGTCGCGAAAGTAGACCAGCCGGGTCTGAAAAAACTGGGCGCAGCGGGCGTGGTTGTTGCAGGTTCTGGTGTACAGGCAATTTTCGGTACGAAATCCGATAACCTGAAAACCGAAATGGATGAATACATCCGCAACAACTAAGCTGTGACCTGGGGAGACTAAGGCAGCCTAATGGCTGCCTTTTTTATTTCTGTCTTAAAAAAATGCAGCAGCACGCTTTAACGGTCACTCTTCGTTCAGCTGATGAACATTCAGGAAAGAAATCGAGGGAGGAGGTTGAAAGGACAGGAGAAACTCGCTCATACTCTTGAATTGTGTCACGCACTCAACCAGAGCGTGTGTTAACAGCAATTGCTCGCGCCAGATTAAACAAAAAAGGAAAAGGTCATGGCTGAAGAAACGATTTTCAGTAAAATTATCCGTCGCGAAATCCCGTCGGATATCGTCTATCAGGATGAACTGGTAACGGCTTTCCGGGATATTTCCCCTCAGGCCCCGACGCACGTCCTTATCATTCCCAATATTCTGATTCCGACCGTAAACGACGTAAAAACCGAGCATGAAGTGGCGTTAGGTCGTATGCTGACGGTGGCCGCGAAAATCGCTGAACAGGAAGGCATTGCAGAAGACGGTTACCGTCTGATCATGAACTGCAACCGTCATGGTGGTCAGGAAGTTTATCATATTCACATGCATCTGCTGGGTGGACGTCCTCTGGGGCCGATGCTGGCACATAAAGGTCTTTGATATGCGTAAAGGGCGTATTGCAGCGCTGGTATTGACGATGATGATTGTGGGGTGCAGCTCGCGCCCGGCGATCCCCGTGAACGATGAACAGACGCTGGTGATGGAATCCTCCGTGCTTGCCGCGGGCATCACGGCGCAACAACCCGTGCTGACCATCAGTGAAATCAATTCATCTGCCTCCTCTACCCTCTTTAATGAAAGACATGAACCCGTGACGGTCCACTACCGTTTTTTCTGGTATGACGTAAGAGGTCTTGAAATGCATCCGCTGGAGGCGCCGCGCAGCGTCACCATTCCGGCCAGATCGTCGGTAACGCTCTATGGCAGCGCTAACTATCTGGGTGCGCATAAGGTGAGACTTTATCTTTATCTCTAAGGGGTGAACCTTGATTAAAAACTTGAGCCGCTATGCGCTCGTGACAGCTTTCGCGCTGTTCCTGGCGGGGTGTGTGACCCGAACTGAACAGCCAGCGCCTGTGGAAGAGGCGAAACCGGGCACTGAACAGCCGACACAGCCAACGCAGCCGCAGCCAACCGTGCCGTCTGTGCCGTCTATTCCGTCACAGCCTGGCCCGATTGAGCATCCAGACCAGACGTCACAGCCCACGCCGCGCGTGCGCCATTACGACTGGAACGGCGCAATGCAGCCCATGGTCGGCAAAATGCTGCAGGCACAGGGCGTGACGGCAGGCAGCGTGTTGCTGGTTGATAGCGTGAACAACCGTACCAACGGTTCGCTGAACGCGGGCGAAGCGACGGAAACGCTGCGCAATGCGCTGGCAAACAACGGTAAGTTTACGCTGGTCTCGGCTCAGCAACTCGCGGTAGCCAAACAGCAGCTGGGCCTGTCGCCGCAGGATAGCCTCGGCACACGCAGCAAGGCGATCGGCATTGCCCGTAACGTTGGCGCACAGTATGTGCTGTACTCTAACGCCACCGGTAACGTGAATACACCGGCCCTGCAGATGCAGCTGATGCTGGTTCAGACAGGCGAAATTATCTGGTCAGGTAAAGGTGCGGTTACGCAACAATGACAGCACGCGTGAAGAGATTCTGACGCGCTATTTTCCTCAGTACCGCCTTATCGCGCCGCAGGCCCACTCCGGGCTTGGCGGCGCGAGTTGCATTATAGCGCAGGGCGAACGACGTCTGGTCTTGCGGCAACATCACGACCCCTATTCGCCTGCCTCCCATTTCCGTCGTCAGTTTCGCGCCCTGAGGCGCCTTCCGTCAGATCTCGTGCCTGCCCCCCGTTTTTTCAGAGAGGGCTGGATGGCAGTCGACTATCTGGACGGTGACGTTAAAAGCGCGCTGCCGGACACGCCGGCGCTCGCGGCAATGCTGTATCATCTGCACCGGCAGCCACGTCTGGGATGGCGAATCACGCTATACCCGCTGCTTGAACGCTACTGGCAGCAGGCCGCGCCTGACAGACGCACTCCAGTGTGGCTGGCACATCTCAGGCGGTTGCGTAAAGCAGGCGAGCCGCAGCCGATTCGGCTATCGCCGCTGCACATGGATGTTCATGCCGGAAATATTGTGCATACGGCAGAGGGCATCAGGCTCATCGACTGGGAATACGCCGGAGATGGCGATGTGGCGCTGGAGCTGGCGGCAGTCTGGACGGAGAGTGACGACGCGCGGCAGACGCTTATCAGGAACTACGCCGAGGTGGCGCACATTGACGCCGACGCGCTGAGGCGTCAGGTCAAACGCTGGCGGCCATGGGTCGTCATGTTAATGGCTGGCTGGTTTGAAATGCGCTATCAGCAGTCAAGAGACAAACATTTTATTGCGCTGGCAGACGATGCCTGGCGTCAGTTATAAACGAAAGGATAAGAGAGGTGGATGTGGGTCCAGTCATGTTGGATGTAGAAGGGTTTGAGCTGGATGCGGAGGAGCGTGAAATTCTGGCGCATCCGCTGGTGGGGGGCCTGATCCTGTTTACCCGCAACTATCACGATCCGGCGCAGCTGCGTGAGCTGGTGCGCCAGATCCGCGCCGCGTCGCGCAACCATCTGGTGGTCGCCGTCGATCAGGAAGGCGGACGCGTGCAGCGTTTTCGGGAAGGGTTTACCCGTCTGCCGGCGGCCCAGTCTTTTGCCGCGCTGCTCGGCACGGAAGAGGGCGGGACACTGGCGCAGGAGGCCGGCTGGCTGATGGCCAGCGAAATGATTGCCATGGATATCGACATCAGTTTTGCCCCGGTGCTGGACGTGGGGCATATCAGCGCCGCCATTGGCGAGCGCTCGTACCATGACGATCCGCGCATTGCGCTGGCCATGGCGACCCGCTTCATTGACGGCATGCACGATGCCGGGATGAAAACCACCGGGAAACACTTCCCTGGCCACGGGGCGGTGACGGCGGACTCGCATAAAGAGACCCCGCGCGATCCGCGCCCGGAAGCGGAAATTCGCGCCAAAGATATGTCGGTGTTCAGGTCGCTTATCACCGACAACAAGCTGGATGCCATCATGCCTGCGCACGTGATTTACAGCGACGTTGATCCGCGTCCTGCCAGCGGCTCTCCGCACTGGCTGAAAACCGTTCTGCGTCAGGAGCTGGGCTTCAATGGCGTGATTTTCTCTGACGATCTATCAATGGAAGGGGCGGCGATTATGGGCAGCTACGCTGAACGCGGTCAGGCGTCGCTGGATGCAGGTTGCGATATGATCCTGGTCTGCAATAATCGTAAAGGTGCCGTTAGCGTGCTGGATAACCTGTCGCCGATCAATGCAGAGCGTGTTACACAATTGTATCATAAAGGTTCATTTAGCCGTCAGGAGCTGATGGATTCGGCGCGCTGGAAGACGGTCAACGCCCGGCTTGAAGACCTGAATGAGCGCTGGCAGGCACATAAAGCCAGCCTGTAAACCCTCCCGGAAGGCGTAGCGTGGTGAGAAGACGATGATCATCTATTTACACGGTTTTGACTCAAACAGTCCTGGTAATCATGAGAAGGTGCTGCAGCTGCAGTTTATCGATCCGGATGTCCGGTTGATCAGCTACAGCACGCGCCATCCGAAGCATGATATGCAGCACCTGCTCAAAGAGGTGGACAAGATGTTGCAGCTCAACGTCGACGATCGGCCGTTGATTTGCGGCGTGGGGCTGGGCGGCTACTGGGCAGAGCGGATTGGCTTCCTGTGTGACATCCGTCAGGTGGTATTCAATCCCAACCTTTTCCCGAACGAAAACATGGAAGGCAAAATCGACCGCCCGGAAGAGTATATCGATATTGCGACCAAGTGCGTCAGCAATTTTCGGGAGAAAAACCGTGACCGCTGCCTGGTGATCCTGTCGCGTAACGATGAGGCGCTCAACAGCCACCGGGCGGCAGAACTCCTGCATCACTACTATGAAATTGTCTGGGACGAAGAACAGACCCACAAGTTCAAGAACATCTCCCCGCATCTGCAGCGCATCAAAGCCTTTAAAACGCTGGGCTAAACCACAGCCTGCCACTTCAGAAACCCGGTCGCGAACGCGCACCGGGTTTCTTTTTGTCCAGAATTGTCTACTTTTAAGCCATCAAAACTTGATGCATATCAATTTTGGTATGACCAATGCGCCGGACGTGGTATTCTCAATGCACCTGAATGGTTTCAGTGCTGTAACCTGTTGTTAATTAAGGGTTATTTTTATAACTTTTAATTAACAATTGGTTAATAATTTGAGGGGGTCACGTTGACTACGCCATTGAAAAAGATAGTGATTGTAGGCGGTGGTGCTGGCGGGCTGGAGCTGGCGACACAGTTGGGTAAGAAGCTGGGGCGCGGTAAAAAAGCCAAAATCACGCTGGTGGATCGTAACCACAGCCACCTGTGGAAACCGCTGCTGCACGAAGTAGCGACCGGCTCTCTGGACGAGGGCGTGGACGCGCTCAGCTATCTGGCACATGCGCGCAACCACCATTTCCAGTTCCAGCTGGGCTCGGTGGTGGACATCAACCGTGAAAGCAAAACCATCACTCTGGCAGAACTGCGTGATGAAAAAGGGGAGCTGTTGGTTCCTGAGCGCAAGCTGCCGTACGACACCCTGGTCATGGCGCTGGGCAGTACCTCCAACGACTTCAACACGCCGGGCGTGAAAGAGCACTGTATCTTCCTCGATAACCCGCACCAGGCGCGTCGTTTCCATCAGGAAATGCTGAACCTGTTCCTGAAGTACACCAGCAATATGGGTGCGAACGGTAAGGTCAATATCGCCATTGTCGGCGGCGGTGCGACGGGCGTTGAGCTGTCCGCTGAGCTGCACAATGCGGTGAAGCAGCTGCACAGCTACGGTTATAAAGGGTTAACGAACGAAGCGCTGAACGTCACGCTGGTCGAAGCCGGTGAACGCATTCTGCCTGCGCTGCCTCCGCGTATTTCCGGTGCGGCGCACAATGAACTCACCAAGCTGGGCGTGCGGGTGCTGACGCAGACCATGGTGACCAGCGCCGACGAAGGCGGCCTGCACACCAAAGACGGCGAGTATATCAAAGCGGATCTGATGGTCTGGGCGGCAGGTATCAAAGCGCCTGACTTTATGAAAGATATCGGCGGCCTGGAAACCAACCGCATTAATCAGCTGGTCACGGAGCCAACGCTGCAAACCACGCGTGACCCTGAAATCTTTGCTATCGGTGACTGTGCCTCCTGCGCCCGTCCTGAAGGTGGATTCGTGCCGCCGCGCGCCCAGGCTGCACACCAGATGGCAAGCCTGGTCCTGCACAACATTCTGGCGCAGTACAAAGGCAAGCCAATGAAGGCCTATGTTTACAAAGACCACGGTTCTCTGGTGTCTCTGTCAAACTTCTCAACCGTCGGCAGCCTGATGGGCAACCTGATGCGCGGCTCGATGATGGTAGAAGGGCGCATTGCCCGCTTCGTGTACATCTCCCTGTACCGTATGCACCAGATTGCGCTGCACGGCTACTTCAAAACCGGGCTGATGATGCTGGTGGGCAGAATCAACCGCGTGATCCGTCCGCGTCTGAAGCTGCACTAATCTTTCACTCCCTCCGGGCTCTCCGGAGGGAGTTTTTAGCATTTCATGCTGTAGATCACAGTTTGACTGCTTCAGAGTTCTCCTAAATAGAATATATCTCCTCGCTATGCCCCTTTTTTGATCCTTTATCTGATTGGCGAAGCCGTGCCTCCATTGCAAAATTGTTACCAATAGCAACAAAGGAGGAAGTCCCGTGAATAAATCAATGTTGGCGGGTATAGGGATTGGCGTCGCGGCTGCGTTAGGTGTGGCTGCCGTTGCCAGTCTCAACGTATTAGACCGCGGCCCGCAGTATGCGCAGGTGGTTTCTGCTACACCGATTAAAGAAACGGTAAAAACGCCTCGTCAGGAGTGCCGTAACGTCTCCGTGACGCATCGTCGTCCGGTGCAGGATGAAAACCGTATCGCCGGTTCTGTTCTGGGTGCGGTAGCGGGTGGCGTGATTGGTCACCAGTTTGGCGGCGGCCGGGGTAAAGATGTGGCGACCGTGGTCGGCGCGCTGGGTGGCGGCTATGCCGGTAACCAGGTGCAGGGCGCGATGCAGGATAACGATACCTACACCACGACTCAGCAACGCTGCAAAACCGTCTATGACAAGTCGGAAAAAATGCTGGGTTATGACGTGACGTACAAAATTGGCGATCAGCAGGGCAAAATCCGCATGGATAAAGACCCGGGCACGCAAATTCCGCTCGATGGAAATGGCCAGCTGGTTCTGAATAACAAAGTGTAAAAAAGATGTTCTCTGAATTTAGCTCCTCATGCGCTCAGGCTGAGGAGCTTTTTTTTGCTTCAGATTTTGAGTAGCTCAGGCCACAGCCGCAGCGTGGTGTCGCTAATAATCTGCAGTTTTTCCAGCGTTGCCCCTTCACGAGCGCTGATCGACATCCCCTGCAAAATACAGCTCAGGTATTGCGCCAGCAGCTGAGGGTTGCACTGTGCAGGGATTTCATCGCGCTGCTGCCGCTGAGCCAGAAAGGCGCTCAGCGTCTCCTCCTGCATGGCATGACGCGATTTCACCGTATTGGCAATCTCTTTCGAGGATGCCGCCAGGGTGGCAGAGGTGTTAATCATAAAGCAGCCCGCAGGCGTGTCCTTACTGGTGAAGCAGGTCGCGACGGCGGTGAAGTAATCCCGAAGCGCCTGTTCGACGCTTTTCTCTTCACAAAACAGCTGGGCTTCGTGTTTCGCCGCAAAGCGCGAAATGTATCTGTCCAGCACCGCCCTGAACAGCCCCTCTTTATTGGTAAATTCGGCATAGAGCGTCGGCGCTTTGGCGCCGGTGGCTTCTACCAGATCGGAAAGCGAGGTTGCTTCATACCCATGTTGCCAGAAGAGAGTCATGGCCTTATCAAGCGCTGCATCCCTGTCAAACACTTTTGGTCGGCCACGGCTTTTCTTTGCACAACTCGTGACGTCGGTTGTCATGTGCCGTTGGTCCTCTGTTGGTTTGTTGAATGACCATTATAAAAATAAACGCAAGTCACCACCAGCGCTGAATGCTAAAAAATAAATTAATCATATGAGTATGAAAAATAACGACTTTAAAATTAAGTTAACGACCATTATAAAATTATGTTGACGTGTGAGATGGATCACATTTATGATTTACCTATCGATCGTTAACTAAATAGCTAACGACCTCCAAATTCATCTGCTAAAGGTAAACATCATGAAAAACGTAAAAACCCTCATCGCTGCTGCTGTCCTGAGTTCACTCTCTTTCGCAAGCTTTGCGGCTGTACAGGTACAGTCCACCCCGGTCGATCAGCATAAAGTCGGCACGATCTCTGCCTCTGCCGGGACTAACCTGGGTTCACTGGAAGATCAGCTGGCGCAAAAAGCGCAAGAGATGGGTGCAAAATCTTACCGCATCACCTCTGTGACCGGTCCTAACACCCTGCACGGCACCGCTGTCATCTACAAATAAGCCGGGCATAAACCCTCATTTATGCCACTGCAATAAAAAACGCCCTGCTTAGCAGGGCGTTTTTTTATTGTCATCCCTAAACCACCTCCTGGGGAGGTGGTGATTGATCCTGTAAGGCTATAGCCTGAAGAATGCCCATGCCGGAATATCTCTTCTTACTCACCACAAGTAAAAGGAGACAG
>NZ_VDAS01000030.1:0-43306 GCF_019584165.1 Enterobacter sp. EC_64
TTACGCACCACGCCTTCAGTAGCTGAACAGGAGGGACAGCTGATAGAAACAGAAGCCACTGGAGCACCTCAAAAACACCATCATACACTAAATCAGTAAGTTGGCACCATTACCGTTTTTTCCGGGTTGTTCATGACCCAGCGCGGGAAGAAGATGGTGCCGTGGAACAGTTTGTCGCCCAGGTTCACAATCAGGCTGACGTCGGTACCGGTTGGCTCGGTCCAGGAAATTTTATAGATGCTCTCCCCTACCCGCACGATGTAAGCCTGCTGATCTTTCACCCAACGGTTTGCCACCAGACCGCTATGAATACGGTAATCCAGGGTCGTCTCGTTTTTGACGTAAATCTCGTAGTTCCAGCCGTTGTCGTAGGTGTAAACAAGGTGTTTGCCAACGAAGCCGCTTAAGTCGTGTTTGTCGAAGGTGTTCATAAGATGTCTCCTTTGTTTTGATGAGACGATCGTACACCTTCAAAAAATGAATGAATAACGCTATGTTTTAATCAAATTCATCCAAATTTTAGATAAATTATGCATAAGACGACGCTGGAACAATGGTCTTTACTGGAAAGAGTGGTCGAGGCGGGCAGCTTTGCCAAAGCCGCAGAAGAAACCCACCGCAGCCAGTCCTCGGTGAGCTATAACCTGTCGCTGCTGCAGGAGCGGCTGGGCGTGGCCCTCCTGGTGCCGGAAGGACGACGGGCGGTGTTAACGCCGGCAGGAGAACTGCTGCTCAACCAGGTTAAACCGCTGCTGAAAGCCTTTTCGTACGTTGAGACGCGCGCAGCGACCCTTCGCAACGGAATGCGCACGCGGCTGGATCTGGTGGTGGATTCCATTTTCCCTCGCCGCCGCCTGTTTGCCATTCTGCGTCAGTTCCAGCAGCTCTATCCGCAAACCCAGGTACGCCTCACCGAGGTGCTGGAAAACACCCGGAACGATGCCATTAACGACGAAGCCGATGTGATGGTTCTCACCCGCCGCCAGGACATGACCGGGCTCGGCGAATGGCTGATGAATATCGACTTTGTTGCCGTGGCCCACCATCAGCATCCTCTCTTTCACCTCGACGCGCCGCTTAACGACGACATGCTACGCCCGTGGCCGCTCATTCAGATTGCGGACAGCCAGCCCGCCGCGCGCGCGGCCGGTGAGGCATGGACCTTCTCCACCATCGATGCCGCCATTGAGGCCGTCCTCTCTCAGGTCGGCTACGGCTGGCTGCCAGAGGAACGCATCCAGACCCAGCTGGATCAAGGCATCCTGAAACGCCTGCCGCTGAGCCACGGTGCACGCAGAGCGACGCCGCTTCACCTGATTGTTAAGCGCTCACTCGCCCCGCTTGACGAGCAGGTGGAGACGCTGCTGCGCCTTTTTAGCCAGGAGCCGTCATCCTCACCTGCTACGCTTTAAGGTCCGAACGTTAAAACGATAAGGAGCGGATGATGAAAATCGACTTTACGGGGAAAGTGGCGCTGGTGACCGCCTCAACCGGCGGGATCGGGTTCGCCATTGCCAGAGGGCTGGCAGAAAGCGGTGCCGAGGTGATCGTTAATGGCCGCAGCACGGAATCGGTGAATAAAGGCATTCAGCAGCTGCAGCAGGTAGTGCCGGGCGTGCAGGTGCGCGCCGCGATTGCCGATCTCAGCACGGCGGAAGGGGTCGAGTCGCTGCTCAAGGTAGCGAATAACGTCGATATTCTGGTTAACAACGCCGGGATTTACGGCCCGCAGGATTTCTATGCCACCGACGATGAGACCTGGGAGCGTTACTGGCAGACCAACGTGATGTCCGGCGTGCGTCTTTCCCGCGCCCTGCTGCCGGGCATGGTGCAAAAGGGCTGGGGGCGGGTGGTGTTTATCTCCTCCGAGTCGGCCTGCAATATCCCGGCGGATATGATCCACTACGGCGTGACCAAAACGGCGCAGCTCTCCCTGGCGCGCGGGCTGGCGAAGTTCGTGGCGGGAAGCGGCGTGACGGTCAACAGCGTCTTGCCGGGGCCAACGATGTCGGACGGTTTCGCAGAGATGATGAAGGATGAAATCGAAAAAACCGGTAAATCGCTGGAGCAGCTGGCGAAAGAGTTTGTGATGGCCAACCGCCCCAGCTCGGTGATCCAGCGCGCGGCCACGGTAGAAGAGGTGGCCAATATGGTGATTTATGTCTGTTCGCCCCAGGCTTCCGCCACCTCGGGCGCGGCGCTGCGCGTGGATGGCGGCGTCGTGGATGACATCATCTGAGGCTGTCAGGCCGCACTGCCTGCAACCCGACGGGCAGTAATGTAGTGCGCCTGCCAGTAAGCATCCGTCAGGGTTGAGACCGTGACGCCCTGGCTGCTTGAGGCATGAATAAACTGGCTATTGCCAATATACACGCCGACATGCCTGCGGTTCGGACCCGTCTGGAAGAACACCAGATCTCCGGGCCTCAGGCGGTATTGCGTCACCTGCACCCCGCGGTGGATCTGCTCGCCGGTCGTGCGCGGTAAGTTAAGATGCGCCACATCGCTGAACAGGTGCTGCATCAGCGCGGAGCAATCCACCCCGCGGCGCGTGGTTCCGCCCCACTGATACTGGGTCCCCTTCCACTTTTGGTATTGATCAAGGATGCGCGCGCGCAGCGGGCCCGTATCCTGTTGCATCAGTGCAGATTTCGCTGGCGAGACGGCCAGGTCACTGTTCATCGATAGCATCGACGCGGGGAGTTGAAAACTGAATGCAGAAAACGAAGCAAAACTTAACGTCAGGATTGAAATAAACGATCTAAGAGTCATATCAAGAAAGCAGTAGTGAGTGAGTTTTTCCTTACCTGTGGGGCCAAAGGGTTCCCCTGAATATCGTGCGATGTGGCGATAATATAGACAGATCGTTTTTTCACCAATTCTTATCGAGGCCAAAAATGGACTCACTTTGAGATCGCAAGATCGAGAAAAAAATGGTGGTGATGTAAGGACTGTCCTGGTAAAGCAGGTAAACTGATCCACAGAATGTGTATTTCAGCTAAGACGTATTTATGACCAATATGATTGCCGACGAGACGGTGGCGAAATCCAGCGTGCTCTCTGTCTTTGACTTTGATGGGACGTTAACACACCACGACAGCTTTATTCCTTTCCTGCGCTTTGCCTTCGGGAAACGCTACTTCGCGGGCCGTCTGGTGCGTATGGCGCTGCCTACGCTCCACTGCGTGCGTCGCAAGCTGACGCGCGATGAGCTAAAGGAAGTGCTGATCAAAACGTTCCTGACGGGCGTGGATGAACACTGGTTGCGCCAGCAGGCGGAAGCGTTTTGCGAAAAATACTGGAGCAAGCTGATGCGCCCCGAAGGGGTTCTGGCCGTGGCGGCCGAGGTGAATTCCGGTGCGGAGGTGACCATCTGTTCCGCGTCTCCGGCGCTGGTGCTCCAGCCGTGGGCTGACAAACTGGGCATTAAGCTGATTGGCACGCAGCTGGAAGTGAAAGACGGCAAGCTGACGGGGCGCATCACGGGCCATAACTGCCGCTGCGCCCAGAAGGTGGCCAGGCTGGAAAAAGTGTATGGCGATCTGAACGCCTATCACCTGCGCGCCTGGGGAGACACCCGCGGCGACCACGAGCTGCTGGCGGCGGCGCAGGATCCGCACTGGCGGCACTTCCACCCGCCGCGCAAGCGCCGCAATTCACCCATCAAGTAGCTTTTTTGCCGGGTGGCGGCTGCGCCTTACCCGGCCTACATTCGAACTGTAGGCCCGGTAAGCGAAGCGCCACCGGGCGGTACATCAGGCTTCTCGTTTCCCCGGGAACATCACGCTCGCAATAATTCCCAGCGCCAGCACGCCCAATACCACAAACAGGCTGGCGGTCGCGCCAATGCTGTAACCGTGATGCCAGAAGTGATCGGTGGCATTTAACCCCAGCTTGAACGCCACGAAGAACAGCAGCAGCACCACCGCTTTCTCGAGGTGCACCAGATACTGCTTCAGCGCTTCCAGCACGAAGTAAAGAGTACGCAGGCCGAGGATAGCGAACATCATGGCGCTGTAGATAATCAGCGGCTCGCGGCTGACGGCGATAATGGCCGGCACGGAGTCAAACGCGAACATCACGTCTGAGAGTTCCACCACCGCCACGCAGAGCAGCAGCGGGGTCGCATAGCGCTTCGCCTTCTTCACGCGCCCAACCATCACGTCCTGGTTTTCCGGCTTTTCAAGCTCCGCATCCACCTCTTTCTGCGTCAGAATAAAGGCGTTGCTGCTGATTTTCGGCCAGACCGGATAGAAGCGTTTCACCAGGCGATAGGCGAGATGACCCGAGTAATCTTCCACTTCGTCACTCTCTTCATTGCGTCGGAGCATCATTACCGCCGTCCAGCCGACGACCAGCGCGAAAATCACCTCGACGTAAGGCCCCAGACTTAACAGGCTGGTGCCGATAGCCACGAAAATACCGCGGAAGACAATCGCCCCCAGCACGCCCCAGTAGAGCACGCGGTGACGGTACTTATCCGGCACGCCGAACCAGGCGAAGATCGCCATCATCACAAACAGGTTATCGACGGAGAGCACCTCCTCCAGCGCATAACCGGTGAGGAACAGGCTCGCCATCTCGGCGCCGTGGTGAACGTACAGGAACCCGGCGAAGGCCATCGCCATCATGACCCAGAAGAGGGACCACATTGCGGCGCTTTTCAGCGAGATCGGTTTATCGTGACGGTGCATAAAGAGGTCGATAAACATCGCCCCAACGGCCATCACCACAAAGACAACAACGGTTTCCGTCGGGAAACCGAGATGAGCAGCAGACATACATAACCCTTTTATAGAGGCAAAGCACAGCACCATGCAGGCTGGCGTAAACCAGCAGAGAAAAAGGGTGGGCTGTTTATCACATCCACCCTCAAAACCGCAGCGCGACGGCCGCGTAAGGGGTGTACTTTACCTTACCAGATGGGGATTGCACATCTACCGTTTAGGCGCTCATGCCACGCAAACGCTGCAGTACTGCGACCAGAACCGCCACAGACCAGCCTACCATCAACGCGCCCACCAGTCCTTCCACCCCGCCGATGAGCCGCCAGTGCTGGGGTAACGTGACGTCGCCGTACCCTACCGTCGCATAGCTCACCAGCGAAAAGTAGAAGCTGGTGTTCCAGTCATTAAACGCGTCGATGACAAAATAAAAGGCAGCAAACAGCCCGGCCTCCAGGAGATGGGCGAAAATCATAGAGATCACGATACCGACATTGCGTAAAACAATGCGTACCGCAGAATCGACGTCCAACGTGATGAATTTTAAAACGCCAAACATCCACAGCGAATGAATGACCACGGTTAGGGTAAGCAAAATAATAATGCTGAGTAGCTGCATGGTACGTGCTCTGACCAAAAGGGATATGGCCCCGCGAGCGCGGCGGGGCATCTGGTCGAAGCTTAGTCGAAGGGAGAGGAAAAGTTGGTGCAATAATTGCGTTACGTGATTATTTCTCTGCCAGCACGTCATGCTTGCGGCTGGTCAGCAGCCTTGAGCGATATCCGCAGCGCACTATCTGTGAGTCACCTCTTATTTACATCATTTAAACCTTCCATTAACTGGATAAAAAGAACGCACCGTCGCTATAGTGGTTTTGTTTAATAAAACTAAGTTGTACCTAATAAAACAAAGAACACACCCTGCGAGGATACAATGACAGAACATTTACGTAACGGCGCGACCGCCACCGAGGACATAGAAAGAGAGACGATGCGGAAGGTGATCTGGCGTATTCTCCCGTTTCTGATTGTCAGTTACCTGGTCTCGATTATCGATCGCGGGAATATCGGCATGGCTTCGCTGCAGATGAATGAGGACCTTGGCCTCAGCAAAGCGGCGTTTGGCTTCGCCAGCAGCCTCTACTTCGTGGCCTATTTCCTGTTTGAGGTGCCGAGCAACCTGGCCATGCAGAAAGTCGGCGCCCGGCTGTGGATCCCGCGCATTATGATCAGCTGGGGCATCGTCTCCATGGGCATGGCGCTGGTTCAAAACACCACGTCGCTCTATATCGTCCGTTTTCTTCTCGGAGCAGCGGAAGCAGGCTTCTTCCCGGGCGTCGTGCTGTATCTGACCTGGTGGATCCCTGCCCGCTACCGCGCGCGCATTATTGCGTCCTTTATGGTCGCCATCCCGCTCGCTAACTTCATCGGCTCCCCGCTTTCCGGATTGATACTGTCGCTGGATGGCTGGCTGGGTCTTCGCGGCTGGCATCTGCTGTTCATTATTGAAGGCTTACCTGCGGTGCTGCTGGGTATTGCGGCCTGGTTTATTCTCCGGGATCGCCCTCATCAGGCGAAATGGCTCAGCGATGAACAGAAAAAGTGGCTGGAAACCACCCTTGAGACCGAGCGTAGCCAGCAAAAGAACATTGGACACCAGACGACGTGGCAGCTGCTGAAGCATCGTCAAATCTGGCTGATGGCGCTGATTTACGCGGGCGCATCGTCCGCGGGCACCACTATTAGCGTCTGGTCTCCTCAGCTGCTGAAATCCTTCCATCTTGATAATCTGCAAACCGGTCTGTTTAACGCCATTCCTTACGGTCTGGCATCGGTTCTGATGATTGTCTGGGGACGACACTCCGATCGCACCAATGAACGCCGCTGGCATACTGCGCTGACGCTGTTCATGATTGCCGCCGGCGTGTTCGCTGCCTTTGTCAGCGTCTCGCTCTTTGCCACTATCGTGATCCTGAGCATTATCCTGACGGGCGCGTATTCGATGAAAGGGCCTTTCTGGGCGCTGGCGTCCGGCTGGATGAGCAGCTCCTCGGCGGCGGCAGGGCTGGCCGCAATTGGCGCCATCGCGAACCTGATTGGCGGGGCGGTCATGGTAAATGCCTACGGCATGATCAGCGAGCAAACGGGCAGCTACACGCTGGCTATGCTTCCGCTGGCCGTGCTGTGCCTGGCCGGGGGTATCGCGGTACTCATTATGGGACGGCAGGCACGCAACGCTCAGCTACACGAAAAACAGGTCACACATTCGTGATGACAGAAGCGGGACACATGTCCCGCTTCTGCGTTTAAAGATTTTCTTCCGCCGCGTCGCTCGTTTCACCAAAGAACTGCTGACAGAAGGGCTTACTGGCTCCCATTTTCTGCGACAGACGGCTGGCCGCCACCTTCATCAAAGGCCCTATCTCCTTCTCACGACGATTTTCCGTCAGCCGTGAGATGGGGCCGGTCAGGGCTAACGTCGCAACCAGCTTGTCGTGAACGCCGAAGACAGGCATCGCAAACGCCGCGGTGTGGGGATCGCGTGCGCCTGACGTGTAGAAAGGGAGTTCAGCGTCTCCCTCCGGCAGGCTCTCATTGAGCCCCCAATGGCGCAAGACCTTACTGATGGCCGAATTATCGAGCGGGAACTGGCTGCCGGGAAGATTGCTGTGTCGCAGGCCGTGCGACGCTTCCGCGCGAAACAGGCAAAGGCGCTGCCCACCCTCCAGCACATACCAGCTGGCACTTTCCTGAGACGCCAGGGAGAGCGCCTGAAGCTCTGGCTGAACCACCCGCGAAAGATGGAAAGATTGTTCATACAGCTTGCCGAGGTAAAGCAGACGTGGGCCAAGCGCATAATTGCCGTCTTCATGCCTGACGACGTAATTCATCCGTTCAAGAGAATTCATCAAGCGGTAAACCGTGGTTTTGTGATAACCCGACAGCTGTGCCAGCGCGGTCAGCGTCAGGCTCTCATCCCCGGGACGGAAGCAATCCAGTAAAGCCAGCGCTTTTTCAACCGCTACAACGCCTTCATTCCCCATCATTATCTCCTTGTTAGCCCGGCAGTGAGTGTACCTCAAATTTTGTGAGTCACTTCGTGTTTACATCACAAACGCCACCTCGGGTCTGGCTAAAAGGAAAGCAACACCGCTATAGTTGTTTTGTTCTGTACACCTGCGTTGTACTAAGTAAAACAATATGGAGGCATTCATGTCCGTTTCTGAAAAAAAACCGATTAATCGCCAGTTCGAACGCGTTTCTGCCGAGGACGTTCGTCGGGCTGCCGAGTATCAGGCAGCCATTCTGGCCGACGTGGCCGGTCGCCGCGGTACGCTTCACGGCCGCATCAAACCGCTGGCTCCTCATATGTCCGTTGCGGGTCCGGCCATCACCGTGGAAGTCCGTCCGGGTGATAATTTGGCGATTCATGCCGCGATGGCGGTTGCGCAACCCGGCGATGTCCTGGTCGTCGATGGCAAAGGCGACCTGAGCTGCGCGCTGCTGGGCGAAATCATGGCCACTCAGGCTCAGGCGAGCGGCATTGCGGGCATCATTATTGACGGTGCTGTACGTGACGCCGATTCCCTGAGCAAAGGTCACTACCCTGTCTTTTCTGCCGGTCTGAACCCCTGCGGCCCGACAAAGTTAATTTCTGGCCGGGTTAATCATCCCATTTCAGTCGCCGGGGCGACGGTTCAGGCCGGAGATCTGGTTGTCGCGGATATCGACGGCGTGGTCGTCATCCCACGCGATGAGGTTCAGCAGGTCATCGCGCTGGCAAAAGAAAAGCTGGAGATGGAGACCCGGCGTCTTGCCGCCATCCGTGAAGGCGATTTGCGTCCACACTGGCTTGATGACGCGCTTCGTAAGGCAGGTATGTTAGCTGACGGGGAGACGCTGTGATGGGGGGCAAAGACGTAATTCTGGTTACCGGAAGCGACCTGGCGGAGCAGGCCATGGTGATGCTGCAGGGCTTTGAGGTGGTGTTTGCGGGCCGCCAGCCGACAGAAGATGACCTGATCGCGCTGTGTGAACGACACAATCCCGTGGCGATTCTGGTTCGTTACGGCCGGATCACCGCGAAAGTCATGGATGCCGCCCCGGCTCTGCAGGTTATTTCCAAGCACGGAAGCGGGATCGATGTGATAGACCAGACGGCAGCGGCCGAGCGCAATATCGCCGTCCGCGCGGCCCCAGGCGCAAACGCGGCGGCAGTGGCTGAACATACCTGGGCGCTGATCCTCGCCTGCGCAAAGTCCGTGGTGCCTCTGGACAAGCGGTTACGAGACGGGCACTGGGATAAGGCGACGCATAAATCCATTGAGCTGGAGGGATTAACCCTGGGGCTAATCGGATTGGGCGCTATCGGCTCGCGCGTGGCAACGATTGGTCATGCCTTCGGTATGAAGGTGCTGGCTTACGATCCCTATGCTAAGTCCATGCCCGCCCTGTGCGAACGCGCAGAGACGCTGACCGGACTTCTTTCCCGTTCCGATGTCATCTCTTTGCACTGTCCGCTAACCGATGTGAATCGGGGAATGATCAATAGCGAGACGCTCGCACACTGCAAGCGGAACGCCATTCTGGTCAATACGGCACGCGGTGGACTGATCCACAGTGAATCGTTACTGGCGGCGCTCCGGGATGGCACGCTGCACAGTGCAGCGCTGGACAGCTTTACCCACGAGCCGCTGACGGCGCCGCACCTCTGGCAGTCTGTAGAAAACGTGGTTATTTCACCGCATATCGGCGGCGTTACCGCCGCGTCATACATCAAGATGGGGACCGTGGCCGCGAGCAATATTCTGGCCGTGACGGACGCCACCACCGTCAGCCCGTAAAGCCAAGCGTGACGAGTGGCAGCGCGCTGATGTCACTTGTCTTCTGCCAGCGCCTGAGCACATGCCCAGGCACTTGCCCATGCCCACTGGAAGTTGTATCCGCCGAGCCAGCCGGTCACATCCATCACTTCGCCAATAAAATAGAGCCCCGGTACGTTGCGCGCTTCCATGGTGCGGGAAGAGAGTTCATTCGTATCAACCCCGCCCAGCGTGACTTCCGCGGTGCGGTAGCCCTCCGTGCCGTTTGGCTGCACGCGCCAGTTTGTCAGGGTCTCCACCAGCGTCTCCTGCTCGCGGCTGTTAAGCTGCTTAAGCGACACGTCGGGGATCTGCCCCAGCACCTGCAAACACTCCACCAGACGCTTCGGCAGCTGCATTGCCAGCGTGTTTTTCAGGCTTTGATTCGGGTGCGCCGCACGCTGTTCGTTGAGGAAGGAATCCAGATCGCAGTCCGGGAGCAGGTTAACCGTGACAAACTCCCCCGGCTGCCAGTAGCTGGAGATTTGCAGGACCGCCGGGCCGGAGAGGCCGCGATGGGTAAAGAGCAGGTTTTCGCGAAACACCGTGCCGTCTTCGGCGGTGATAACAGAGGGAACAGACACGCCAGACAGCGTCTGAAGCTGTTCCAGAAGCGGTTTATGCAGCGTGAACGGCACCAGCCCGGCGCGCGTAGGCAAAACGTTCAGGCCAAACTGTTCGGCAATCTTATAGCCGAACGGGGAAGCGCCCAGCCCCGGCATAGAGAGGCCGCCGCTGGCGATCACCAGATTATCGGCACTGACGGTTTCGCCGTTGAGCTGCAGCGTGTAGCCCTGGTCGTCACGGGAAACCTCCAGCACCTCGGTGCGCAGGCGCATGACCACGCCGCCCTTCTCGCACTCGGCCACCAGCATATCGACAATCTGCTGCGCGGAGTCGTCGCAGAATAGCTGGCCCAGCGTCTTCTCATGCCATGCGATACCGTGCTTTCCCACCAGGTCGATAAAGTCCCACTGGGTATAACGCGCCAGCGCAGATTTACAAAAATGACGGTTTTGGCTCAAATAGGCCGCGGGTTCAACATACAGGTTAGTAAAGTTGCAGCGCCCGCCGCCGGACATCAGGATCTTACGGCCTGGCTTTTTACCGTTATCCAGCAGCAGCACGCGACGACCCGCCTGTCCGGCCATTGCCGCACAAAACATACCCGCCGCACCGGCGCCAATTACCACGGCATCAAACCTTTCCACGTCAAAACCCTCTTTGTTAACTGCCGCGGATTGTAAAGTTTCCTCTGTGGTCACACCAGCGTAAAAAGATATTACAAAGCCATTCCATTGAAATTTAAAGAATATCCTTTCAAGCACTTTTCTCAATTCAGGTGGTATGTCAAAAAAAGTCTATATTTCACTTTGCCCGTTGCGCATTTGTCCTGGATAATGCGCCGCGTTCATGTCCTCAAAATGGCGTAACGTCCTATGCTACATTTGTTTGCCGGCCTGGATTTACATACCGGGCTTTTACTCTTGCTTGCTCTGGTTTTTGTACTGTTTTACGAAGCGATCAACGGCTTCCACGACACTGCAAACGCAGTAGCGACGGTTATTTACACTCGCGCAATGCGATCGCAGCTTGCGGTTGTTATGGCGGCGGTATTTAACTTTTTTGGTGTCCTCCTGGGCGGACTGAGCGTTGCGTATGCCATTGTGCATATGCTGCCAACAGATCTGCTGCTTAACGTAAGTTCTGGCCATGGCCTCGCTATGGTGTTTTCAATGCTGCTTGCTGCAATTATCTGGAACCTCGGTACCTGGTATTTCGGCCTGCCTGCATCCAGTTCTCACACCCTCATCGGCGCGATTATCGGTATCGGGTTAACCAACGCCCTCATGACCGGTACATCGGTTGTTGATGCGTTAAATATCCCGAAAGTACTGGGGATCTTTGCCTCTCTCATCGTCTCCCCTATCGTGGGTCTGGTGGTGGCAGGCGGGCTGATCTTCATCCTGCGTCGTTACTGGAGCAATACCAAAAAACGCTCCCGTATTCACCTGACGCCAGCAGAGCGTGAAAAGAAAGACGGCAAGAAAAAGCCGCCATTCTGGACGCGTATTGCCCTGATCATTTCCGCTATCGGTGTGGCTTTCTCACACGGCGCGAACGATGGTCAGAAAGGCATTGGTCTGGTGATGCTGGTACTGATCGGCGTTGCTCCGGCAGGCTTCGTGGTTAACATGAACGCCTCCGGCTACGAAATCACCCGGACCCGTGATGCGGTCAACAACGTTGAAACCTACTTCCAGCAGCACCCTGAGCTGCTGAAAAAAGCGACCGGCGTTGACCAGTTGATCCCGTCTCCGGAAGCCGGTGCTACCACCGCGCCTGGCGAATTCCACTGCCATCCGGCAAACGCGATTAACGCGCTGGAACGTGCCAAAGGCATGCTGGGCAATATCGAAAGTTATGACAAACTGACCGTTGAGCAGCGTGGTCAACTGCGTCGCATTATGCTGTGCATCTCTGATGTGACGGATAAAGTGGCGAAGCTGCCAGACGTGAATGCTGACGACCAGCGTCTCCTGAAGAAACTGAAAGGCGATATGCTCAATACCATCGAGTACGCGCCAATCTGGATCATCATGGCGGTCGCGCTGGCACTGGGTATCGGTACGATGATTGGCTGGCGCCGCGTGGCGACCACCATCGGCGAGAAGATCGGTAAGAAAGGCATGACCTATGCGCAGGGTATGTCCGCGCAGATGACGGCGGCAGTGTCTATCGGTCTGGCGAGCTACACCGGTATGCCGGTATCCACCACCCACGTACTCTCCTCATCCGTGGCAGGTACCATGATTGTTGACGGTGGCGGCCTGCAGCGCAAAACCGTAACCAACATTCTGATGGCCTGGGTGTTCACCCTTCCGGCGTCCATCCTGCTGTCTGGCGGGCTGTACTGGATTTCGCTGAAGCTCATTTAATCGGTTAAAGGCGACAAAAAAGCGGGTCAGGAAACTGACCCGCTTTTTTTATGGCTGTTAGTTGCAATCGGAAAGTGTATAACATCAGGATTTCCTGAACATTTTTTGCCCAACGAAATTGCGCAGGTAATACTATGATGGCGATCGGAAGAAAAACCAGACAAAGGAGAATGTATGGCTTCTGTCCCTCTTTCAGGACCAGGTTCAATGGTTATAGCAAACAACATGCGTGAAGCACGCCTTCATGGCATGTCGCGTAATATGGCCACGCCTTCAAAGTATTACTGGTTCTACCAAAAAGTACGAAATGGTGGTCCCTGGGATTACAAGAAATTCGACCCTTATTTTGCTGCATTTGGAAATTTCAACTTCGGAGCCGCCGGGACTGCAGCAGGAATTCCTGCAAACATCCTGCTTATGGGCGCTGGCTGGGCTCAAGGCCGCGCTGGCACGTCAAAACCTGAATGGGGAAAATGGCACGAAAAGCCGCCTTACGGGGACGATCCAACGGACCAACGCAATATCAGAGAAGGAATAGAGTATGCCATTCAAAACGGCTACTAAATGGATTCATCGCCTTGTTACCGTTTCGCTTCTGGCGCTGGTCATTGGATTTTTGTGGCTCAACCACCAGCCCAACCGGCAAGGGAGCGATGAATTACAACACGTTTATAAATTATCTGACAGCGTCTGGCTCTATATGACCGTGAACAATCAGGGTGACGCAACCGTACCCACAATCTACCGTTACTATCTCTCGGAAAAGATAACAGGGAAAGACACCGACATTATCCATCAGTTGGCTAAGAAGCATCCTGTCATTGAAGGTACGGGTACAATTACTGCGGCCAGCATTGATACAAACGGAGACGTTAACATCGCCTATAGCGGGAAGGTTACTTCGATTGAGACCAATATCTCCGATCTTCGGTTCTCAGTGAAGCCCTGAACCAGAGGAAAGAAGGCGGGGCTGACCCCGCCTTCTGTGGTAATCAGTGCCAAATCATCAATGCAATCATGCTGACGACGACCAGCCCGCACAGGGCACTGGTCAAAATGAACTGACGACGCAGGCGCTCGCAGCGACGGATAAATTCTTCATCGTGATGATCGCGGTAGCGCTGGTAGTAGATATATCCCACCAGACGCATCTGTTTGCTGGGCTGTCCATGCGAGGTGAAGAACCCTCCACCGTCCACATACTGATAAAGCAACGGATCGCAACCACGAAGTACCACTAACAGCGCACGTAACGATGAGAAGTAGCGCGCCATATTCACTATGCAAACTACGCATAACGCCCAAAACAATGCGACGGTGCTAATCATACATCCTCCCCGGCGTCCGCCCACGAAGCAAGGCTTCTGAGCTACCGCACCCCAATGCCCTGACAGACAGTTCAGTGAAAGAATGACCAAAAGTCGATCCGGTTCGCGTTTTAATATCCGAACGGCTCATTTAATAGTGTAGGAGATCCGTTAATTTTTTTGCCACAAGGTTAATCGTTATCAACACCAAAGCTTGAAAAATATGTTTAACTGGGCCGTAATGAAAGCATCAGACGACGGCTTTCCCATTTAGTCATCGATAACTTAAGGAAGGAGTAACACTATGGCTTACAAACACATTCTCATCGCGGTAGACCTCTCCCCGGAGAGCAAAGTGCTGGTTGATAAAGCGGTATCCATGGCACGTCCCTACAACGCGAAAGTTTCGCTGATTCACGTTGATGTGAATTACTCCGACCTTTACACCGGTCTGATCGACGTCAATCTCGGCGACATGCAAAAACGCATCTCTGAAGAGACGCACCACGCCCTGAGCGAGCTGTCCACCAACGCGGGCTACCCGATTACCGAAACCCTGAGCGGCAGCGGCGACCTGGGCCAGGTATTGGTTGATGCGATCAAGAAATACGACATGGATCTGGTGGTGTGCGGTCACCATCAGGACTTCTGGAGCAAGCTGATGTCTTCCGCTCGCCAGCTGATTAATACCGTTCACGTAGATATGCTGATTGTTCCGCTGCGTGACGAAGAAGACGAGTAAGTGCAAAAAAGCCCGGTGGCGCTAACGCTTACCGGGCCTACAGGCGGCACGAAATGTAGGCCGGGTAAGGCGAAGCCGCCACCCGGCTTTTTTATTCCGGTGTTCCCGAATAAATATCAAACCGGTGCCCTTTGGTGGTCACCGCATTGGTCGTGGCAACGTCCGCCAGCGGCGGCGCATAGTCAGGGCGCTTCACCACCACCCGCTTCGTCGCCAGTTGACGAGCCGGTTCCAGCAGGCCATCCGCATCCAGATCAGGCCCCACCAGAGACTGAAACACCCGCATCTCTTTCTTCACCAGCGCGCTTTTCTGCTTGTGCGGGAACATCGGGTCGAGATAGACGACCTGCGGGCGCGGGGTGATATCGGTCAGCGCCGTCAGGCTCGAGGCATGGATCAGCTGCAAACGCTCCTGCAACCACGGGCCGATTTCCGGGTCCGCGTAGCCACGCGTCAGACCATCGTCCAGCAACGCGGCCACCACCGGATTACGCTCCAGCATCCGCACATGACAGCCGACAGACGCCAGCACAAACGCATCGCGCCCCAGCCCCGCCGTGGCATCCACCACGTCCGGCAGATAGCTTCCTTTAATCCCAACCGCTTTCGCCACCGCTTCGCCGCGACCGCCGCCGAACTTGCGCCGGTGCGCCATGGCTCCGCCGACAAAATCGACAAAAATCCCGCCGAGCTTCGGTTCATCGCGCTTACGTAATTCGAGATGTTCTGGTGTCATCACCAGCGCCATCAGGTTATCTTCATCGTGCTCCAGCCCCCAGCGGGCGGCCAGGACAGATAAGGCGCCGTCTCCGGCGCCTGTTTCATCCACTAAGCAGATCTTCACGTAACAATCAGCCTTTGATCCCGTAATGCTCAAGCATCGCGTCCAGCTGCGGCTCGCGCCCACGGAAGCGTTTGAACAGCACCATTGGCTCTTCGGAACCGCCGCGGGTCAGGATGTTGTCAAGGAACGACTGGCCGGTTTCGCGGTTGAAAATCCCCTCTTCTTCGAAACGAGAGAAGGCATCCGCCGCCAGCACGTCGGCCCACAGGTAGCTGTAGTACCCCGCCGCATAGCCGCCTGCGAAGATGTGGCTGAACGCGTGCGGGAAACGACCCCAGGTTGGCCCAGGGATCACCGCGACCTGCTTTTTAATCTCCGCCAGGGTTTCAAGGATTTTCGCCCCCTGCTCCGGGCTGAACTCGGCGTGCAGGCGGAAGTCGAACAGGCCGAACTCCAGCTGGCGCAGGATAAACATCGCCGCCTGGTAGTTCTTCGCCGCCAGCATTTTATCCAGCAGTTCTTTCGGCAGCGGTTCACCGGTCTCGTAGTGGCCGGAGATAAACGCCAGCGCGTCCGGCTCCCAGCACCAGTTTTCCATAAACTGGCTCGGCAGCTCGACCGCATCCCACGGCACACCGCTGATGCCTGCCACGCCTGCGGTTTCGATGCGGGTCAGCATGTGGTGCAGGCCGTGACCGAACTCGTGGAACAGGGTGATCACTTCGTCGTGGGTAAAGAGCGCTGGTTTGCCGTTCACCGGACGGTTGAAGTTACAGGTCAGGTAGGCGACCGGCTTCTGCAGGGAACCGTCTGCTTTACGCATCTGGCCCACGCAGTCGTCCATCCACGCCCCGCCGCGCTTGTTCTCACGCGCGTAGAGATCGAGGTAGAAGCTGCCGCGCAGTTCGTTTTTCTCGTCATACAGCTCGAAGAAGCGCACGTCCGGATGCCAGACGTCGATATCGGTACGCTCTTTGGCGGTGATGCCATAGATGCGCTTCACCACTTCAAACAGGCCGTTAACGGCTTTGTTTTCCGGGAAGTACGGGCGCAGCTGCTCGTCGCTGATGCTGTAGAGGTGCTGCTTCTGTTTTTCGCTGTAGTAAGCGATGTCCCACGGCTGCAGCTCGTCCACGCCGAACTCCGCTTTCGCGAAGGCGCGCAGCTGGGCCAGCTCTTTTTCACCCTGCGGACGGGCGCGTTTCGCCAGATCGGTCAGGAAGTCGAGCACCTGCTGCGGGTTTTCCGCCATTTTGGTGGCGAGAGATTTGTCGGCGTAGTTTTCAAAGCCCAGCAGCTGGGCCAGCTCGTGGCGCAGGGCGAGGATTTCCGCCATGACCGGGCTGTTGTCCCACTTACCGGCATTCGGCCCCTGATCGGAAGCACGGGTGCTGTAGGCGCGGTACATCTCTTCGCGAAGCGCCTGGTTGTCGCAGTAGGTCATCACCGGCAGATAGCTCGGGATGTCCAGGGTTAGCAGGAAGCCGTCCTGTTCTTTCGCCTCGGCCTGCGCTTTTGCCGCCGCCAGGGCGCTTTCCGGCATGCCTGTCAGCTCCGTTTCGTCGGTAATCAGCTTCGTCCAGCCCATGGTGGCGTCGAGCACGTTGTTGCTGTACTGGTTGCCCAGCTCGGACAGGCGCGCGGCGATTTCACCGTAGCGGGTCTGCTTCTCTTTTGGCAGGCCAATCCCGGACAGCTCAAAATCACGCAGGGCGTTATCGACCGATTTTTTCTGCGCGGTGTTCAGCTCGGCGTAGTGATCGCCTTCGCGCAGGTCGCGGTAGGCTTTGTAGAGCCCTTCGTGCTGGCCGCCCCAGGTGCTGTACTCAGAGAGCAGCGGCAGGGTTTGCTCGTAGGCTTCACGCAGCTCCGGGCTGTTTTTTACCGAGTTCAGGTGGCTCACCGGGGAGAAGATACGCCCCAGCACGTCGTCCACTTCGGCCAGCGGCTGACACAGATTTTCCCAGGTGTACGGCCCGCCCTGCGCGACCACGCTTTCTACCGCCGCGCGGCAGTTGTCCAGCGATTGCGTAACCGCTGGAACCACATGCTCGGGGAGGATTTTAGAAAACGGTGGCAACGAAAAAGGCGTCAGTAATGGATTGGTCATAAACGCTGTCCTGTTGAAAGAGGTGAATGAAGCGCGCATCCGGCGCTGTGCATATGCGATCTAGAATGGGGTTAAGTGTAGAGGATTTCAATGCCAGACGTGGCGGAAAAGAGCCCGGTGGCGCTGCGCTTACCGGGCCTACGGGTAATCTGCGCCGTTCTGCTGTAAACTGTGGCAAATCGTCAATTCAGCGGAATATCATTACCCATGCTCAGTTATCGCCACAGCTTCCACGCAGGCAACCACGCCGACGTCCTTAAACACACCGTTCAGAGCCTGATCATCGAATCGCTCAAAGAGAAAGAAAAGCCGTTTCTCTATCTGGACACGCACGCGGGGGCGGGCCGTTATCAGCTGAGCGGCGAGCATGCCGAGCGTACCGGTGAATATCTGGAAGGGATCGCCCGCATCTGGCAGCAGGACGACCTGCCTGCCGAGCTGGAGCCGTACATCGGCGTGGTGAACCACTTCAACCGCAACGGCCAGCTGCGTTACTACCCGGGATCCCCGCTGATTGCCCGCCAGCTGCTGCGCGAGCAGGACAGCATCCAGCTGACCGAGCTGCATCCGAGCGACTTCCCGCTGCTGCGTTCTGAATTCCAGAAAGACAGCCGCGCCCGCGTGGAAAAAGCCGACGGCTATCAGCAGCTGAAAGCCAAGCTGCCGCCGGTTTCCCGTCGCGGTCTGGTACTGATCGACCCGCCGTACGAAATCAAAACCGACTATCAGGCGGTGGTGACCGGTATCCACGAAGGCTACAAACGCTTCGCCACCGGGACATACGCCCTGTGGTATCCGGTGGTGCTGCGTGCGCAAATCAAGCGCATGATCAAAGACCTGGAAGCCACCGGCATCCGCAAAATCCTGCAGATCGAGCTGGCCGTGCGTCCGGACAGCGACCAGCGCGGCATGACCGCCTCGGGCATGATCGTCATTAACCCGCCGTGGAAGCTCGAAGCGCAGATGAACAACGTGCTGCCGTGGCTGCACAAAACGCTGGTGCCAGCCGGTACGGGTCATACCTCCGTCAGTTGGATCGTGCCGGAGTAATCGCAGCCATCGGTGGAAACTATTGATTTCAGGTATACAATCGCGGCAATTCACGATTAAGGACAAAAGCTATGACTAAGCATTATGACTACATCGCCATCGGCGGTGGCAGCGGCGGCATCGCCTCCATCAACCGCGCGGCCATGTACGGCCAGAAGTGTGCGCTGATTGAAGCCAAAGCGCTGGGCGGCACCTGCGTGAACGTGGGTTGTGTACCGAAAAAGGTGATGTGGCATGCGGCGCAAATCCGTGAAGCTATCCATATGTATGGCCCGGACTACGGCTTTGACACCACCATCAACCACTTCGACTGGGACAAACTGATCGCCAGCCGTACCGCCTACATCGATCGTATTCACACCTCCTACGATAACGTGCTGGGCAAAAATAACGTCGACGTTATCCACGGTTTCGCCCGCTTTGTGGACGCGAAAACGATCGAAGTGAACGGTGAGACGATCACCGCCGATCACATCCTGATCGCCACCGGCGGCCGTCCGAGCCACCCGAACATCCCGGGCGTGGAATACGGCATCGACTCTGACGGTTTCTTCGAACTGCCTGCCCTGCCTAAGCGCGTTGCCGTGGTGGGCGCGGGTTACATCGCGGTGGAGCTGGCTGGCGTGATTAACGGTCTGGGTGCCGAAGCGCACCTGTTCGTGCGTAAACACGCGCCGCTGCGCAGCTTCGATCCGCTGATCGTTGATACGCTGGTTGAAGTGATGAACACCGAAGGTCCAACCCTGCACACCAACGCCGTGCCAAAAGCGGTGGTGAAAAATGCAGACGGCAGCCTGACGCTGGAACTGGAAGATGGCCGCAGCCAGACCGTCGATTGCCTGATCTGGGCCATTGGCCGTGAACCGGCGAACGATAACTTCAACCTGGGCGTGACCGGCGTGAAAACCGACGAAAAAGGGTACATCGTCGTCGATAAATTCCAGAACACCAGCGTACCGGGCATTTACGCGGTCGGCGACAATACCGGTGCGGTTGAGCTGACCCCGGTTGCCGTTGCGGCGGGCCGCCGTCTCTCCGAGCGCCTGTTCAATAACAAGCCGGACGAGCATCTGGACTACAGCAACATCCCGACCGTGGTCTTCAGCCACCCGCCAATCGGCACCGTCGGCTTAACCGAGCCGCAGGCGCGTGAGCAGTACGGCGACGACCAGGTGAAAGTGTATAAATCGGCGTTTACCGCGATGTATACCGCCGTTACCTCCCACCGTCAGCCGTGCCGTATGAAGCTGGTCTGCGTGGGCCCGGAAGAGAAGATTGTCGGTATCCACGGCATCGGCTTCGGCATGGATGAGATCCTGCAGGGCTTTGCGGTAGCGCTGAAGATGGGCGCGACCAAGAAAGACTTCGACAACACCGTGGCGATCCACCCAACGGCCGCCGAAGAGTTTGTCACCATGCGTTAATGCATAAGCCCCTCTCCGGAGGGGCTTTTTTTATTCACATTCATAAATCGTTGCAAAACGAATGCTCCGAAAAGAGTGATCTACCGCACATATCCCTCCACATCTACCGAAGCGAATGTCTACGCTTATAAGACGCCCGGATAAACCTGTCTTTTGAACACACAACCGGAGGTCCCTATCACCATGTTCAACCAGAAACTACAGGCTACCGAGAACATCGAATTCGAGATTGCAGAAGAGCTGCGCTACGAGACCGATCCCTGCGAGTTGAAACTGGATGAAATGATTGAGGCGGAGCCGGAACCCGAGATGATCGAGGGGCTACCCGCCTCCGATGCACTGACGCCCGCAGACCGCTATCTTGAACTGTTTGAGCACGTGCAGTCCTCGCGCCTGTTCACGGACAGCAAAACCTTTCCCGACTGCGCGCCGAAGATGGACCCGCTGGATATCCTGATCCGCTACCGCAAGGTCAGACGCCACCGGGATTTCGACCTGCGCCAGTTTGTGGAAAACCACTTCTGGCTGCCGGAGACCTACAGTACGGAATATGTCTCCGACCCCGGTCTGTCCCTCAAAGAGCACATTGACAGCCTGTGGCCGGTGCTGACGCGCGAGCCGCAGGATCATATTCCCTGGTCTTCCCTGCTGGCGCTGCCCCAAGCCTATATCGTTCCCGGCGGACGATTCAGCGAGACCTACTACTGGGATTCCTATTTCTCCATGCTGGGGCTGGCGGAGAGCGGTCGTAACGATCTGCTGAAATGTATGGCGGATAACTTCGCCTGGCTGATTGAACGCTACGGGCATATTCCCAACGGCAACCGTACCTATTATCTCAGTCGCTCCCAGCCGCCGGTCTTTGCGCTGATGGTGGAGCTGTTTGAGGAGGACGGCGTTCGCGGTGCGAAACGCTATCTGGAACACCTCAAAATGGAGTACGCCTTCTGGATGGACGGCGCGGAGTCGCTCCTGCTTAACCAGGCCTACCGCAGCGCCGTGCGTATGCCGGACGGCTCGTTGCTCAACCGCTACTGGGATGACCGTGATACCCCGCGCGATGAATCGTGGATTGAGGACGTGGAAACTGCCCGCCATTCGGGCCGTCCGCCAAACGAGGTGTATCGCGACCTGCGCGCCGGGGCGGCGTCCGGCTGGGACTATTCCTCCCGCTGGCTGCGCGATCCGTCGCGGCTCGCCAGCATCCGCACGACGCAGTTTATCCCCATCGACCTGAACGCCTTCCTGTTCAAGCTGGAAAGCGCCATTGCCAACATCTCGGCGTCGAAAGGGGACAAAGAGACGGCCGACCTGTTCCGCCAGAAAGCCAGCGATCGCCGCGAGGCGGTGAACCGCTATCTGTGGGACGAGGAGAGTGGCTGTTACCGCGATTACGACTGGCGACGCGAAGAGCTGGCGCTGTTTTCTGCCGCCAGCATTGTGCCGCTGTATGTCGGCATGGCGACCCATGAGCAGGCCGAGCGCCTGTCGGATGCGGTCAAAGCGCGACTGCTGACGCCGGGCGGAATTCTGGCGACCGAGTACGAAACCGGCGAGCAGTGGGATAAACCCAACGGCTGGGCGCCGCTGCAGTGGATGGCGATCCAGGGGTTCAAGCAGTACGGCAACGACTCGCTGGGGGATGAAATCGCCTGGAGCTGGCTGCATACGGTGAACCATTTTTATCAGACGCATCATAAGCTGATTGAGAAGTACCACATCGCCAGCAGCACGCCGCGCGAAGGGGGCGGGGGTGAGTATCCGCTGCAGGATGGTTTCGGCTGGACGAACGGCGTGGTGCGGCGGCTGATTGGGTTGTATGGGGAGCCTTGAATAGGGTGCGGTCTGGTGCCCTCACCCCGGCCCTCTCCCACGGGGAGAGGGAGGAGAGATCAGCGAATCACCTCATAAATGGCGCTTTGAATAGACTGCCATTTTTTGGTGGTGGCATCCGGCTGTGACTTCGCACGGCGTGTGGCCATGTCGAGATCGTGCTGCTGGCGTTTCACCACCGCTGGCACGGTGCAGAAAGCTTTGAGGTACTCTTTACGTACCGAGGTCAGAGACTCGCCGTTCGACATCGCGTGGCTGAGCGTGTTGATGAAGCGCCGACACGGCTTCTCCTCCACCATGTTTTGCCGGTAGCGTAGCATCAGCTCCAGCACGTCGTCATAGCCTGCCGACATCGCCTCTTCGGTCCAGGACAGCTTCCAGTCCATACCGCCCTGCAAAAAGAGCTGGGTCACGCGGGTGTCGTTGCGGTTAATGGCCGAGCGGAAATTATTCTCGTCCCAGGTCACTCCCATGCGCGTGAGCGTTTCGCGCGAGGAAGGCGTCTCACGCATTTCCTGTGGCGGCGCCGCTTCAGCCGCGCTGACGGCCGCAGGCTGCGGTTTACTGCTGGTCACCAGCCAGAAGCCTCCCGCCACGATGGCAATCACCATAACGCCAACCGCCCCCCATAACGCACCGGAAATGAGTTGCTCGCGCTGTTCGGGGGTGCGCGGCGCGCGCTGGGTCGGCTTTTCAATGGTGTCACGGACTTCAAACAGATCCCCACCGGTGACCCGATCCATTTTCTGCGCCTTTTCCCAGAAGGTATGCAGTTCGCTGGCATCTACCGCCATGAATCCCGCCGGATTGACGCGCGTTCTCCCCTCTTCAAACGCGCGTTGAACGGGCCGCGCGATCTGCGCATAGTAGTTATCCAGCAGCTGGATTTGCGCCGAGCTTAACGTTTTCTGGACGGTGATGTTGTTGCGAATTTGCCGAATGTCATCGAGGAAGGTTTGCAGCGTTTTACGCGGTTCAACCAGCAGCGTCAGCATGGACGGGTCGCTGAACAGCGAAGCGTAATAGCGGCTGAACTCTTTTTTATCCACCAGCATTTGCGCCAGTTCGCTGAACATCATGCCGCTCAGGACATCGTTGATCTCGCCCAACTTCAGCCAGCGCCGTACGCGGTCGGCGTTAAACAAAGTCTTGAGATGGTTATTCAGCCTTACCTGATCGGGCCAGGCCTGCTGGATGAGCCCTTTTATCATGAGCTCTATCGCCCGCACCTGCTTATGCGCCTGCTGCTGCTGGAGTTCGCTGCCCGGAGCCAGCTCCGTGCTGTAGGTCAACAGCGGCTGCTGCAGGCGAAGGTGCTCCAGCGCGGTGACAAACCGCATCGCCGCAATCAGCTGGTTTTCACTCACATCCTGTCCGCTTTCATACTGCGGCACGCGCTGCTGCAGCAGGCGCAGCTGGAGCGTAAATTCCGACATCTCGGCATCATTCAGGTTGAGTTTTTTCGCCACGGCTCCCCAGCCGCCCAGGGCTAATCGCGCGCTGTCCAGTTGTTCCAGAAACCAGCGTGGATCTTTGCCCTCAGAAGCATGTACATTCAGAAGAAGCAAAATTTCCACCGACGCATGGCGAATGACCGCCAGACAGTGTTCGAACTGTTCGCGAATATGATGTGATGTGCTGAGAGTCATTGTTTTCCTTAAGCGACAACGAAGACATCCGGATTGGCCCGTAACGGCCTTTTTTCTTTTTATTTATACGCGGTTAACCATACCTGACTTTCTGTTGAAATAAAGTGACAACCCTAAAATCATTTAAAATGTTTCAGGAGAATCTGAATGCCGGTTTTAATTACCCCTCGCCTGAACTGCTCGCCTTTACGAGAAGAAGACTGGCCCTTTTTTCTGGCGCTACAGCAGCATCCCGACGTCATGCGCTTTGTGGCGGAAGACCGCCCCGTCGCGGCGATCCGCGAGGCGTTTGATTCGCGCCTGACGCCCTGGACGCCAGGGAGCGCGCACTGGCTGTGCCTCGTCGTGCGTGACGCCGCTTCCAGGGCTCCGTTGGGCGTCACCGGGTATATTCATCGGGAGGAGGATTGCGCTGAGGTCGGTTTTCTTTTCGCTCCCGAGGCGCAGGGGAAAGGTTACGGCTTTGAATCCCTGAAAGCGCTTTGCGATTACGCTTTTCATCAGGGCGGTATACGTCGACTTACCGCCACCGTCACCGCCGGGAATATCGCCTCACGACGTCTGCTGGAAAAAGCCCGCTTTTGCCTGGAGGGCGAATTACGCGAGAGCTATTACCTTGCGGGACGTTGGCATAATGACTGGTTATTTGGTTTATTGCGGCAGGAATATCTGAATAACAATCCCTGATCAATAGCCATTTGGCGGATATTTCTCGTACCTCATTTCCTCTACAGTGTCGCCATTAAGAGGAAATGAATATGAAAGAGCATGCGCTGAAAATATCTTCTGCCGCCATCGCGTTAATAAAGAAACATCAGGGTCTTTCTCTGGAAAAATATCGTGACGAAAAAGGATTATGGGTTATCGGCTATGGCCACGTTATCCGCGATCAGGAGCATTTTCACGGCCCTGTCACACCTCTGGAGGCTGAGACTTTGTTGCGCGAAGATATCCGGTTGTGTGAAGCGCTGCTGCGGGAAAATATGACACGTCCATTAACCCAACAGCAGCATGATGCGCTGGTGATGATGATATTCAGTTTCGGAGAGATAACGTCGCTCCCAAACGCGCTTTTTCAGGCCGTCGCCCGGGTATAATACATGGCTGCCTGCGTTCTGTTTTTCACGTCCAGCCGCCGGAAAAGTGCCTCGAGGTGCGCTTTTACCGTGGCCGCACTGATGTTCAGATTGCGGCCAATCTCTTTATTCGACTCCCCCGCCGCCAGCAATTTCAAGACTTCGCGCTGGCGCTCGCTCAAGGATAATAATGCCTGAGGCGACGTCGGCTCTCTGACCCACTCTCCGGGAAAACAGACCATCCCTCTGGATACCGAATCCAGTACGGCGGAAAACCGTTCGGGATTGGCGTTTCGGGGAACAATGGCCATGACGTTTCGCTGCCGCAGCTGCTCAGCAAATTTGGCCTCTTTTTTCGCCAAAATCAGAATCACACGTATCGCCGGAAAGCGATGCAGGATCGCTTCCAGCAAAGTGCTCCCTTCGTCCTGAATTAAATTCCCATCAATCATGACGATAGCCGACGGTGAAGCAGAAATCTGAGTCCATAAATCTTCTGCCTGACAGGTCCCAGTTATATTTATTTCCGGAATCAACCTCTGAAGACTGTGTATCGCTCCGTGAATAAAGAGTGACTGCCTGTCAAACATGATTACTCGCATCGTTTTTTCCCCTCTGAGAATAGCGAAGGGGGATTCTACAGAGGCATTATTTAAGAAAAAACTCAACGAATGGATACGTTACAAATCCCCGGGGTTCTTTATATCTGTCAGTATTTAGACACATTTATCTTAAGGATTTACTCAAGCGCATACCTCACAGGAACATACCGCCTGATACTTCAATACGTTGCGCATTCATCCAGCCCAGTTTGTCGCTGAGCAGTGCCGCAATGGCATCGCCGATATCGTCAGGCAGCCCCACCCGCCCCAGCGCCGTCTGGGACGCCAGCATCTGGTTGAGCTCCGCGTTGTCGCGCACGTGTCCGCCGCCAAAGTCGGTTTCTATCGCGCCAGGCGCAATGATATTGACGGAGATGCCGCGCGCGCCCAGCTCTTTCGCCTGATAACGCGTCAACACTTCCATTGCTCCTTTCATCGCCGCGTAGGTCGCCGACCCCGGCTGGGTAAAACGGGCCAGCCCGCTGGAGACGTTGAGGATCCGTCCGCCGTCGCTAAGCAGCGGCAGCAGGCGCTGCGTCAGGAAGAAAGGTCCTTTGAAATGAATGTTCAGCGCCTCGTCAAACTGGGCTTCCGTCGTGTCGGTATAAGGCGCATATAAACCCGTCCCGGCATTGTTCAATAAATAGTCAAACGTTTCACGCTGCCAGACGCTCTTAAGGGTTTCCTGAAGCTGTTGGGCAAAATGCTCAAAACTCGTGATATCCCCGACGTTGAGCTGCAATGCCGCCGCGTTGACGCCTGTTTCCTGAATTTCATGCACAACGTCCAGCGCTTCCTGCTGGCTGCGGTTGTAGGTCAGCACAATTCCCGTGCCGTCTGCCGCCAGCTTTAAGGCAGCGTTTTTACCCAAACCACGGCTACCACCCGTCACTAATGCGATACGTTCAGTCATCATAAACCTCGTTTTGGCTGTTATGGAGATTGAGTAAGAGCTTATTAGGTGATAAAAAATCAATAAAGATGAGTTAAAACGCTTCACTGTTTCAGCACAAACAACAATGAGCTACATCTATGGATAAAATTCACGCAATGCAGCTGTTTGTTCGCGTCGCGGAACTGGAGAGTTTTTCCCGCGCGGCAGAAACATTAACGCTGCCGAAAGGCAGCGTGTCACGACAGATTCAGGCCCTCGAAAACCGGCTTGGCACCCAGCTATTGCACCGCACCACCCGCCGCGTCAGCCTGACGCAGGACGGTATGGTCTATTACGAACGGGCAAAAGATCTGCTGGCAAACCTCGATGAGCTGGACGGTATGTTTTTGCACGATCCCTCCAGCATCAGCGGACGGCTCCGCGTGGATATGCCCGTCGCCGTAGCTCGAAATTTAGTCATCCCCAAACTCCCTGCTTTTCTGCAGCATTATCCGGGCATCGAGCTGGAGCTCAGCAGCAGCGATCGTCTGGTGGATGTGATCCGCGAAGGGTTTGACTGCGTGGTACGCGTCGGCACCCTGAAAGATTCAGGGCTTATTGCCCGACCGTTGGGCAAGCTGTCGGTGATTAACTGCGCCAGCCCGGATTATCTGGCGCGTTTTGGCTACCCGGAAACGCTGGACGATTTAGGCTCCCACGCCGTCATTCACTACACCGCTACGCTGGGAACTCGCCCACAGGGCTTTGAGTTTTATAACGGCAGTACGACGCAGTGGATAAAAACGGGAGGGGTGTTAACTGTTAACAGCACCGAAACTTACCAGGCTGCCTGCCTCGCCGGGCTGGGCATCATTCAGGTTCCGCGGGTTGGGGTGCGAGATTTACTGCGCGCGAAGAAACTGATTGAAATTCTCCCGCAATACCGGGCCGAACCAATGCCTGTCTCCCTGATTTATCCCCACCGGCGCAACCTCTCCCGCCGGGTACATCTGTTCATGGAGTGGCTGACCGAACTCACAAAAGCTTACGTGGACTAGTCGCAAGCTATAATTCAGTAACATCCAGCCAAACGAAAAGGAAAAGACGCGTGACGCCGGAAAATAACCCGCAACGACCCACCCAACATTTAGAGTATGAACCCATCAAGAAGATGGAGACCGAGCCGGAAGAGAGCAGGTCTCCAGGTACCGCCAGCAAAGCGCTGGGGACCGTCACCGGCATTATCGCCAGAATTCAGCAGTTTCCCATGATTGCGCATCTGATACGTGCGACCGAACGCTTTAATGACCGCATGGGAAACCAGTTTGGTGCCGCTATCACCTATTTTTCGTTCCTGTCGATGATCCCGATCCTGATGGTGTCGTTTGCGGCGGCCGGTTTTGTGCTCGCCTCGCACCCGACGCTGTTGCAGGATATCTTTAACAAAATCCTGAATAATGTCAGTGATCCAACCCTTGCCAGCACGCTCAAAAGCACCATCAATACCGCCGTCCAGCAGCGCACCACCGTCGGTATCGTCGGTTTGCTGATTGCCCTTTACTCCGGCGTTAACTGGATGGGCAACCTGCGCGAGGCCATTCGCGCCCAGTCGCGCGATGTCTGGGAGCGTAAGCCGCAGGACCAGGAGAAAATTTGGGTGAAGTATCTCCGCGACTTTGTTTCGCTGATTGGCCTGCTCGTCGCGCTCATCGTGACGCTGTCCATTACCTCCGTGGCGGGCTCGGCGCAGCAGATGATCATCTCCGCGCTCTACCTTGATTACATCGAATGGCTGAAGCCCGCCTGGCGCAGCATTGGGCTGGCCATTTCCATCTTCGCCAACTACCTGCTGTTCTTCTGGATCTTCTGGCGCTTGCCGCGCCATCGCCCGCGCAAGAAGGCGCTGATCAGAGGGACACTGATCGCGGCGATAGGCTTTGAGGTGATTAAAATCGTGATGACCTACACCCTGCCGTCGCTGGTGAAATCCCCTTCCGGCGCGGCGTTCGGCTCGGTGCTGGGGTTAATGGCGTTCTTCTACTTCTTCGCACGTTTAACCCTGTTCTGCGCCGCGTGGATCGCCACTGCCGAGTACAAAGACGACCCGCGAATGCCGGGCAAAACGCACCGTTAACCCCTCTCCCGGGCTGAAATTTCAGCCCGATTCATCATTTCAGCATATAAATCCAGTCCGTAACTTTTATTTAACCGAAAACCAGTTTTATTGACTGATATTTAAAATCTGTGAAGCATTTCATAGACGTGTTTTGGCTGGCCTGAAAATTATCCGCTTTTTGTTGCTTTTATCACCAGGTCGCGGCTTTGTTACAGATTGAAATGTCGCTTTTGCTGTGCGTAATATGGCCTTTCGTTCGACAAAAATAAGAAAATATTATGCAAGCAACCGCCACCACACTCGACTCAGAAACGGAAAACGTTCCGGTAAATTCGCGAAATAAAGTTGTCGTCGCCTCGCTGATTGGCACCGCCATCGAGTTCTTCGACTTTTACATTTACGCCACCGCGGCGGTCATCGTCTTCCCGCACATTTTCTTCCCGCAGGGCGATCCAACGGCGGCCACGCTGCAGTCCCTGGCGACCTTTGCTATCGCGTTTGTTGCGCGTCCGATTGGCTCCGCGCTGTTTGGACACTTTGGCGATCGCATCGGACGTAAAGTGACGCTGGTGGCCTCGCTGCTGACGATGGGGATCTCCACCGTGGCCATCGGCCTGCTGCCGACGTATGAGACCATCGGCATTCTGGCACCGGTCCTGCTGGCGCTGGCGCGTTTTGGTCAGGGTCTGGGCCTGGGTGGTGAATGGGGTGGCGCGGCGCTGCTGGCCACCGAGAACGCCCCGGCGCGCAAGCGCGCGCTGTATGGTTCTTTCCCGCAGCTTGGCGCACCGATTGGCTTCTTCTTCGCCAACGGGACGTTCCTGCTGCTCTCCTGGCTGCTGACGGATGAACAGTTCATGAGCTGGGGCTGGCGTATCCCGTTTGTCTTCTCAGCCGTGCTGGTGCTGATTGGCCTGTACGTGCGTGTTTCTCTGCATGAGACCCCTGTTTTCGCGAAAGTGGCCGCGGCGAACAAGCAGGTGAAGGTACCGCTGGGCACGCTGCTGACCAAACACGTCCGCGTGACCGTACTGGGCACGTTTATCATGCTGGCCACCTACACGCTGTTCTACATCATGACCGTTTACTCCATGACATTCAGTACCGCCGCCGCGCCGGTTGGGCTGGGTCTGCCGCGTAACGAAGTGCTGTGGATGCTGATGATGGCGGTGATCGGATTTGGCGTGATGGTGCCGATTGCGGGCCTGCTCGCGGATAAGTTCGGTCGTCGCGCAAGCATGATCACCATCACCACGCTGATCGTTCTGTTTGCTCTGTTCGTCTTCCCGCCGCTGCTGGGTTCAGGCAGCCCGGCGCTGGTGATGGCCTACCTGCTGATTGGCCTGAGCCTGATGGGGCTGACCTTCGGCCCGATGGGTGCGCTGCTGCCAGAGCTGTTCCCGACGGAAGTGCGTTATACCGGCGCGTCGTTCTCCTATAACGTCTCGTCTATTCTGGGCGCCTCCGTTGCGCCGTATATCGCCACCTGGCTGCAGGCAAACTACGGCCTGTTCTATGTAGGCGTTTATCTGGCGGCCATGGCGGCGCTGACGCTGATTGCGCTGCTGCTGACGCACGAGACGAAACACCAGGCTCTGTAAGCTAATGCCGGGTGGCGGCTACGCCTTACCCGGCCTACGATTCAAATGCAGGCCGGGTAAGCGCAGCGCCACCCGTCAAAAACAGGCCGCTCCTTACTTCTTCATTTGCGACAAAATGGTCCGGCACTGATTCGCCTCGCCTTCTGACGGCGAAATCAACGCCAGCAGCGCTGCGGCGGGGGTAACCAGCGTCGCGAGGGCTGCGGCCACCGCGCCACGCGCAATCAGCGGTCCGGGCTTCACGCCCGCCTGCGGATTTTTGAAGGTTCCGCGCACGTACAGCGGCGAGCGCAGGGTGATGATACGGATCCCCTTACTTTCCGGATCGATGGTCAAATCCAGCTGTTCGGACGCCATGCTGGCGGTACCGGTCACGTTAATCACCGCATTTTCCGTGTCGAAGGCAAAAATCTGCGGACGCGCCACGCCGTTAACCAGATCCAGATTGGCCGCCGCGCAGTTCACCCGCACCTCATCATCACCGAAGATTTGCCCGATGATGTAGTTACCGACGTTCAGGCCCAGGATTTCCATCAGGTTGCGGCTCACCAGCCCGTCG
Organism: Enterobacter sp. EC_64; assembly: GCF_019584165.1. Lineage (NCBI taxonomy): Bacteria > Pseudomonadati > Pseudomonadota > Gammaproteobacteria > Enterobacterales > Enterobacteriaceae > Enterobacter > Enterobacter sp. EC_64. Next base: position 30,253 of record NZ_VDAS01000030.1, read on the forward strand.
TTCATCAGCAGCTTCAGGTTGCCATTACCGCTGCCCAGCAGCGCCGCCACGGAGTTCCCCACGCCGCGGATGTCGGCATCGCCGTTCATCTCGCCGAGGGTCTTCTGCATCAGCTCGACGTTCGGCATCAGCGCTTTCAGCTTAAGCCTGCGCGCCTGAATCTCCGCGCGCCCCTGCATCGGCTTTTTATCGCCTTCCAGGTGAATGTTGGAGGAAATCGTCCCGCCCGCCATGCCAAACTTCAGCGGCTGCAGGCGCAGGTCGGCGTTTTTGAGGATGATATGCGTCGAGAGATCGCTCAACGGCAACGTGCTGCCATGCTCAATCTTACGCCCTTTGAAGCGCACATCCGCATCCATCACGTTCCACTTATCGGTTTCAAAGCGATCGTAAGGCAGCACTTTTCCCGCAGGTTGAATGTCCTTTTTCACCTCTTTTGACTTCGTACCTTTACCGGAATCCACGCCGATCAGCGGGCCGAGATCGGCCAGACGCAGCTGGCGGGACTCAACGTCCCCTTCCAGCTTCGGTCTCGGTTTTCCGGTGGTGTAGGTCAGCGAGCCGTGGATATCGCTGTCGCCGATGCGGCCGTTAAAATCACGGTAGTCAAAAACCGACGATTTTTCGCTGTCGATTTTGGCGACCAGATGCCCGTCCGTTTCGAACGGCGGGGTATCCGGCAGCAGCACGCCGGTCAGCTCATACAGCTCGCCCAGCGAATCACCGGCAAATTTAAGCTGAAGATCGACGCCGCCCATGTTCATCGGGTCGTTAACCGTTCCCACGAACGCCACGCGGGTGTTACCGGAGCGGAAGTCGGCCTGCACCGGGAACGGCGTGCCTTCGCTCCGGAGCGCCAGCATGCCGCCTATTTTTCCTTTGCCGCTGAGCGGCTGGTCGTTGTAGCGTCCTTTTGCCGTCAGGCCGAAGACATAGTCGCCCACGCTTGCCGTGTCACCTTTGGCTTTCGTCCCCGTGACCTCGCTAAACGGCAGCGGCTTGCCCAGCGGATCGACCAGGATCTCCACGTCGGCCTTGCTGACCTTATCGTCGATGGCGATCCGCCCGCGATCGAAGAGAATATTGTCGAGACGGAATGACCAGGAGGAAGGCTGGGCATTCGGATCCTTTTCGCCATCGCTGGCAAGGTTGAACGTCCAGTTGTTGTTTTTTTCAGAGAGGCGGATCAGGCGCGCGTCGGGCTGTTGAAGTTTGATCCACGGCAGATAGACCGTTTTGGTCAGCAGCGCGAGCGGGGCCAGCGTGGCCTCAACGCGCGGCAGGTGGATCATGGTGACGTCCGGGATGTCCGGCGGGTTACCGAGAATGATGTCGTCGGCGTGGACGTGCGGCCAGGGGATCCAGCTTCGCCAGCCGGGCTCCTCTTTCTGACGCTCCCACACGACCCCTAAATCACCGCGTATGGCGAAGGGGCGGTTCAGTTCGGTTGAGACTTTCTGGTTGATGGTCGGCTTAAGACGGTTCCAGTCAAACGTCGCAATAATGATGGCGACGACCACGATCAACAACAAGAAAATCCCTGCTGTCCAGGAGATCACCCTGGTTGTTCTTGTCATTTTTATCCCCTTTCCTGATGACCTGTCCTGTAAAACTATAGTCCAGACAAAGGGAAGCGGGCTTATCAGAGGGTAGTTATCACGCTATCGAGGCGATCCATGGGTACCGGTCGGGAGAGGAAATAGCCTTGCGCCGCCGCGGCAGGCGAGCTTTGCACATCGCGCCACTCTTCCAGCGTTTCCACACCTTCAACAATCACGCCCTGGCAATAGCGGTTCATCAGCTGTAATAACAGCGTAAACAGGTTCCGCCCTTCCGGGGTCTGACGCAGCATAATGAACAGATCGCGGGCCACTTTAATGTAGTCATAACGCACTTCACTCAGAGCCGAAAAGTTCGCCATGCCGGTGCCAAAGTCATCCAGCCACAGCGGGCCGTATTCGCATATGGAGGCGAACGAGGAGTCCTGCGGCAGGCGGACATGCTCCACCAGCTCAAAGCGCACCCACGGCAGAGTGGCGATCAGCGCCTGCAATTTCGCGTTCTGACGCAGCGCCAGCAGAGTGGGGCCATCGACATTCACTGAAGCGAGGATATCGTGCTGTTCGAAAAAGGGCTGCTTCGTTGCCAGCATACGGAGCTGCTCTTCCAGCACGTCAAGACGCTGGCGAACGGCCACTTCGGCAAAATAGCGATCCGGTGCGATACGCTGGGAAGGGTTTGAGGGATGCGTCACGACGGTCAAAATTTCAATGGCCATCAGTCGACCGTCTGTTCGGTATATCGGCTGATAGGTATACGCACGCTCACATTGCAGCCAGTAGCGATGCTCCTGCAAGTTCTCAATACTTGCCTCAGGCGTGGTGCTCAGCCGCTGGATAACCTGCTCTGACTTCATTTCAGATGTCCTGTTGTTGGGATGGCCTTTCTGGACTCGTCACAGGATTATCGGCGCGACAATTGAGAACTTTATGTTCAATTCACCGGGAAAATGAAATTAAGATGACAGAAATGCGCATGAACACGCGCTGGCTCAAATAAAATAATGGAACGTTGTTTTAATATAGTTGACCTGTTAATTCACTCAGCGCACACTGCTGATCATTCTTCTGTTCAGGTTCACGATTATGTCTAAAAAAATTGCCGTGATTGGCGAATGCATGATTGAGCTGTCACAAAAAGGCGCGGAAGTGAGCCGCGGATTTGGTGGCGATACGTTAAACACCTCCGTTTATATTGCCCGCCAGGTTGCGCCTGAGGCGCTCACCGTGAACTACGTTACCGCTCTGGGGACGGACAGCTTCAGCCAGCAGATGCTTGAGGCCTGGCAAAGTGAACATATTGATACCTCGCTGATCCAGCGTATGGAAAACCGCCTGCCGGGTTTGTATTACATAGAGACCGACGACACCGGCGAACGCACGTTTTATTACTGGCGTAACGAAGCCGCGGCCAAATTCTGGCTGGAGAGCGAGGATGCCGCGGCCATCTGCGAAGCGCTGTCGACCTTCGACTATCTCTATCTGAGCGGGATCAGCCTGGCGATCCTGAGCCCCACCAGCCGTGAAAAGCTGCTCTCGCTGCTGCGCGAATGCCGTGCCAACGGCGGCAAGGTCATTTTCGATAACAACTACCGCCCGCGCCTGTGGGCCAGCCGTGAAGAGACGCAGCAGGTCTATCAGCAGATGCTGCAATGCACCGACATCGCCTTCCTGACGCTCGATGATGAAGACGCCCTCTGGGGGGAGAAACCGGTAGAGGACGTGATTGCACGCACGCAAGCGGCTGGCGTGAGCGAAGTGGTGATTAAGCGCGGTGCGGAGTCGTGCCTGGTCGCGATTACGGGTGAAGCGGCGATTGAGGTCCCGGCGGTGAAGCTTGCCAAAGAGAAAGTGATTGATACCACGGCGGCGGGTGATTCATTCAGCGCGGGCTATCTGGCAGTACGCCTGACGGGCGGAACGCCGGAAGCGGCGGCACAGCGTGGACATCTGACGGCCAGCACGGTGATTCAGTATCGCGGGGCGATTATTCCGCGTGAGGCAATGCCTGTTTAAGTAGGGTGCGGGCTGATGCCCGCACCCTAACCCTCTCCCACAGGGAGAGGGAATGTCTACGTCTTACTGCCCTTGCGGGATATCCGTCGCGTCCGGGTGTAAATCATCAGCCGTCGCGGCCTGCGTCGGCTGCGGCGCGGTCGCCATGATGGAATCCCAGGTCTTCTGAAGTTCCTTCATGTCATATTCCGGTTCGCCCTTCGGCTGCAGAAGGATCAACGCCATCTCCTGCGACAGCTGCTGACGGAGATCCTGGTTGAGCATTTCGACGGTCAGACCGTTCAGGAAATCCTGACGAAGCTTCTGGTACTGTTCCGGCGCAATGTCCACCACCTGATTCTGCAAAGAGCGAATACGCTGGCTGATCAGAATATCGGTATCGGCGCGCGCGTAGGTCGCAAACAGCTTCTGCAGCTCGAGTTTTTTCTGCGCCACAAGCGCGTTGAATTCCTCTTCGGAAAGCCCCTCTTTACGCACTTTTGCCAACTCTTTCGCGACGACACCCAGATTGGCATTCAGCTTATCGCCCGGTGATTCAACGTTAATGGCGCATTGCGCACGCTGGAACAGCACGCGGCAGTCAAAGCCAAGACCGATATTCTTCACGTTATTCTTACTGAGCGTCTGCTGAACGTGCCAGAACAGCGCTTCACGCGCCAGGTCGGCACGCCAGTAGCGCAACAGCGCCGCGGACTCACGGATGGGCTGCCAGGCGTTATCCCACATCACGGAGAGTCGGTCCTGACGCACGGTGTCCGTCATAATGCTGACAGGCTCTGCACGCAGCGGGGAGAGTGTCGGAACAGGGGCAGGCGATTCACGCTTGCCTTTCAGATCGCCAAACGCTTTGTTGATCTGCTCCACCACCGCGCGGCTGTCCACATTACCCACCACGATCAGCGTCATCGCGTCCGGGGTGTACCACTTCTGGTAGAACGATTTCACCTGTTCGGCGTCCACCGGCTGTTTTAGCGGCTCGGCAGGGTCATGTCCCAGCAACGTCGAGCCTTTCAGGCGGTAACGCCACCAGCCCTCTTTGGTATCACCAGGCCAGGTCGCCACCATGTCGCTGTTGCTCAACGCATAGTTGACGGTGTCCGGCGTAATCGCCAGATTGCCGGAGGCATCGGAGAGATACGTCAGGGCTTCTTTAAGCAGATCGTTGCGGTTATTAGGCAGGCTCAGGTTAAACATGGTGTAGTCATACGAGACCACAGCCGGAGGAAGCGGGCGCTTCGGATCGATGGCCTGTTGCCAGAGCGAACGCACCTGAACCGCTTGCAGGCTGCCGCTCTGCGTGAGCGCCAGCCGGGGAATAAAGTGGCTGAAACCGGTTTGCTGGGTGCTTTCCGTGAGGGAACCGGTATTAACAGACAGACGGATTTCAATACGGTCACTGGGACGTTGCGGCGTGGCTAACACCTGCCACTGAAAACCGTTCGCTAGTGTCCCTTGTTGCCAGGCCGGGTCTGGCTGGAGCGCATCTGCCTGCACATAACTGGCTGCTGCCATCATCAGCAAACCGCCGGTTAAGAGTCGAATTTTTGTGCCCTGCATGTGAACCCCTGATCAACATTCCTGGTTAAAAAAGAGTGCCTCGCGACGCGCTTCACTCTTAAAGATGACGATGAAAACACGTCGATTAGACCGCGCGTTCGGCAAAACGTCACGGTCCGAAGTGAAATATACCCAAAAAAAATCTTGTCGAATTATGACAGGTATGAACAGTTATTATGCGCAGGAGCCCGCATCCCCACAAGGGAATACGGGCATTTGTGACAAGATTAAGAGGATAAGCCAGGATTTTTGCTGTCAGTTGAACGATTATTCAGAGTATCGTCGAGCTTTTTATGATCCAACTCTTTCACCCATTTCGCGACCACTACCGTTGCCACGCCGTTACCCACCAGGTTGGTTAACGCACGCGCCTCTGACATAAAGCGGTCAATACCGAGAATCAACGCCAGGCCCGCCACCGGCAGGTGCCCCACTGCAGAGATAGTGGCAGCCAGCACGATAAAGCCGCTGCCCGTTACGCCCGCCGCGCCTTTAGAGGAGAGCAGGAGCACCACCAACAGGGTGATCTGATGGAAAATATCCATATGGCTGTTGGTCGCCTGTGCAATAAACACGGCCGCCATCGTCAGGTATATCGAGGTGCCGTCCAGGTTGAAGGAGTAGCCCGTCGGGATCACCAGCCCCACCACCGATTTACGACACCCGAGTTTCTCCATCTTATCGAGCATGCGCGGCAGCGCCGATTCTGACGAGGAGGTTCCCAGAACAATCAGCAGCTCTTCGCGGATGTAACGGATAAATTTGAAGATGCTGAAACCGGTCGCGCGGGCGATGGAGCCCAGCACCACCACCACGAAAAGAATACAGGTGATATAGAAACAGATAATCAGCTGACCCAACTGGACCAGCGTACCGACGCCATACTTACCGATAGTGAAGGCCATCGCACCGAAGGCACCGATGGGCGCCAGGCGCATGATCATATTGATGATGCCGAAGATGACCTGCGAGAAGCTTTCGATCACGTTAAAGATCAGCTGGCCTTTGCTGCCCAGACGGTGCAGGGCGAAGCCAAACATCACGGCGAACAGCAGCACCTGGAGGATGTTTCCGCTGGCGAATGCGCCAATGACGCTGCCAGGAATGACGTCCAGCAGGAAGGCCACCACGCCCTGATCCTTCGCCTGTTCGGCATAGACCGCAACCGCTTTGGCATCCAGCGTCGAGGGATCGACGTTCATCCCCGCACCTGGCTGCACCACGTTAACGATGACCAGACCAATAATCAGCGCAAGGGTACTGACCACTTCAAAATAGAGAAGCGCCACTGCACCGGTACGGCCAACCGCCTTCATGCTTTCCATGCCAGCGATGCCCGTGACGACCGTACAGAAGATCACCGGAGCGATGACCATTTTGATGAGCTTAACGAACGCGTCGCCAAGCGGTTTCATTTGCGCGCCCAGTTCAGGGTAATAGTGACCCAGCAGAATACCGATGGCGATGGCTGTCAGGACCTGGAAATAAAGACTTTTGAAGAGTGAGGTTTTCATAGGGTGTCCTTGGGAAGAAAAACCACAGGCTTTGTAAGGTTATGGTTAACCTGCGGCTTTAAAATAACACCCGCATAACAGGACAGAAATAAACTCAGTTCAAATTTGAAACACAAATGTTAAGAAATTTGAGCTGGCTCGCACAAGCCAGCAACAAAATTACACTTTTGCGTTATTGTCAGCACCAGAAAGGTATCGTTCTTCAAAGACATCCGAAGGCACTGCGGGGGCAAACAGGAAACCCTGCCCGCTCTCCACGCCCGCCTCTGCCAGCCAGGCGCGTTGCGCGTCGGTTTCAATTCCCTCGGCAATAAGGTGCAGGTTGAGGCTGCGCGCCATCTGGATAATCGCCTGCACCATGCTGCTGTCGTCCGGCAGACCGTCGACAAACGCTTTGTCAATTTTTAGTACATCCACCGGAAGCGTCTTCATGTGCTGAAGCTGGCGCAGCCCGGCGTACCCCATGCCAAAATCGTCCAGGGCAATGCGAATGCCGGCATTACGCAGCGGCTTAAGAATCGCGACCGCCTCATTGGGGTCGTCAATGCGTCGACTCTCCGTCACTTCCAGGGTCAAGGTATCCGGTTTGATGCGGTAACGATGGATCAGCTCCAGCATCTCAGAAACCATGGTCGGGTGCATAAGCTGCATGGCAGACAAATTGACCGACAGCGGCAGCGTTATGCCGCGCTCCTGCCAGGCGGCAAGCTGACGACAGGACTCTTCGAGCACCCAGTAGCCGACGGTGACCATCAGGCCGCAGGACTCGATGCGCTCAATCAGCCCTTCCGGCAGCTCCCATGTGCCATCCGGCTGCTGCAGACGCAGCAGGGCCTCGGCGCTTTTTACCTCTCCCGTCCGCAGATCCACCTGCGGCTGCAGCCAGAGAGCAAACTGGCGGTTATCCAGCGCGGTCAGGATGTCGCTCTCTTCCGTCAGGCGCTGCTGCGCCTTTTCCATCTGCGCCGGGTCGAAGAACTGGATTTGGTTTTTCCCTTTGCGCCGGGCGGTAAAGGCCGCCGAGAAGGCTCGGCGATAAAGCTGTTCCGCGGTCAGGTCGCCATAGAACATGGCAATCCCGATACTGGCACTCGGGCGAAGCTGGATACCCTGAATCGGCAGCCGCTCATTAATGACAGTGAGTACTTGCTGACCTAACGTGATCGCATGCCAGGGTTCTTTTACGCCGTTGGCAATCACCACCAGGTCGTAACCGCTGACCTGGGTCAGCACCATGCGCGGGGCAAGGACAGATTTGATCTTTTCCACCAGGGTGAGCAGCAGCATTTCGCGCTGGCTCTCCTGAAGCACGCCAGCCGTGTCCTGCAGAGTTTCACAGGCAATGACCATCAGCGCGGTGGTTTGCTGGCGCTCAACGGTTTGCTCCAGCATCGCCATCAGGAACGCTTTATTGGGAAGCTCCGATACCGGAAAACGGGTGGCGCTACTGTTCATCTCATCCTGCTGACGCTGGATGCGCTGCTGGTTGAGGTTGTAGCTGCGCACCAGCATGCCGATCTCATCGTCATGATGCAGACGCGGCAGCTCAAGCTGGTGTCCCATCTGATCCTGCGGCGCAAGCGTGTTCAGCTCGCGGGCGATACGGCGCAGGGGATGGACAATCAGCCGGTTAATGCACCAGGTCAGCGCCACGCTGAGAATAAGCGTCATAAGTAAGCAAGTGGTCACTAACGTAACCACCCAACTCATGACGAATTTATACATGCGGTAGGAGTCTGCCTGTAACACCAGGTAGGCCAGAGGCTGTGGATTCGCAGGGCGCTCAAGCGAATAAACGGGAAGCGAAATTTGCACCGGCAGCTCAAACAGGCGCATCACCATCATCGGGACGGGACGCTCCGGGATAAAGCTCATCCGCAGCGCCTGAAACTGATTGGGTAGCACGACGTCCGCCCGGCTCACAACACCGGCTGGCTGAATACGTTTTAGAATGGTTTCCGCTTCGGGGATATCCCCTTTCAGGATAGAGGCAGACAGCGGGCCGCGTACCGAGCGGGCGATACTTTCTAATTGCGAAGCCGTGTTATAGCGATTCTGCTGTACGGAATGAAACAGCAAAATTACGCAGAAGAGCAGGACAAACAGCATGGTGACGGCAGAGACCATCGCCATCTGTTTGATTGTTAAGGAACGGCTGACACGCAAAATGACTCTCCACAAAACTCGAAGCGCAGGGCGCGCCAGGGTATAAACCTGGCGCGCCTGAGTATACCCGATTGCTGCGCTGTTAAGAGAGACTTACAAATGGATTAAGGAAAATCCGATTACCAGTCCGCGTAAGGGATGAGCGGTTGCGGCGGTAAGTCCATATCGCCCTGCCAGCCTGCAGCAGAGTAGCGCACATAGATCAGCGCATGGCTTGGGGTATAGTCTTTCGCTTCCTGAATGTCCACGCCCATGCCAACAAACCAGTTGGACGTAACCCGGCGCTCAATAATGGCCCGCGCGGTATAACCCGTGCCTGAGGAGCTGCTGCCGGTTTCCATCGCGCCCCGATCGGTATAGCGGTCTGGCTCATCGGTCGGGATCAGATTCTGGATCGGGTAGCGCAGTTCGTCTTTGGTTTTGGAGTGAGACCAGGAGACCGAGCCCCCCAGCTCCCAGGACCAGTTTTCCGTGCGCTTACGCCAGGTCACCGGCAAGGCGAAGGAGACATACTCCTGCGGGCTGTAATAGCCGCCCTGACCCAGGGTATAACCGCTCAGGTCTTTGTCGTAGTGCCAGAGCATGTTGGAGACGCCGACCGTCAGGCGCTCATTGTTTTTATTAATGAGCTTGTAGTAGTAACCCGTCATCCAGCGGACGCGCCAGTTATCCTCCACATTTTTACCCGTCAGCGTTTCCGCGTTCAGGCTTGACCAGACGCCGTTCGCTTCCCCTTTGTCATAGCTGATGCTCACGCCGCCACCGGTCGCGCGTACGCCGCCCCAGGTGGTGCCGGTGTTGGTGTCTTTTTGCCCGCCGAAGGCCAGCAGAGAGCTGGAGATTGGCCGACGATGGGCGTTAACGGTATAGCCGATAGGGCCCAGATCGCTGCTGTAGCTGATGCCGCCCACCACGTCGACGACGTCAAAGCCCATCGGCGTGGTGCCAATATCCATCGCCCAGGTTTTATTCTGCCAGCCGACAGCGACGCTTGCGCCATTGTCTGACTGATGGGTGTTACCGCTACACGGCGTTTCGTAGCAGGTTCCCCATTTAGGGTCGTAAGTCCCGTTCCTGGTATCGAATGATCCGACGTCCATATTGACCAGATCGCTTCTGAAGAACATGCGCCCGTCAGAGAGCGGCGCATCCACCTGCAGCATGGTGGTATGCGCTTTCAGATCGGAATAGCCACCCGTGCCGCTGGAGCCCCAGTAATCGTGCTGCAGCGTGACGTTAACATCCTGCTGGCGGTACAACTCACCGGCATCACTGCGCACGCCGCGCTTCAGCCAGTCGTCTTTTTCATCGTTACGCGTCAGACGGGTGAAACTGTCGTTATCAGCCGGACGCGTCGTGGTGATACCCGTCGATACCATCGCATCTTTATAGGTTTCCAGCGCCTGCTGAGGCTGCCCGTTCTGCGCCTGGAAACGCGCGGCATCACGCAGCACCAGCGCGTTTTCCATTGATCCGGGCTGCGATTTAGCCTGCGGAATGATTTTACTGAAGGTCTGTTCTGCCGCGGCGGAATCACCCAGCCCCGCCTGCGCCATCGCGATGCGGCGCTGCATATTGAGCGACAGCGGCTGGCCGTTCTGCGCGGCGGGCAGCTTCGCCAGCTCCGCGCGCGCGGCATCTTTGTTACCCTGGGCGCTGTAAATCTCGGTCAGGCCGAGGATCGCGTCTTCGTTCTGCGGCTCACGCTGCAGGACGGCGTTGTACGTCGTTTTCGCGGAGTTCAGATCGCCACGCTGCTGTGCCCAGTCCGCCAGCGTCAGGTCGATGCGGGTGGAGGTTGGCTGCTGGCGAAGAAGATTCTCTGCCTCCTGCTCTTTACCGCTGTCCCGCAGGCGGTTGGCGGTTTCCAGCACCTGATTGCTTTGCAGGCGGTCGGCAAGTTCCTGAATATTGCTGTTCCACTGGCTGCGCGGCAGCGTGTCCAGATGCGCCAGCGCGGCACGGTCCTGATCGTTTCCGGAAAGATAGAGCCCGCTGGCATAGACCTGATCCGGGTCGGACGGTTTCTGGCGGGCAAGCTGACGCATCAGGGTGTCCGCCTGGCTGCGCTGACCCGCGCTGTAGAGATCGCGCGACAGACGATAGGTTATCCACACGTCGCCAGGAGAGAGCGCCAGACGACGACGCTGGATTTCTGCTGCCTGGGCGTATTTCCCCTGATTTTCCAGCTGTTCGGCCTGGGCGGAGAGCTGCTCGTTGGTCAGACTACGCTCGATATCATCAATGCTCCGACGCTGGCTGGCGGAAAGCGACTGGATAAACTGCGAGGCTTTCTCCGGGGACTGCGCGCGGTAAATATTGGCCAGGCCGCGAACCGCGTTGCTGTTGCCGCTGTCCATTCGCAGCGCCTGACGGTAATAACGCTCCGCCGCGTCGTTATCTTTACGCGCCGCGGCGGCGTCGCCCAGCCCCAGCACCGCGTAGCTGTCGGTATTGTCGATGTTACGCGCCTGCTGATAGTAACGCTCTGCCTGCGCCGGGTTATTCGCCTTCAGCGCCGCATCGCCCTGCTGGATCAGCAGCCAGTAGCGGTTAACCTTCAGAAGACTGTCCCATTTACCCCGGTTATCGCTCTGCGGATCGAGGGCAATCGCCTTTTCAAACTGCGCTACCGCGCGGGCACGGTCGCCCTTCTGGGAATACGCCTGCCCCAGGGCACCCACCGCTTCACTGTCGGCATGGTTGGCGCTGACGGCTTTTTGCAGCTCGGCCACCGCCTTACTGCCCTGCCCGGCATCCACCGCCGCGAGCCCTTCCGCTTTCGCGCGGAACGCCGGATCGGCGAGCTGTTTTTGCTGCGCTTCAAGCTGGGCACGCGCCGCAGCGACGCTATCCCCGTCGCTGAATACGCTCAGATATTTTTGCAGCGCGCTGACGCTGGCGCTGCTGGCAGGCTGGTCTTTGATTTGGTCATACCACATATCAGACGCCTGGCTGCGGCCATTGGTGGATTTAGCCATCTCCTGCAGTACCGCAAAGCCTTCATCACGTCGTCCGCTCTGGAACAGAAGCTGGGCCAGCGTTGTCTGCAGCTGCGTATTCCCGGGGCTGCTGCTGTTAATTTTTTTCAGCTGGTTAATGGCCGCACCGCGGCGAGCTGGATCTTTCGCCACGACGTTCCAGTATTCCGTCGCCACGTCGCCACCCGGCGGGTTGCCGTCAAACAGCTTGTCATAGGCGGCAATCGCTTCCTGCGTGTGCCCCGTAGTGGCGAGCAGTCGCGCCTGCTGGAGCTGCTGTCGGCCATCCGGAGTAGAAAGCAGCATGGTGTTGCGTGAGGACTGGTAAGCGCTCGAACCCGGGGCGATCCCTTTCAGACGATCCAGCTCTTTTTGCGCGCCGGCGTTATCGCCCTGACGCAGCAGGTAGCGAAAGCGCGCGGCAATGACGTCAGGGTTGTTGGGGTCAATCAGCTCAAGGCGATAGAGCGACTGACGAACCAAATCCTCACGCTGTGTCGATTCGCCCAGCCTCACCTGCTCCAGCAGCTGTTTTTGCTGCGGAGAGTTAGCGGCCTGGGCCCACGGCATAAGCGCCAGGCCAAGCGATAAACTGAGTAGATTTATTGTGAACTTGCGCATTCCTGGCCCCAATCCGGTATTAATTCACCTTTTGCGGTGAAGCGAAAACGATGCTGATCCCATCCTTGCCCAAAAAGCGTCAGCACATAGCTGTAATAGGCATTGTTATCGGGAAAATGGTCTGCAACGCGCTGGCGCTGAACCGCCTGGGCATCACGTTGTTGTAAAAAAGGCAGCATAGCGGCAGAGAACCCGACCGGGCCGTCACCGGTACGTTTCCCCGTCGCCACATCCACTTTCTCCGGCGGCACACCCCGTTTTATGGTCTTTGCCGCCATCGGCTGGAAGCGCGTCAGGAGCCGGGCTTTCTGAGGATCTTTATCACTCATCATGCCCACCCAGAGATACACGCGGATGGCGTCGTAGCCGCCCACCAGCGCTTTCTCCTGCTGTAACCGCCAGCCTTTGTTTTTCTGATACTGCACCCAGTCCGGCGAAAAACCTTTCGGCGCACTCTCAAGCAGCAGGCGCAGGTTAGTTTCACGAAGCTGAGTCCACGGGGAACCAAAGCGCGTGAAATAAGCCGCTAGGGAAGGTGCGAACAAGTCCCTGATATGAGATCATGTTTGTCATCTGGAGCCATGGAACAGGGTTCATCATGAGTCATCAACTTACCTTCGCCGACAGTGAATTCAGCAGT
>NZ_VDAS01000031.1:0-40513 GCF_019584165.1 Enterobacter sp. EC_64
CTAAATAGGCTGATTCGATGTGTTTGCGGGAAAAAAATCGGCCCAGATCCGCGAAATTTTAATCAGCGAGTCAGCTTGGGAAGAAATGACCTGCTTATTCGCACCTTCCTTAGCAAATCCGCAATGATGCGTGAAAGACCATTTTCGTCAGCAGTGATATACCGAAAGACGTTAAACTCAATAGCATCTTTTTTGTTGAGGTCTTCATGTTTCTTTCGGGCTTCTTTCAAGCATTCTGTCATTTGGTCCAGCCAATGATGACTCACCATATTCCCTCTGCCATCTTCCGTTGTTCGACATGGCTATAGTAACAGTTCACAAACCGAACCGATGGGATGACCCGCTCATAAAAAGGTAGGGAGTAAATTCAATGCAGGTCACTTTCCCAGGTTCTATTCTCGAGATACCCAGAATTGGAGTTGTCACAATCACCTGATGGTATCTGTGATGGTATTCAACAAAAATTAAGTTTATAAACACCAAAATATCAATCAATTAAACCTTCATTCGATTCCTGCAGGGACACTTTGACCTTCACGCGCATTCACCTGTCTATCGCCAGAATTCACTGAGCAGAAGAATCCTGTTTTATTTGAGCGTAACGCGCAGCAAGCTGTCTTAGGCGCAACTCCAGTTGGGTCTTTTCAGCTTCAGGAAGCACACCTCCTGCGGGATGCTGTGACAGGCGTCTGAGTTGTTCTTCAGCCGGTATTGTTTGGTTAAATGACTGTATAGTCGAAAAAACCACCGATTTAAGCTCACTCACGGTGATATATTTTCCCTTTTGCTCATCCAGACTACTCAGCCGATGGCTCAGTTGCTGAAGCTTCATCATTCCCTGGTACCAGCTGTTCATGGCCTCAGCAGGCAACGCTGCCGCGTTAAATTTTTGCTGCCACTGCACGGCAAGCGGCTTTGCCTCCTCCGGCCGCACCGTCTGGAGTTGCGCTAACAGCTCAAGGCTGTAGGAAATATTCCAGTCAGGGGGCAGCTTATCCAGTCGGGCAAGCTGCTGCTGCGTTTCTCTAATAAACGTGGACGGTAAAGTGCCTCGCTGTGCTAACGCCTCTTGCTGAGCAGGTGTAAGCGCTTCAGGTAACGGCGCCAGCGAGGCAACAGCCTGAGTCGTTAAGGGATCGGGTCTGGACAGAAAGCCCCCTCCCCACGCCGCGGCGACGCAGACCACCAGCATAGAACACATCCCGGCGACAAAGGGCTTCCATGGTCTGACCGCCCCATGCGCTGTCGTAAGACCCTCTGCATCAGGCTGATTCTCCGGCTGCACAACATAGACCCATTTCACTTCGTCAACCGGCTCTGCCCTTTCCTGAGGTAATTCGCAACCGGGCATCATGCGTGCATTCCGATCTGATTCGTCATTACTGCTTTCCAGCCGTTCAGCATTCGAACGTATCATTGTTCGTAACGTATCGAACTGGCTTAGGTGTTTCAGTTCAAGGCGCTGGAGCACCGAACCCAGCCGGGTAAGCAACGCTTCAGCACGATAAAGCTCACTAAGATGGCTGTTGTCGAGTGGAAGCATACGCATGCGCTGCTGCAGTCGCTGGCTCAGACCGCTAAGAATTTCCAGACGAGTATGTAGCGTCTTCGGCCAGCAAACGTCCCATTGATGGCTAATCAGGGCCTCCAGAATCGCCAGCCCTTCGTTCAGGCCAGCCAATCCAGACAGGTGAGTTCGGGCAAGGGTGTACCAGGCCGCAGTCTGCAACTCCACACCGTTCTGTTCAAACAGAGAGAGACAGCGTTTTTCGACATATTGCCAGTTTACATCCGGGCGAGCAGGATGCGTCAGCTTGCTGAGTTCATCGCGGAGGGCGGCGTAATCTGGCAGCGTGCGCGGGTCGCCGCCGGTTTTTAACGTTATATGTGTGGTCATCCTGGAGGGCCTGCATATCCGTGTGGTTAATTTCGTCAGTTGATGTGAGGGGCTATTTTGCGTTTAAAAGTGCAATGACTCAGAAATATCGCTATGGCAGCAGCGCTAAAATCAGACCGAAAAAGACACCTTCATCAAATAGTTGTCCGGACCGGGATGAGGTATCAGGGGGAGTAAAGATCCAGCCATTTGCGTTCCCCACCCGCATGAACAGACGTCCTTGAGAAATCACCTTGTCCCCGGAACAGAAAGTCACCTCGACACAACCGGCGACGCCCTGTCCATACAGAAAGATCGGCATAAATTTGACCGCCCGGCAGTCATAGCCCAAAACGATACCGGAAATCTCAAAAGCCCCGCCCTCCACCAGCAGATCCGGAACGGATACGGTCAGTGGCTCCACATTCAGTCCCGTATCCGTCAGCCACGCGTCCATTTGCTCCTGAAGCTGAGCCATCCGCTGGCGAAACTCTGCAATATCAGCCTGACTCTTGCTGATGGCAGGAACTGGTGCAGGTTGTCGTGCCTGCAACTTTTTCAGGAACTGTGATTTTACTGACATGATGTTATCAAACCTTATATACGGAGGGTCGTATCGAGATATTGTTGTTGCCTGAGATGCCTTAACAGGACCCGTCCTTCGGGCATAAACTCAGTCCCGTAGCGCACCAGACCAATCCCTTTAAGTTCTGCGTCAATGGCATAACGCAGTTCGCCGGGGACGTTCTGTTCCAGCAGGACAACGGTTATTTTTTTCAGGCGGGGTTCATACTTGAGCAGGACGGCAGATAATGTGCCCATCAGCTCATGGGCCGTTCCCGGCATGCCCTGCAGAATTTTGGTCATATCCGGCAGCCCGTAGTCTGGCAGGTGCGACAGCGTACCGGCACGACAGTTGAGAACGCGCTGCATGTTATCCAGCACCGAGAGGATGACCTGATTTTCTTCACTGACCTGACTAAGGTTGAGTCCGCCTGTAAAATTTCCCGTTAACATTTCATACAGCGAAGGCGCGTTATGTCCGTAGGGCATCAGTCTTCCTTAAGCGGCTGTAGCGTCAGAGAGTTATCACCTGCTTCCAGGATACGTGGTTTATCCGGATCCAGGTCACTGCGTTTGATAACCTGCTTCCAGGCGTTGTTGTCCATATCCGGATGGCGGAAGAGCCCTACCACCGCGACAAACTGCGCCTTTTCTTCCATTGGCATATCAAGGTTTGCATCGCCACCCGGTTTCACCACGACATCACGACTGGCCAGCATGTCGTCTTTCAGAATGGTGCTATCATCCTGAAGCAACTGCTGATACACCGTCTTATCAAAGGTTTTGCGGTCTTTGAGCTGATAAACCCTTATCACCACCGGCTGAGACAGCGAGTTACTTTCACGGGAGTCGGTGTTCAGCGCCTCACGTGCGGTGAAATCGAGGTGCAGCACCTTGATTTTTTTGTAGAACAC
The DNA here is from genome assembly GCF_019584165.1 of Enterobacter sp. EC_64. Classification (NCBI taxonomy): domain Bacteria; kingdom Pseudomonadati; phylum Pseudomonadota; class Gammaproteobacteria; order Enterobacterales; family Enterobacteriaceae; genus Enterobacter; species Enterobacter sp. EC_64. The sequence goes on from NZ_VDAS01000031.1 coordinate 3,355, forward strand.
GGCGTTAAACGCCGATTTAGTGCCATCGGTGACGCTCTGCGTCACCCCGCAGCCTGCCAGGCTGAATGTCAGCAGCGGTAGCAGCCAGCGCGAAGTCTTAATTGAATTTGTACGTAACACGTCGGTTTCCTTGTTGTGGTGTTGAGGGCTGCAGGCCGGTGTAATAGCCCAGTTCCGTCGTGAAGGTCTGCGGGATATCGTCCAGGAGATATTCGTCTTCCGCGCCCAGCACGCCATTCATCCCCAGCCAGAAGCGACCTTCACCGAGCGGCGGCGCAGCCAGCAGGCAGGTCCGGGTGGTCAGAGTAATTTTTGCCTTAAAACGCCACCCGAGATAAACCCGCAGCATCACCAGAAAGTCCTGATACAACAGACCGTCCGGTTTCCAGCCCTGCGCTTCCTGTTCGTTATCCGTCGTGAGCGCAATCTGCAGTTGACTGCTGGCATCCATCGCTTCGTCACCCAGAGGCGTATTGCCATCAAGCAGAAACGCTTCGTCACCGTAAAAACCCAGCGGCCTTTCAATCTCTACAGGCCGGAGACAATACGGACTCACCTGCACCGTCGTATCGGGGGCCAGCAGGCGCACCAGTGCCTGCATCCCTTCCTGAGTTTTGCCCGGCTGCTGCAGCACACCCAGTAGCGCCAGAAAGCGGGACACTGGCGTGGCTATATGGTTCGCGGTGCCTGGTATGCCCAGCCCCACCAGACCCAGCAGCGACTGCGAAATGGAGTCAGTTCCCCCTGGCTCAAACGTGGCCGGATACGAGTATTTACGCCAGACGCGGTAAAACTGCGTCAGGATGCGATGACTGAAAATATCCAGAAACCCCTGCAGCGCCTCATGTCCTTCCCGGCGCTGGGAAATGTCATCGAGATAGGCGGTCGGTAGAGGCGAATCAACACCGTACATCCCCATAAAGGTCGTGCGGATAAGCGGTGGCCTGCTGTCATCATCCTCGTCATACTCGACAGCCTTCAGTTCACTGGCCGGGAACCCCATCCCAGGATGCGGCGCAAAGCGTACCGGGTCATCCGCCGGATGGCTGGTAGAGCCCATCAGCGGCCTGTCCGGATGGCGCTTCTCCAGTAGCTGGCATAAACGATAAAAGTTGATGCGGTGAAGATCGGCCTCCAGCCGCGGGGTCAGCCGGGAATGCGGCGGTTGTGCTTCTCTTCCCATTCCAGGCGCTCTCCGGTCGGTTGCAGAATAATAATCAGGCGGTTAAACAGATAGATATCGGTGTACAGTGCAAAGAAGCGGCTCAGCATCTCGCCGAACAGACAGATATCGCCGCGCCCGGCAAAGCCGTTGCTCTCAAGCGTCACCTCAATCTGCACCCCGCGCACCAGATATCCCTGCTCAAAGCGTTCCGTTTCACTGTGCTTCACATCGATAATCGCCTCCAGACGACGGCGGTTCATCTCGCTGTCGGTCCACTCGTACAGCGCCAGCGTGCCGCGCAGCACGTCGGCATTGTCCATCATCGACAGGAAACCGCTGCCGAGATGGCTCAGCACACGCCAGTGAAAGCGATCCTGCGCCGGGGGATAACAAGGCAGCGTCGGCGCACACAGGTTACGCACGGCGATACTGGCTGAAGTGGTTTTCATCACTGTATCGAGCACGGTACTTTGCAACGCTCTGCGAGGTAGTTGGCCATTGGTGCCGGTTAGCGTCAGCGACAGACTTTCATCCTCCGGCACCGTGTGGTTATCAAACGCTTCCCCGCCGAGGATAAGCCAGGTGTTATGCAACCCCGACGGGCCACGGCGCACGCGGGTGTGGTAGTAATATTCCGGGGCTTCATGGCGCATCATTCCGCCCTTGTGGCGGAAGCTTGAAAATGGCACGTAGGTATGCTGGCTCGATGACATAACCGAATCCACCGCATATATCTCGGTATGGCCATCCTGCACGCGCATCGGGCGCAGCATGTATTCGGTCTGCAGGGAGTTTAGCGTCAGCGGGTCAGATTCCAGCGGGAACAGGTTAATCACCGGCACACAGTTCAGGCGCAGATGCTTTTCGGTAAAGCTGAAATCATGCTCCCAACGCTCTGCCAGCACCACCTCGATTTCAAACCAGGGGAGTTCAGCCGGAAAGAGTACGGTCTCCAGCCCACGCAGGCCGGTGAACATGAATTTCTCGCGGAAGGTGAAATACTCCAGCAGCAACTGGTAGCCGCTGAAACTGCTGTCTCCCTTCGGCCACAGCCTGTCATCATCACCAAACCCCAGTGCGGTGAAATACCCGTCCATCGGTCTTCTGTCCGTGTCACCCGGCATGCGCAGCCAGAGACGGGCCGTGTTCATGGTAAAGGCTTCATGCATGGCGCAGGCCAGCGGTGCGTCAGCATTGAAGTAAAATGGGATCTGGCTGAGATCGACACGGCTCCAGTCGGCAAGGAGGCTGCAGTTAAAACGCAGGCTGATGACCGAACGCCCGTCAGGGTCAGTCGACAGGCGGGCCTGCTCCAGCGCCAGCGGCTGAAGGGTCATCTCTCTGGTGGTGGTGTAGCGGCAGCGTGTTCCCTTCTCACCGATGGGCCGTGAGTTCACCTCGAAGCCTTTGACGATACGCATCGGCTCTTTCATCTCACGCCAGTCAGGGGTGAACTCCACCACCGACATCGACGGAATGGTGCGCAGGTAATGCGGCCACAACAGGCTAACCAGCCCTTCGGTCAGTTCCGGCAGATCGTCATCGAGCTTCTCGCGAAGCCGTCCCATCAGGAAGGCAAAGCCCTCAAACAGGCGCTCCACATACGGGTCGCGCGCGCCCGCTTTATCGAGATTGAGCATTGCCGCCTGCTCGGGGTGAGCACGGGCAAACTCTTCGCCGGCTTCCAGCAGATAGCGCATTTCAGCGTCGTAATAACGCAGGGTTAAGTCGTCCATAAAAAACCTGAATTTAGGAATGTTAAAGGTAGCCAGGCGTTTTTATCCGCAAAGCACCGCACTGCTTGCCGGGTCGAGCGCAATCAGACCGGCAAGAAGCTGGTCCATCTCAGGCTGAAGACGTGATTTATCGGTTTCACTGCGTGTAGCTTTCATGCGTAGCAGTCTGAGGCGACGGGATTTCACTTCAAATAACAGCGCCGGTGTCCACTGCGTGAGGGTGATTGACCGTGCGGCGCTATCGAGTTCACCCAGCAGATGCAGGGCCAGCTCATTTTTACCCTTTTGCTCGGCTATGCGGGCCATCAGCAGGCGCAGCAGCCATTTGTCTTTGGTAGAGTCGCAACCAGGACGGGTCTGGAGCCAGTGAAGTGTGGCATCCAGACCGTCAGTGTCCGCTTTCTCCAGCGCTTCCGGCTCGAGGAGCAGGATATCGTTATCTGTCTCACCAGCAGCACTGACCGGCTCATCCCGCCAGTTGGACAAATCGTCCAGCACGCTCTGATTTATCCAGTTGAGCGTGACCTCATCGGCAAACGGCGTTCCGTCATTAAAGGCCAGCGTTTCAAGCCCTGTGAGACGGCTCAGCAGCCCTTTCAGATCGGCGATGATGATATCGGCCAGCACATCGTGCCCCAATTTCACCAGAGCCTGGTGGATATACCATTGCAAATCCAGCCAGAGGTGATTAGCACCACGCGAGAAGCTGCTGTCCGCCTGCTCCAGTATCTCCAGCCAGCTCTGCTGCAGGTACAACCGTTTAAGCATTGCCCGCTGGTCAGCCCGCGGTGGTTCGATACGTGTTTTCCCTTCGGCATCCGGTGCAGGGATCGCTCTCAGCGTGTCATGGCGCAGGCTTTTCATCAGCCGGTGTGCGGCAAGCCAGCCATCAGGCTGCTCGCGCAGATATCCCGTCAGGGTACGGGCCTGGGCCAGCAAATCCTGACCGGAGGTGATGCGGTTCAGAACCGGCGCATCTGACTCGGTCGCATGCGTAAAGGGCTGTGACTGCGCCTTATTCCCTGCGTTCTGCGGTACCACGGCATCCACACCCCCGGCCTTCATCAGGCGAGACTCCAGCCCGCTGTACAGGGCATTCAGCTCTGGCCGCGATGCTTCCGGCTCGGTCTCCAGACGGGTACTGATGAGCAGCAAGGCCCCGGCGGTACGCTGTGCATCCTCGCGGATGACCTCCGGAAACAGTGACAGACTGTCCAGGACACGGCTACCGGCAAGCCATTCCAGTGCAGCCTTGCGGCTTCGGTCCCGCTGCGGGTGAAGCTGCATGCCGTAGCGCTGCAATAATCCGGCAAGCAGTTCAAGCCCTTCGGCAAAGCCGGCTTCGCCATCCTGGTGCAATCGCGCCCAGCAGTAATAGGTCGCAATACGGATGTCTTTGGCCGTGGTGGTCAGTAACTTTTCAGCAAGCGTGCATATCAGTTCGGTATCAATACCAGAGAGCTTATTAACCTCTTCGCGGATACGCTGAAAATCATCGTCATATCCCGGGTCTTCCCCGGTCGGACTGGCTACGCTTACCGGAGCAAGCCAGGGCTGCCAGTTATCCGTGCGCGTCTGCGCCTGTTCACGCAGCTGAGCATCGTCAGCCTGACAGGCGATAACCAAATTCTGCAATGTGCTCATTATTCGACGCCCTCCATGTCATTGTTTTCCGTATTAGCCATCAGCGCCTGAGCGGTGGCCGCGCTGTCGACACTGAATATGTGATCCGGCAGCGTGAAACCACGCAGATCCAACAGCGCCAGCGGGCCTTTTCCGAGCTGGGAGCGCAGCACCCACTGCAGGGTGCGACCATCCGGTGCGGTAAAGCTCATCATCCACTGGCTGCGGTCCAGCTGCTGACGCTTGCTCAAGTCCAGCCAGCGGATAAAGCCCCAGGTCCCGCTGTAATCCCCGAACAGACGCGCACTGGCGTTGACCGTGGTCCATGTCAGCATCGTTCCCGGCTTGTAAGTCTCTCCCGGCCAGCGGAAGCTTTGCCAGTCGGCCATCTGGTTGAAGTAGTGCAGCTTTTGTCCATCAATGGTTAGCTGCGTCTCCACCACCTGTGGCACAGGACGCGCCTGCAGCTCAAAGCTGATGCCCTGACTGCCATCGGTGAACAGGATGTCTGACAGCTGGCTCAGCTGGTTAATGGCCCGCAGGAAGGCCGGGTTAAAATTCAGTCCCTGGCTGTTGACCTTATCCGGTACCCACTGGCTACCCTCTTTGTGTAGCACACCATTGAGCTCTGTCGACAAGAAGCGTTCTATCCGTCCACTGTCCTTACGCACAAATTCAGCCAGCATCGGTAAAGAGGCATCGCTTTTGCTGGCAGCAAACGGGAAACGACCGTCAAAGGCAGTCTGCCAGTTCGCGACAACCGAGCGGCTCCATTTGTCATTCAGACTGGCTGCCGACGGCTGAAGTACGGTCTCCCAGGCCTGGGTCAGCGGCTGCACAAACATTGTGCTGCCAAATCCGCTCCACTCCTCGCCAAGACTTGCCGAAATCAGGCTGCCGTATTGCTGAGTGTCGGTGAGGTCCACGCTTTTGCCCTGGAATACGGTCTGCGCCAGGGTCTGCATCATTGCCTGTGGGTCAGAAGCGCTGGCCACCTGCTGCAGTCGCAGACGCACGCGGGTGATACGGGTCAGATACGTCTGCAGACTCAGGGAGTTGTCCGCCGACATGACATTACCACCTTTGTTTTTACCCAGAAGCTGCAGCAGCGGGCCAAAGGTATCGTCCAGCGGCCCCTGCGGCCCTGACGCAGACTGATCAATGGCAGGTTTATCTTTTCCACCGACGAGATCTTTAGCTGATTTGATGAGGGAGTCCGAAAGACCTTCGCTTTGCTGGCCTGTCTGTCCCTGCCAGGCGAGGGTATTCATCAGGGCAATCAATGGCGACTGGCGGACATCGCTCATCAGCGTCAACTGGTCGGTAACGTCCGCAATATTGTTTGCCGGGTTCCAGTGCAGGCTGTTGAGGAAATTCAACCAGCTGCCGGCAAAGTCAATGAAATAACGCTCTGTCAGGCGTGCTTTGAGCGCTTCCGGCGACAGATCCGCCGATACGGCTTTACGGGAATCACTCAGCACCCAGTCAATTTCATCCCGGCGGGAATTTGCAGCCTTTTCGATAGCCTGCTGAATGCCACCTTCCCAGGCCTGGCGGGTGAACATGCCCGGCACGACCTCCTCGGTAGTAAAAAGTCGACGCGCATCGGTACCGCTGGTCATGTCCTCCAGGGAGACATCGGCGAAGTTACGACGCACTGACTTGAGCATGTTTTCATACAGTGTGCTTTCAGCGTTACGACGCCCAATTTGCTGCAGCAGCAGCTGGCGACTCTGGCTGACCAGCTGCGCATCCGGTGTGATTTTCCATTGTGGCTGCTTAGGCAGTTCGGTGATGTAGAAGGCCCACAAATCCGGCGCCAGGCTTTGCCACAGACCGGTAGAAATACCCATTCGTGTCGGCTGCACGGTTTTCAGGGTCTGCGCATAAAACGCGCCGTCGACTTTATCCGGACGAGACATCATCAGCCAGGCTTTAAGCTGGTCATAACCCGGCTTCGCCAGCTGTGCACGCTGGTCGCTGTTGGGGGCAGAGTTTGCCAATGCGCTGAGTTTTTGTGTCAGCGCCTGATTCGCCGGGTCGCGTATCAGGCGGTTGTTTGCCACGCCGTACCAGGGCAGCAACGCATCGAGCAGCTGCTGGTTATGGTCCAGACCGAAGCGCTGGTACCAGGGCGCTCCTTCCTGAATACGGTGCTGCAGGCGGCCAGCGTCATTACGCAGGGTATGCAGAGCCGTGAGCTGGTAATCCGATACGGAAGGATGCTCCACCAGCGCATGCGCCTGCTCGGCAACAGAGATTATCTGCATGCGGTTGACCGCGAACGACAGCAGTGTACCCGCTCCCCAGATACCAATAATGGTCATCAGTGTCCAGGCAAGGGTCTGCTCCCAGGCCATACCGACACGGCGGCCACGCACACGGATGCAGTCATCAACGATACCCTGCCATGTTGCGGGCAGAGCAAGGGCATGGCGTTGTGATTCGGGGATATATTTCTCAGGTTCGGCTGTCCCCTCAGTAGTATGAACAGGGTAACTGTCCGGCAGGCTGAACATCAGACCACGCAACGGAACACGCTGCTGAGAGGCAGCCAACCATGGCACCAGTTGTTGAGTCCAGCGGACGATACCGCCGTCTTTGAGGTACTGGCCCAGACGCAGCAGGAAATCGTGGCCGTTGTTCTCAGCGACCTGACTTACCCCCTGTATCCGCAATGCAGGCAGCATCAGCTCAAGCTGACGGCTAATATCGTCAGCTTTGGCATGCAGCGGGAAACGGGCTCCTACCGCCTGTTCAGTACGTTTTGCCTGCGACCATTTGCTGTCACACAGTTGCCACAGCCAGACCGGCGCTGAATAACGGAGCAATTCGCTGATTTTTTCCAGGCCACGTAAATCGTTGTCGCTAATCTGAGGGGTGAGATTAAGCGACTGCGGTACGACGCGAATTATTCCGTCCAGAGGACGACCGCGACGCAGTTTACGCAGCGCGGTATATTTCTCCCGGCCAGGCTCTAATGCCAGGCTCCCGCCGTAAATCAGCACGGTGCGGTTGCCTTCAAGCCACTGGCTTTCCTGCAGGCCAGGTACCAATTGCTCTATAGCGGCTTCATTGCCAGTGACGAGCAGCAGGTGGACTTTGCGTCGCCAAAGGACGCCATAACGAAGATTAAGATGCTGTTTTAAATCGGTATAATCTCTGATGGTTGTGCTCACATCAGGAGTTGTTTTAGTTTCAGCACTTGAGGGTTCCGGTGGTAAATAAATGAGTTGTTTTTTTCTTTGCTCCCAGCGCCAATAAAAAGGAGAGCAAATAGTGCCTAAGAATAAAAAACTAAATACACCACCCCACACCGACCAAATTTGGCGATATGTCAGTCCATATTTAAGCAAGGCATCTTGATTAATAAATAGTAAAAACGCAGTTATACCCGCAAGGCCAACAATTAAAACAAGATAGCCCCAAAATCCATAACGTGCTGACTGTAATTCCTTTTCCTGGGTCATAAATAAAGTTTCCGAGTAATAAAACAAAGCAGTCTGGACTGAGGTGATGCCTGAATAATTAATAATTGGTTAGCTTCAGTCTTTTTAGCCGCGTCAACCAACAATGCGAGTGAAGCAGGGAATACCATTTCACCAGGGGGACCAAAAGAAAAATCAATCAAATTAAAAGGATGTTTCTCTGGAAGTTTCCACTGACATCGATCTGCATACTGAATCAGTTTTGAATTAATATCAGCAGGAATACCAGAAAGCCAGACATGGCGTAAATCACGCTTGTCAATTCGATTGTATTCAAAAAGCATATCTAAATCTTTTTCAATATTCTCATAATCCACAGGCATAACACGGCCTAATCCGGCAAGTACCGGTACAGCATGTTGTCTGGAAAAAGTTGAGGATGATAAAAGCTGGGCAGAGACCATTTCGCTGAATTGTTTCGATACACCTGCCAACCAGCATTGGAAACTAAGAACTAATATCAAACCATCAAAATTAACGTTATCGTGGAATTTTCCAATACACTCAACGGAACAATTTACTTCAGGAAGCAGTTCCCATTGAGACAGAATAATCTGGCATACGTTCTTTTTGTCCCAACCAGAGGGTTGCAATACATAAATAGTATGCAAAAATTTCCGATAACCAGGATACTGTTGCTCAAGCTGTTTGTCGATCATATCAGACAAAACACGAAGGGAGCCCCAGGAATGTGACAACGACCTGACTTTATCTGGATATGCTGGAATATCAGACAGAGGTCCAAGAAAACTCGCGGCCCCGTTTTCCTCAGGAGTAAAGATAACATTACCAACCACTGACAACTGCTGTCGGCTCCAGTGCTGCCATAAAGCCTTAGTTCTATCAGTTTCTTCTTTCCAGGCAGAAAGAGCGCTCCTTGACTGCTCATAACGGTTTAGCGCTGCGCCAAAAATACATAACCATATGAAAAATGCCGGAAGTAGCAGGAAAAATACTATTTTAGTATATGCCTCCGTTCCCCACAAAGAAAAACCAAAAACAGAACAAACCATTAAAATAGAAATAAGAACAATCCCCCATCGCTTGTATGACAAGCTGGCAATTGTACTTTTTTCGGGTACTTTGGGGATAGGCCACATAATATTAAGACTCAATAGTATTTTCGATGTGAGAACTAATGACTTTGCATCCACAGGAACAGGCGCAGTTATTAACAACAACGTTCACCCCATTTTCTGACGCTCCGGGATCACCTTCTTTTATCGGATTAACTCCGTGTTCTGGACATGAAACCAAATCACCGACCAAGGCAACCTGAATACCATTGATAAACATCGTCGACGACGCGGTAATCACCTTTCCACCATGGGTGGTATCATCACCCAGGCAAACAATTCCAGGCATATCTTCCTCTTTTTAAAAGTTAATTCACGACAATATAATAGTTTGCGACCAAGACAGCGCCCCACTTAATTATTATCGATAAAATTTTAATTTTCGCTGTATGAAAATATATACTCAAAACGCGCCGGGGCGCACGCGTACGCTACGGCTGATCGTATCCCAGAAGGCGATAATTTCCCCCTTACTGTAGGAAGTTGGCGGCATGCGTTGATTATCAAGGGTTAGTATAAAACCCGGAGTCTTATAACTGGCCGTCATTTCATTAATATACATTTCAAAATTATATCGTGGTTCATCGTTGTCTTCCTGCAAGCCCGTTGCCAGAAACTCCTGGACCTGCAGCCCGTTAACACTAAAGGCCCCTTTTCTTTCTATGCCTCCCCTTGAACGGTAAATATTGCTTGTTATTTCTTCCATTCTGTCTAGCACCGTGTTTTGTTCACGCGTAAAGTTATCCGTGGAAAGCGCAACGCGTATATTGTCGAAAGTACTACTGATGAGCCCTATGTTAATATCCTCCTGATCCCTTGCCGTCGGGTCGGTGGCAATAAATGCATGGGTGATACAGGAGCCTGGTTTCGTCGGAATGACGTCATTATCCCTGCCGCTAATTCTCGCCATCAGCGACTGCATCTGGCTGATATCATTTGCGACATAGTTTCTGGCTGGGCGCCCTCTTCGTTGCTCATTATATACAGGGCTAGAATCATTAATGGTCTGTTTCTGAAATTTAATAACTACGCCATTAGTATATAAATAGCCTTCCAGTGTTCGAATAAAATCTGCGGTACCCCCATTATCATTCCGTTCAAAAATCACACCATCCATACCGTCCGGCAAAGACCAGATTTTTTTTAAAAAAGGCATATACTTAGCGTCAATAGTTTTACTTTCTCGCAGAGCCTTTTCACGTAATGCGATTAACTGCTTAAAACCCGGGTGGTACATTTTCTTTGTCGCCAGGTAGGTTTTATTCGTATCCTCGGGCCTTGAAATCACCGCCGCCCAGATATTTTTATCCAGCGGTGCAGCGTCATTATAAGCTGTAAAGGATGATGGCAGATCGAGCATATAGCGCCCGACGCAGTAAGGTTTCATTTCAGCGTTTATCTTGTTCATGGCTACCTGCTGTGATGACGTCAGTGTTTGTGGCGATGGGTCATAAGGGCGAAAATGTTGATATACCCCGAATCCCAGTGCGAACAAAACAACAAAAATAATGACCTTCCATTTTATTCTATCCATTTTGGAGCCTTCATGTCATTTATCCGTGATCCTTTCCGGCTGGTCAAAATGCGCCGGGGCGCACGCGTACGCTACGGCTGATCGTGTCCCAGAAGGCAATAATTTCCTCCTTGCTGTAGGAGGTTGGCGGCATGGAATCATTCTCCAGGGTCAGAATAAAATTGGGAGTCTTGTAGCTGGCTGTCATTTCATTGATGAACATATCAAAGCCGTAACGCGGCTCGTCCTGAGATGCCTGTAAACCCGTTGCCAGAAACTCCTGGGCCTGAAGCCCGTTAACACTGAAGGCCCCTTTTCTTTCCACATGGCCACGGTACAAATTACTCTCTATCTCACCTGCTCTCTCCAGCACCGTGTCTTTTTCTCGGGTGAAATTATCAGTAGAAAGAATAACTCTGATATGTTCCAGTGTCTTACTTTCAAGCCCAACGGAGATATCTTCCCGTTCCCTTGCCGTCGGGTCGGTGGCAATAAATGCATGGGTGATACAGGAACCTGGCTTCGTCGGAATGACGTCATGATCCCTGCCGCTAATTCTCGCCATCAGCGACTGCATCTGGCTGATATCATTTGCGACATAATTTCTGGCTGGGCGTCCTCTTCGTTGCTCATTATATACAGGGCTAGAATCATTAATGGTCTGTTTCTGAAATTTAATAACTACGCCATTAGTATATAAATAGCCTTCCAGTATGCGCATTGCGTCCGCAACACTCTCGTTTTCATTCCGTTCAAAAATCACACCATCCATACCAGTGGGTAACGGCCAGACTTTTTTTAAAAACGGCATATCCTGAGCGTCAATAGTTTTACTTTCTCGCAGAGCCTTTTCACGTAATGCGATTAACTGCACAAAAGCTGGGTGGTACATTTTCTTTGTCGCCAGGTAGGTTTTATACGTATCCTCGGGCCTTGAAATCACCGCCGCCCAGATATTGTCATCCAGCGGTGCAGCGTCATTATAAGCCGTAAAGGATGATGGCAGGTCGAGCATATAGCGCCCGACGCAATAAGGTTTCATTTCAGCGTTTATCTTGTTCATGGCTACCTGCTGTGATGACGTCAGTGTCTGCGGTGATGGATTGTAAGGGCGAGAATACTGATACAACCCATATCCCACAACGATGAAGGCGACCAGGATCATTGCTTTTTGTTTTATCTTATTCATGGTAAGCAAGCCCTGTATTTTTCACCTGCTGTGCAATTCTTATAATTGAGCGAAGAGTAAACCAGCGCGCATCCATGGTGTTGTCAGGTTTGTATGCCCCCTCGTGGTCAACGCCCACACCGAGCTGGGCCTTTAACTTCGGAGAATTAATCACTGCCGCTCTGACCGGTACAGTGCCGTCACCGTCGTCCACAGGAGGTAATAATTCATATTTACGGCTAACATACCCCTGGTCAGGTGTTTCCAGCGTTGCATAGCGAATGGTCTGGTTAAATTTGTCCACCGGGTAGAATATCTCCCCCTGTTCGCTGACCAGCGAGCGGTGGGCTTCCGGAGTATGTTTTCCACTTACGTCCTTCCAGTGTAGTTCAGCATAAGAGGGGTAATTCTTCCCGTCATTGCCATAAAAGGCATAGGTATGTTCATGGTAGCGCCCATTAAGTCCTTCTATAAACTTTCTTACTTTATTATCAATATTATCCACATATGATTGCCAGTCCTTCTCCAGTCGAATTTTATCCATATCTTTATTCTCTGGATTAATAAGGCGTTCCTCGCATAATCCCCACCACACCGATCTTCGAGTGTAGATTTCCGTATACGGATTTGTCTGGGGCAAAGACTGCTTAAGGCCCTCAACATGAAACCAGCCCATACCATATCCATAGCCTGGCAGGAGCTGTAGAGGACCCGGTGATTGTGCCAGTACAGGGGTCATTTCAGCGCCGCTACTTCCAATCACTAAACCAACCGGCCCTGCCTCACCCGCTTTCATCCGCTTATAGGCCATCGGGGCACCACGATCCGGCATCACCCCGTGTACAATACCTAGGATATTTTTCTGTCCGAAATCTCCGTCCAACAATTCCGAATAGTAACGGGCAACCAGCCCTCCCATTGAGTGGGTCACCAGGATCACCTTTTCGCATTTGCGTCCGCTGGCTTTGTAATCGCCAATAATCTTTTCAATACGCTTGGCCAGCATTTTAGCTGAATCCACATTCGACTGTAGCCAGTTATAGCCCACCGCATGGACCGGAAAGAGGTACTGATAGCTCAGCGCCACTTCGTCAGAGGTCAGGTTACTCTCGCCAATTTCGGCCCCCAATGGTTTATCCATCAGCCTCTCACGCAGAGTCAGGCTGCCATTTTTGCTGGTCTTGTTTTTTAACATTGTCTGGTTATCGTTCAGCGCTTCCTGAAGCCAGGGAAGGAAAGTGCCGTAGCTCATTGCCCCCACCTCCCCCCAGCCTCTCTCCCGACGCGATGAAAATAACAGCCGCTCTTCCGGACTTTCAGGCTCTATTTTCCCGCTGGGATCAACCACAGTTTTGGTGGGATCCAGTAATTTTTTTCTTTCCTCGGCGCCCCGCACTAACCAGGATTTCATGCTCCATGTTCCATCTACTTTCCAGATAGACTTGCCGTCAGGACTCATCAAATTACTCCCCATCACCCCCGGTAAAAATACAACCGGGATGACTCTGTCCGGCATCTTATAAAGTTTGAGCCATTGCTCCTTTTCTTTCGGCGTGGCAATGGCCTTGTAGAGGGGATGACCAAACTTGTCGTATCCCAGCAGAACACAATTGCTTTCAGTGGCTTCAATCATCTGTTAGTCCTCATCCTTCAGGTTTATCTGCACTGATGCAGGATCCACCAAGTTTTGCTTCTCCCCACGGCCGTCCGCAGAAGTCATTAACTCCTGCACGGTACCATCACTGTGCGTCAGGCTGATTTTCTGACTCGCTACGGGTGTCTCAGAATAGGGCCACAGCACTTCAGGTCCCATTTCAAATTCGCTGCTCTCCCACTTCTGGACCGCCTGACTTATGCTCTGTCCACCAAACTTCTGCCACACCGCCCCGCGCTCGATGATTTTGTCCGGCGCCGCACACTCCACCGTTCCGTCCGCTATCCGGATATATCCCCCTCCGCTCGTCAGAATGATTTCCTGCTTCGCGCTGATGATGAGTTTTCCCTCACTGCTGCTGATGCGGATATCCTTCAGCGCATCCAGCGTCATCTCATCCCCCTGCGCCTGGATCTCCACTTTCCCTTTGCCGGCAAACATTTTGATGCCCAGCTTTTGCGCATACAGACTTACCCGCTCCCCGGCCGCCACGGTGAATCTTTTCAGTGCGCTGAAATCCGTGTGCCCGCCGCTGGTGCTGATGATGTTGTCTCCCGCCGACTGCTGCAGGCTTTTCCCTGTCACCTGCGCTATTCCTTCCGGCGCCGAGACCAGCAGCGCCGCTTTCTTTAAATCCGTCAGCGCCTCTGACAGCAGCGCCTTCTGCGTCTGCACATCTGCCAGTTCAGCCCTCGCCGCCTCTGCCGCGCTGCGTAACGCTTCAGCCAGCGACCGCGCCTGCTCCAGCTGGCTCATCGCTGCCTGCATCTCCAGCACCTGACCCTGCGCCCTGGCCTGCCCGTCAGCACTGATAAAAATCCCCTTCTGCGCCCGTATCGCCCCCCAGCTGTCCGTCCTGAGCTCAAACCCCTCACCGCGCTGCTGTTTCTCACTGTCGACCAGGTGGCCGAGGTTCAGCTGGCTCTTCCCGCCGTACTCCGTGCTGACCTTGATGTGCTCTTTTCCGCGCTCGTCATCGAGGCGGATTTTGTTGTTCGCCGGGGTACGCAGGACGTTGCGTTTGTAGTTGCGGATGGTGACGTGGTCGCCGTGCGCCGAGTCGTGCAGCACGCCGGCAATGTACGGCCGGTCCGGGTTACCGTCCTCAAAGCCAATCGCCACTTCGGTGCCCGCCAGCAGCGGCAGGTGCAGGCCGTAGGTGTCGCCGGCGTACGGGCGCGACTGGCGTACCCACAGGCTCTCGAACCCGGTTTCCCAGTTATCACGGTCAAACAGCATGTTGACGCGGTAACGACCGTCTTTATCGATATGCCCGTAGGTGTCATTTTCGGTGGTGCTGGTGACGCGGGCCGGTAAGGTGCCAGCCATCACCGGGCGTGAGCCAGGTTCCGGGCGGAAACCAAAATCGGTGCTGTCCGGAATGCCGTCAAAATCAACCGCAAAGTCCTTATCACGGCGAGCATACGTGTGCATCGCCGTGATGACCACGCCCTGCGCAAACACGTCGGCCACTTCATACCCGCCGGTGACTTTCAGTACCTGACCCGGTGAGAGGGTCGGACAGCTGGTGATGCCCTGCGCCCGGGTCTGACCATTCAGGTAGCGTTCGTGACGAAGACGGGCATAAAACGCCCCGGACTCCGGGGCCGGATTACGGTCATAGGTGCTGCCCGGCGTCAGGTAGTTATCCGCCCAGTGATAGGCATCACCGTACGTGGTGACATCCCCGCGGGTCGCATCCACCAGGGTGTTCATGTCCTGCGTGGCCTGACGGTAGTTGTAGTCCCGGGTGCTGACCTGCTTCTGCACCACGTTGTGATGGCATTCCATTCCCCAGACTGAATCCACGCCTTTTGAATGCTGGCCCGATGGCGGTACCGACGGCAGTGTCAGACCTTTTTCATACCCCTGCTGGCTGTCGTAAAACTCCACCACGTCAATGTTGAGGCGCGTGTCGGTGGTGAAGCGAAACCAGATGCCGACCTCACCCAGCAGGCGGGTGATAAAGTGCAGGTCGTCCTCACCGTACTGCATCACCTGTTCACGGCGCGGGTATTCTTTTGACAGCGAGAACAGAAAATCCTGACCGCGCATACCGTGGCGCTCGCGCAGGATTTTTTCCACGATTTGCGGAACCGACATGTCCTGGTAAATGGCGTTCTGGTGCGAGCGGTCGAGCAGCGCCAGACGTGGCCGGAGCGTCAGGGCGTAGCGGGTTTCATCTTTTGACGTGCTGAGGCGTTCAAAACCGGTCACCACGCCCTGAATCACCCGCACCGGCTGCTGCACTTTAATGCCGTAGCCCTGGTCTACCGGGGCCTGCAGCGTCAGCGAACCGGGCTTCATCAGCATCGCCTCTCTGGCGATAGCGTGGTCGCTGCTGGTGAATTCAATACGGTAGCGGAACGGCGTGCTCAGGCCTTCATCGCCTTCAAACGCCAGAACGTCGAGTTCTGCTTCACATCCCTTCACCGCCAGCAGGTGGTGGTTATGGCTGTATCTTAATGGAGGATTATTACTCATGCGTCCACTCCCTGTTTCACATCAAATTCCAGCCCGATCCCCTCTTCCTCACTCCAGCTAAAGCGTAATGACTGTGGTTTCAGTTTTGCGGCCATATGGGTCAACAGTTGCTGACTGAGCACCGGCAGAATTTGCTGATTGAGCAGGCTGTCGACGTTACGCGCACCGGTATCTGGCAGCAGGCAGGCTGAAGTCAGCGCATCATAAAGACTTTCATCAATGTGCGTGCTCAGGCCGTAGTGTCGATGCAGGCGCTTGCTGACCTGTGAGAGTTTCATTTCCACGATGGTACGCATGGCTGCTTCCGAGAGGGGGCGGTAAATCACGGTCTGGAAGCGGGCCAGCAGCGCCGGCTGGAAGTGATCGCGCAGTATCGGACGCAGCAGCTCGTGAAGATCGCCTTCGCTGGCCTCCGGCTGTTCGTCAAGCAGCTGCATCAGGTGGTCGCTGCCGAGATTCGAGGTCATCAGAATGACGGTGTTGCGGAAGTCGATTTCACGTCCTTCGCCGTCACGCATAAAGCCGCGGTCAAAGACCTGATAGAACAGGTTCATCACGTCGCGGTGGGCTTTTTCGACTTCATCGAGCAAAACCACACTATACGGGCGCTTGCGCACGGCTTCGGTCAGGATCCCTCCCTGGCCATAACCGACGTAACCCGGAGGTGAGCCCTTCAGCTGGGAAACCGTATGCGGCTCCTGGTATTCTGAGAGGTTAATCGTAATGAGTGACTTCTCACCGCCGTACATGACATCGGCCAGCGCAAGCGCGGTTTCGGTTTTCCCCACCCCGCTCGGTCCCACCAGCAGAAACACGCCCTGCGGACCATTCTCGGAGGTGAGACCCGTTTTTGCCGCACGCAGACGCTGGGCGATGGCCTCGAGCGCCACATCCTGCCCGACCACACGTTTACCCATTTCATTTTCCAGGGTCAGCAGTTCGGTCTGCTCATCTTTCATCAGCGATGACAGTGGAACGCCTGTCCAGTCAGCAATCACGTTGGCAACGGTGCGTACGTCAACATCCACGGAGAGCAGCGGGTTGCTGTGCTGCATGCCGTTCAGTTCCTGCTGCAGCGCGCGCGTCTCGCTTTGACGGGAGATGTCCTGGCGGCTTTCCAGCAGTTGTTCGGTGAGTTTCAGTTCCTGCCCGTACTGTGTTTCAAGCTCATCGAGAGCAACGATAAGAGCGTTCTCTTCCTGCTCAATGACGGTCAGGCGTTCACCATGGCTCTGATTGCCGACAGCAATATCTTCCAGCAGCGCCTGCTTCTCCATTTCAAGAGAGGTAATCTGCGAGCGAATGCAGGTCAGCTGTTCCGGTACCGTGTCGAGGCTCATCCGGACGCGCGCTGCGGCGGTGTCGAGCAGATCAACCGCCTTGTCCGGCAGCTGACGGCCCGTCAGATAGCGGCGGGAAAGCGTAACAGCAGCGCGCACCGCATCGTCGGTAATGTGCACGTGATGGTGCTCAGCGTAACGGGATTTCAAACCACGGAGCATCAGACAGGCGGTGTCGTCGTCAGGCTCATCGACTTTTACCATCTGGAAACGACGCTCCAGGGCCGCGTCGCGTTCGAAGTACTGCTTGTACTCGCTCCAGGTTGTGGCCGCAATGGTACGCAGTTCGCCACGCGCCAGCGCCGGTTTTAGCAGGTTCGCTGCATCGGCGCCTCCCGCCTGGTTGCCCGCGCCGATGATGGTATGCGCTTCATCAATAAATAGCAGGACCGGGGACGGGGATTGCTGCACCGCATCGATGACGTTTTTCAGCCGCTGTTCGAACTCGCCTTTCACGCCTGCACCGGCCTGCAGCAGGCCCAGGTCAAGGGTACGCAGAGTGACCGTTTTCAGTGATTCAGGCACATTACCCTCGGCAATACGCAATGCCAGACCTTCAACCAGTGCGGTTTTCCCCACGCCCGGCTCGCCGACCAGAATCGGATTGTTTTTGCGGCGACGAGAGAGGATATCCACCATCTGACGGATTTCTGTGTCACGGCCAAACACCGGATCGATCTTCCCTTCCTTCGCTTTGGCGGTGACATCGAGGGTGAATTTATCCAGCGTGTTCTGCAGCGCAGGGCTCAGTTCCCCCTCTTTCATTTCCGCACCAGCCGGACGCCCGACAAACTCCACCTCACCACCGTGGTTCTGTGTCAGCTCGGCTTCGCGCTGCATTTCCGGACGTTCATCCGATTGCGCATCCAGCAACGGTCGCAGGCGATCCAGCTGGCTCTGAGCAAGCGTTAACAACGGCCAAAGGCCGTCACAACGTGCCAGTTTTGGTTTTTCCACCAGGGCCATCAGCAGATGGATGCTGCGAATGTGCTCTTCGCCATTAAGTGAGGCAAGTAGCCAGGCTTGCTGCATCAGAGTCTGGATGTCATCAGAGAGCTGGGGCCGATGGCGCACGGAGCGAGGTTGTCTGTCGAGCCAGCCAAGCAAATCCTGCCAGATGCTATCCATATCCCATTCATAGCGACGCGCCAGCACCGTCAGGTCACCCTCCCCCTGCTCCAGCAGCTTCAGCAGCCAGTGCTCCGGCAGAATTTCGGCATGGGCACGGGTCTGACAGAGCGAAGCTGCGCCTTCCATCGCTCGGGCACAGTAAGGGTTCAGACGACGTAACAGGATGGCTGGATTTTCCATGAGATTCTCTCTTTGTCGGTTCCTGGACACGCTACCGCCCCTCGCTGTTCACCAAAGCGCATAAGGTCAGGCAGGCAGATTGTTTTTTCTTTGCTGAGTGCCCGCATCTCAGGCACTCAGCAAAAAACTGCGGACAGGAAAACCTGCCCGCATCAGGATTACGCCGTGGCGCGTTCGTTCCAGGAATCGGAATGAATGATGTTGCCGTCTTTGTAGGTCCAGGTGATTTTTTCGTAACGCAGTTCAACGCGTTCAAGGTGATTGTGCTTCTCTTTAGAAGGATCCTTGATGTCATACATTTCAGGATTCACCTTCACTACCTTCACGTTTTCCAGTTTGGTGTTGAAGTACTCCACTTCCTGGCCCGCGTCGTTGATTTTGTACCACTTGAACTCAGCGGATTTCAGGGTCTGACCGGTGGTCACCGCCTTGTACAGGTACGGGCTGGAGGAATCGATTTCCTTCGTGAACAGGAACGGCGTGTGGATGCGGGTGCCAGTCAGCTTGCCGGTGTTGTTGTCGGTCGGGATGTACAGGTTATGCTCCTGTGCAACCACTTCGATGCTGCCTTCACGATCCTGAACGTCAACAGACCCTTTGATGTCCGCGCCGCCGTCGTCCTTCAGCCAAAGATAAACAGGAATTGCCATGTTAATTACTCCGTTTTATTTTCTGAGACGCCATCATCCTGCGATGGCGCCGGGTGTTTGCCGGGTATCTGACAGGCATTCGCCTGCGGTACCAGACTGATTTCGACACGGCGGTTGAGCGCACGCCCTTCCAGGGTGTCGTTGGTTGCGACAGGACGGCTTTCGCCATAGCCCTGCACCGCAAAACAGCTTTCGGGCACGTCGCCCGTGTCCCGCATCCAGTTGCGCACCGCTTCGGCGCGTTTCAGAGACAGCGTCTGGTTAAGTTGCGGATTGCCGGTGTTATCGGTATGCCCAGACACGACAATCAGCCAGCCCGGTTTCGCTTTGATGCCAACCAGTGAATTCACCAGCATCCTGGTGGAACCCGCTTTCAGCACGGACTTGCCGGAATCGAACAGCGACATGCTGTCGAGCCTCACTATTTTCGGTGCTGGTTTTGGGGTTGGCTGCGGTTTAGGAGGCGGCGGCATATACGAGCGGATCGCTTCCAGAAGGGGCATCCGCAGACGTTCCCCCTGATAAAGCCCGAGGCCCAGCCGGATCGGTACACCGTTACGTGCATAGTCATCCAGCAGCGCCGCATTCTCACGAAGGGCCGCAACGGCGCTAGCCTTCGGGCCGTAGTCATCCATGGAGAGACTGTCGTAACGGGCTATATCGAAGCTCACGCGATGCAGCAACTGGCGATTGTTCCAGCCACTGCTCAGCAGCGCGGCGATGGCCGCCAGGGTGAAAAGACCAAGGGCACAGCGCCAGGTGCGGGCGCGGGGAGTAAGTCCACTTCCTTCCGGTAACAGCGGCAGGATGAAATCCGGGAAGGGTGATATCACCGTGCTGTCCGTCCCTACCGGTTGCCAGCCGGCTACCTGCTGCATGGCAGTATGACGCGATAACCATGCCGTCCAGGCAGAGGACGCAAGGCTTCCGGCAAGAATCGGTCCCATTCCCCACAGCAGCGCTGCAGGTGCAATGACCGGAACATCAGGATTCTCATCGATGAATACCGCCTGGACATGCTGATGGAACCAGCTCATCAGGCTGTTCATCAGCACCTGCTGCTGCATTACAGGCGCACCGCCAGTGGTGACCCACGCGGCGATCGAACAAGGCGCATTCGACTCACGCCAGACAGTCCACCCTTCACCCGGAATAGCGGCCTGCCAGAGCATGTCATCCGTCATCGCGCTGCCAATCTGACCATTCAGAATGAGTGGCACAGATTGTCCCGTTTCTTTACGCAACTGGCTGATTTGCCAGCGCAGAGCCAGCAGACGACTTGTCAGGGCTTCGCTGTCGACATGTTTCTGCGGGCAGACACTGACCATCACCGACAGCTGACGCCCCCAGTCCGGGCGCTGCCACAGAATCTGACGGGCAACCTGCTCCAGATCCTGATGGTCCTCAACGCGGATCCAGCATCCCTGCGTAACGATCAGTACTGGTGACTGCTGCGGCCAGGTCAAAGGCATATCGCCACAAACCAGCACCACAGGTTGACGGTAAGTGGTTTCAGGAAGGTCATCCAGACGCAGGTTGACGTCATGCTCCGCACGAGGTCGGGCGATATACCAGAGCGCGACGATAACCCCGATCATCGCCAGCAGAACGAGCACTGAAGCCAGCCGGGATAACGGCAGAAAAGCCAGGCAGACCACAGCACTCAGCACGGCAGCCCACAGCGCAAGCCCGCGCTGTTGTACAGGACTCATTTTACGACTCCCGGCAACAGGGTCAGCAGCATCTGATCGAGCCAGCGATCCAGTCCCCACCAGAGTGCGGCAAGAACAATCACGCTCAGGCCGATACGCGCGGGCCATGACGCCAGCCAGCCTCCCGCTCCCCGTCCGCTGCGGCTCTCTGCCAGAACGGGATGGGTCTGCGGGTAGCTGAACGGTGTAACACGCTCATTGAGGGCGCTGACCAGCTTCTGGCGTTCCGGATCGTTTAGCGCACGAAAGTTTCCCAGGAATCCGAGCATCATTACCCGCTGGAAGCAGGTCAGTACGGCATTATCTGGAGCAGGTTCACGCAGCACATCGCGCATCCTGTCACATAAAGTGTCACCCGCATCCATTGTGCCGAGGAAGTGTCCCTGCAGAGGAATGTCATACCACTGCACACAGGCATCATCCTCTACACCGCGCCCTTTGACCGCCTCATCAAGCAATGCACATTGTGCAGTGAGGATATGCTTACAGCTGGCTTCATCGAGTTCACTCGCTTTTAGTTCACGCTGAACGCGTTCCACATCAGCGATACAGCGTTCCCACAAGACCCGACCTTCGCCTTCCTGAAACTGCGGGCCATAGCGAAGGCTGATGACCTGAAGCCAGGTATCCTGCAGCAGTGCGTCAATATCAACAGACACGACAGCGCCGTGTTTACGTTCACTCATGTTCTCAATACCGCAAAGAGTTCAAGTTCAGGCTCGCCGAGCATGCCCGGGACGTAAAACATACATGTCCCACTCTGGAGCATTTCAGTCGCCAGAGGATGGGAGAGATCGAGACTGAAATACTGATTTTCCAGACGCAGTGGAATGGCGGCTGGCACATGGCGCAGCGGCGTCAGCGGCACGCCCACGCGGGAAGAGTTGACGATCCCGCGCACATGGTCAGGGCTGCCCACCTTACACTGGCGCGGAAACTGCTCCTGCAGTTGCGCCACCGGAATCGGTGAGCGCACAGAAAGATAGTAATCAGCCCCTTCGCGCAGACGCGGGTCATGCAGGCGAGCCTGCCAGAAGTGCAGCCGTGGGTCATAGTCGAGTGCCAGGGCCACCACGCGTGACGGCAGGCTGGCTTCAAGCAGATCGCCAAGCAAATCAAACAGCGGTGGAAATACCGCATTGAGTTGCTCGTGATGCCAGGCCGGTATGGCGCTCACCTGATGTTCCAGGGAAAAGGTCAGCAGGCTCCCCGCAAGGCGAGAAAGTTCCGGATACAGACGTTCCGGTGGGCTTTGAAGATTACGCTGGAACTGACCCAGCACGGGCTCGGCACTGTTCAGCGCGTTGAGCAGCCAGAATAGTGATACATCTGCCACGGCGAAATCAGCCATGCGCTCATTGCTTTCACGCCGCATTGCCATCAGACGGCACAGTCGCGCCCGCAGTTGTGTCAGTAGTTGTTCCAGTTGGGTAACCAGCCAACGGCTGCCCTGGAGGGTCAACAGCGGAGGAAGAAATGTTTCATCCAATAGCCATGTACCCTGCGAGTCTTGCTGCAGGCGGGTGACCGGACAAGTCAGATAATCGCTGTTGTTCTGATGGGCAAAACGCAGCGTCAGTTCAGGCTGCATCACGGCAATCTGACGAGTGTCTTCCCCAAAGGTATTGCGTACATCCCGCCAGCGCTGACGATATCGCACCGGACGCTCGGCCACCTCATCGGGTTTCAGGCAGTTGCCGCCGTTCGCCCGCAGTAGCGGGAGCGCCAGCACCACCGTCACCTCCTGCGATTCGCTTTCAAGCGACAGTACCGGTGGCAGCGAATCAGCATTGTCTGTATCAATCAGCGTACCGTCCTGAAAACGGACATGCAGATGACGGGCCTGAAGACGTCCAAGCCTGAGCGCTTCCGGCTCGAAGGTAGCATTTATTACCCCCCACGGGCAGGAGAGGCCCAGCCGGGCAATACACTCGGCAGACCAGGCCGCATACGCGACCTGTTGCTGAAAATGCTGGGGAGCGACCATAATGCCCCTACCCCATAACGGTTGTTCCGTTTTCATCGGCTTCCTGCCTGTTATTACGATTTCGCTTTCGGCATCTGGGAAACCAGCGACAGGTTGACGTCCATCCCTTCCACCTGGAAGTGCGGAATCGCATACAATTTCACGCGGAAGAAGCCCGGGTTATCTTCAATATCTTCCACCACCACTTTTGCATCACGCAGTGGATGAGATGCCTGAAGCTCGTCGCCCGGATCGGTCATTTCGGTCACCAGAGTGCGGACCCAGGTGTTCAGCTCCAGCTCCAGCAGTCGACGATCCTTGGTGGTACCGATGTTCTCGCGTTGAATCAGCTTCAGGTAGTGGGCGATACGCGACAGCAGGAAGATGTACGGCAGACGCGCGTTGATGCGGCTGTTGGCGGTCGCATCAGCGGTGTCATACAGCGCCGGTTTCTGGGCGGAGTTGGCTGAGAAGAAGCAGGCGTAGTCGCGGTTTTTGTAGTAGGACAACGGAATAAAGCCCAGATTCGCGAATTCGAATTCACGCGTTTCAGGGATCATCACTTCACTCGGGATTTTTACCTGATTGCCGGTACCCAGGTCATACAGATGGATAGGCAGATCCTGAACCGCACCGCCGGCCTGCGGGCCACGGATCTGTACACACCAGCCATTATTGATAAAACTACGCACCATGTTGGACGCAAAGGCAAACGACGCATTCGTCCACAGGTATTTGTCGTGATCCGGACCTTTGACTTCTTCGACATAGTTGAAGCTGCGAACCGGAACGGTATCCGGGCCATACGGCAGGCGTCCCAGTACGCGGGGCATCACCAGACCAATGTAGCGAGCGTCGTCCGTATCGCGGAACGATTTCCACTTGATGTACTCGGCGCGATCAAAATAGTTGCCAATATCTTTAATCGCAGCGACGTCTTCCATTGACTCCTTGAGGAAGAATTTCGGGCCTGCTGAGCCGATAAACGGCATATGTGCAGCTGCGGATACTTTAGAGATGTTGCGCAGCAGAGCGACATCCTGTGCTGAAGCATCGAACTCATAAGCGGAAATCAGCGCCGCAATCGGCTCGCCGCCTGGGGTATCATATTCATCAATATAGGCGTGTTTATACAGGCCACTCTGGATGATTTCCGGGCTGTCTTCAAAGTCCTGGCGCAGCTCTTCTTTAGACATGCTCAGAAGCTCAATTTTCACGTTCTGGCGAAAATCCGTTTTATCAACCAGCGACTTCACGCCGCGCCACAGGCTCTCAACCGCCTGAAACTCTTCATGGTGCATAACGGCGTCGAGCTGGCGGCTTATCTGGTAATCGAGCTCAGCGATGTGGTGATCGATCAGGCTTTTATCCAGTTTTTCGACTTTCGAGCCTGCCTTGGTCAGGCATTCCAGAAAGACCTGCATACCTGCTGTCAGACGCTCGTCAGCGGTCGCATCGGACATCGCCTGTGCATCTTGCCAGATGTCCAGCGCACTCAGCTCGGAGACAGGATTCAGATTGATTTTCTCAAACAGTGAGGCGTATACACCACCCACAGCAGGACGTTCCAGCACCACGCTTTCCCCGCCAGCAATATTATTTTGTACAGACATGAGCATTCCTTGATTAATCCGTTAAAACAGCATGATGGTTAAGGTTGTTTTGAAGCCAGTGCGGACAGTTCATTTCGCAACTCAGCACTAAGCGACTGGTCAACAACGATTTTTTCCAGCTCTTTTCGGAAAGTCTGGTTATCCAACAGGTTAGCTTTGAGATCGCGAAGCAAGTTGCGCATCGCCAGCATCGCCTTCAGCTGCGGAATTTGGGCAGCCACCTGCTCTGGCGTGAAATCTTTCATGCTCTGGAAAGTCAGCTGAATGTTGTCTTCACCACCATCGTCAGACAGTGTATTTTTTACGGCCAGGTTAACTTTTGGGGAATATTCGGAAAGAACGCTATCAAAATTATTTTTGGTGATGTTAATCTTTTCACGCTCAGATATTGTCGCAGATTCCTGCCCGTTGCTGAAATCACCCGTAACAAGCAATTTCAAGGGTAATTCCATTTTCTTGCTTGCTCCGCCAGTATGCAGGTCAAGCTTCAGGTTAATACGTGCCTTAGGCACCTCGTTCTGAAAACTGTCAGCCATCTAATCATCCCTCTTTGTTTTGCTATGCCAACTTCACGGTATCGTTCTTGATGCGCAATAATAGAATAATGATCGGAACAAAATCAAATACACAGATCATTTATCCAATACAAGAATTTTCTTAAGAATTTTCCACTAATACATTATCGCAAATTGCTCAATCAACTCAGAAAAAGAAACTACTCTTTTCTCACAAATCGAATATTTGTATCGCCGAAGGGATTGCAGCCAGAGAGATATTAATAAAAACATCTTATTTTGATTTGCATCACGGCACTATGTCAAAAAACAAGAAAGAACTGCAATATTTTATTGCAGTACGATTAAAAGAAGAGAAAAGCGGGTGATAAAAGACGACTATTCCATTGAGGATATGAATAATAAATAAGATTTTTCACAAAGAAAATTCTTATTTATTAGGTAAGGAAGAAATAAACGAGAAATATTAATTTGCCGTATATCAACAATGCCATTCTTTTTCGTTACGTCTTCCATCCGATCGCCAGGGCTTCTGCTCTCCGCTCAGTCAGGAAAAACGCTTTCAATGCGACTTTCTATAAAATCTGTAAAATCAAGCACCTCCTTAACTGCCGCTTTTTTAATCAAAAACGAGTAATAGCACATATCGTATAACGGTGCTACATTACGCCGCCCGCCCAAATCAGCAGTGGCCAGGCAACGCCGTAAAGTTCGGTAAAGCCTGCAACCATCACCTTGAAGAACGGTCTTATCGGCACGTCGTATCGCAAACTCTGCGCTACCTTTACAGGCTTCACATAGGTTTCACTATTTTGTCTCAATCCAAATTTCAACGCGCGTTTTTACATCCGCGTTACTGGTTTACATGGTTTGGTCTTGGCGTTCTCTGGCTGCTGGTTCAACTTCCGTACCCTGTCCTGCGTTTGCTGGGGTCGAAACTGGGCAGTGCATCCCGCTTCTTCCTGAAACGCCGCGAATCCATCGCGCGTAAAAATATTGAGCTTTGCTTTCCGCATTACAATGCCGAAGAGCGCGAGAAACTCATCGCTGAAAACTTCAAGTCTATCGGCATGGCGCTGCTTGAAACCGGCATGGCCTGGTTCTGGCCGGATGAGCGCGTCCGCAAGTGGTTTGACGTGGAAGGGCTGGATAACCTTAAACGCGCACAGATGCAAAAACGCGGCGTGATGGTCGTCGGCGTTCACTTTATGTCGCTGGAACTGGGTGGCCGCGTGATGGGCCTGTGCCAGCCAATGATGGCGACCTATCGACCGCACAACAGTCCGCTGATGGAGTGGGTACAAACGCGTGGCCGCATGCGTTCGAATAAGGCGATGATCAGCCGTAATAACCTGCGCGGTATGGTCGGGGCTCTGAAGAAAGGTGAAGCCGTCTGGTTTGCCCCCGATCAGGATTATGGACGTAAAGGCAGCAGCTTTGCGCCTTTCTTTGCGGTTAAAGATGTTGCGACGACCAACGGCACCTTTGTCATTTCTCGTTTGTCGGGCGCTTCCATGCTGACCGTGACGATGGTGAGAAAAGCAGATAAATCAGGCTATCGTCTGCACATCTCTCCTGAGATGGCAAACTATCCTGAAAACGAGTGCGAAGCCGCGGCGTTTATCAATAAAGTCATCGAAACTGAAATCATGCGTGCGCCAGAGCAGTATCTGTGGATGCATCGTCGTTTCAAAACCCGCCCTATTGGCGAAGCCTCGCTCTATCTTTAAGCTCTTCAGAAAGGTTAGTTTCGCTAAGAAACTAACCTTTTCAATCACCTGTCATCCGTTAAGAAACCGTTTTTCATTGCGTCGCCCAAAGTGAATTTATTGCGATGCGAAATCAAACTGTCGCCGTTCCACGACACTCGTAAGTGACGGAAATTATTTAAAAAAATCCCTCTTGTCACCCCTCATTTTTAGGCGTACATTAGCGCCGTCTGGCAACAGGAAAGCACAGAATTCTGAGCTGGAGTCAGCGGCGAAACGGGAAAATTCTCATTTCCGCTTTGACCGGATTTCAGTTCTCTATAATCAGGTGGACTCTGTTTTTAAATGCGTACCACAAGATACGCGGAGCGATGAAACGTGAAATATTTCTTTATGGGCATTTCGGTGATTGTTTTAGTCTGGGCCGGAACCTTTGCCCTGATGATCTAGTGAAGAACATGCAGTCAAAAAAACAGGAGCCATTGGCTCCTGTTTTTTTATGTCATGATGACGCGGGATTTTCAGCCACGCTCTTCGAGGAGAGAAGCCCGTCGGCCCGGAACATACTCTTGATGCCCCTCACCGCCTGACGAATGCGGTCGCTGTTTTCAATCAGGGCAAATCGCACATGGGTGTCGCCATAATCACCAAAGCCAATGCCCGGTGATACGCACACCTTCGCATCCTGCAGCAGCTTTTTGGCAAACTCCAGCGATCCCATCGCCGCGTATGGTTCCGGAATTTTCGCCCAGACGTACATGGATGCCTTCGGCATTTCCACCATCCAGCCCGCTTCATGCAAGCCTTTTACCAGCACGTCGCGACGGCGCTTATACTGAGCGGCAATCTCGTGGACGCACTGCTGGTCGCCCTCAAGAGCAGCGATAGCCGCAACCTGCAGCGGCGTGAAGGTGCCGTAGTCGTGGTAACTCTTAATACGCGCCAGTGCGCTCACCAGCGTTTTGTTACCCACCATAAAGCCAATACGCCAGCCCGCCATGTTGTAGCTTTTCGACAGGGTGAAGAACTCTACCGCCACGTCACGCGCGCCCGGGACCTGCATAATAGATGGCGCTTTCCAGCCATCATACACGATGTCGGCATAGGCTAAATCGTGAACCACCAGCACGTCATAACGCTTCGCCAGCGCGACCACTTTCTCGAAGAATTCGAGCTCCACGCACTGGGCCGTTGGGTTCGACGGGAAACCGAGGATCATCATCTTCGGTTTCGGATAGCTTTCGCGAATCGCACGTTCCAGTTCGTTAAAGAAATCGACCCCTTCCACCAGCGGAACCGAACGGACCTGCGCCCCGGCAATTACCGCACCGTAGATGTGGATTGGGTAGCTGGGATTCGGTACCAGCACCGTATCGCCATGATCCAGCGTAGCCAGCATTAGGTGTGCCAGCCCCTCTTTCGAGCCGATGGTGACAATCGCTTCACTTTCCGGATCGATATCAACCTGATAGCGATCCTGATACCAGCGCGAGATCGCGCGACGTAATCTGGGAATACCGCGGGAGGTCGAGTAGCCGTGCGTATCCGGACGCTGGGCAACCGTGCAGAGTTTTTCAACGATATGCGGTGGCGTTGGGCCGTCAGGGTTACCCATGCTGAAATCAATAATATCTTCGCCGCGCCGACGCGCAGCCATCTTCAGTTCAGCGGTGATATTGAAAACATAAGGGGGGAGACGATCGATACGCGTAAAACGGCGTTCAGGACTGAATTCAGCCATAGATTCCTCAGATTAACGTTAGCGCCCGGACCGTCCGAGCGACGCTGCCACCGATGTGGCGTGCTTAGAAAATAACCTGAAAAAAATCACGCTGTCGAGAGGGAAGTGAAAAAAAAGCGATCGCCTGAAAACCGGAACCCGGCGGTGCCGAAAAGCGGAAGCCCCTGTTTCAGGGTTGGCTTTCTGATAGCTGTTATTTAACAGGATGATATCAAAACAGTTACCTGACGATACGCAGGCTATAAAAAATCAGGACGTGTCCGTTACCGACAGACAATCCCCTTTAGAAATTATGGTTTTTCCTCATTTGATAAACCTGACGGATAGCTGGTCAACACGCGTCAGGTTTTTTATCATGGTTCTTTCCCGTTTTCCCAGGTCTACTCGTGCACGAAATATTCACTATGCTGCTGGCGGTTTTTGACCGTGCGGCATTAATGCTGATTTGCCTGTTTTTCCTCATTCGCATTCGCCTGTTTCGCGAGCTATTGCACAAATCCGCACACTCGCCAAAAGAGCTGCTGGCCGTTACCGCCATCTTTTCGCTGTTCGCCCTGTTCAGCACCTGGTCTGGCGTGCCGGTAGAGGGTTCGCTGGTTAACGTGCGCATTATCGCCGTGATGTCCGGCGGAATTTTGTTTGGCCCGTGGGTGGGTGTCATCACCGGCGTGATTGCCGGAACCCATCGCTACCTGATTGATATCGGCGGCGTCACGGCGTTGCCCTGCTTTATTACCAGCATTATCGCCGGGGTGCTCTCCGGCTGGATCAGCCGCAAAATCACGAAAAAACAGCGCTGGCGCGCCGGGATCGTGGCGGGCATGGTGTGCGAAACGCTGACCATGATCCTGGTCGTCGTCTGGGCCCCGACCACCGAACTTGGGCTGGATATCGTCTCGAAAATCGGTATTCCGATGATCCTGGGCAGCGTGTGCATCGGCTTTATCGTGCTGCTGGTGCAAAGCGTTGAAGGGGAAAAAGAGGCCAGCGCCGCCCGTCAGGCCAAGCTGGCGCTGGATATCGCCAACAAAACGCTACCGCTCTTCCGCCACGTTAACGCGGAGTCGTTGCGTCAGGTCTGCGAAATCATTCGCCATGACATCCACGCTGACGCTGTCGCCATCACCAATATTGACCACGTGCTGGCCTACGTTGGCGTCGGGGAGCACAACTATCGCGATAATGATGACACCATCAGCCCAACCACCCGACAGGCCATTAACTACGGTAAAATCATTATTAAAAACAATGATGAAGCCCACCGAACGCCGGAAATCCACTCCATGCTGGTGATTCCGCTGTGGGAGAAGGGCGTCGTGACGGGCACGCTGAAAATTTATTACTGCCACGCGCATCAGATCACCTCCACGCTGCAGGAGATGGCCATCGGCCTGTCGCAGATTATCTCCACCCAGCTGGAAGTATCCCGGGCGGAACAACTGCGTGAGATGGCAAATAAGGCAGAGCTGCGCGCGCTGCAGAGCAAAATCAATCCCCATTTCCTGTTTAACGCGCTGAACGCGATCTCCTCGTCCATTCGTCTTAATCCGGACACCGCGCGCCAGCTGATTTTTAACCTGTCGCGCTATCTGCGCTACAACATCGAGCTGAAAGATGACGAGCAGATCGACATCAAAAAAGAGCTGTATCAGATTAAAGACTACATCGCGATTGAGCAGGCGCGCTTTGGTGACAAGCTCACGGTCATTTACGATATTGATGAAGAGGTCAACTGCGTGATCCCAAGCCTGCTTATCCAGCCGCTGGTCGAAAACGCGATTGTTCACGGCATTCAGCCATGTAAAGGTAAAGGCGTCGTCACCATCAGCGTCACCGAAAGCGGCAACCGCGTACGTATTGCCGTGCGCGATACCGGCCACGGCATTGATCCAAAAGTCATTGAGCGGGTGGAGTCTAACGAGATGCCTGGAAATAAAATCGGCCTGCTGAACGTGCACCACCGGGTCAAGCTGCTTTACGGCGACGGGCTGAATATTCAGCGTCTTGAACCGGGCACCGAAATTGCTTTTTACGTCCCGAACGAGCGCTCTCCCGTTCATTCGGCAACGTCACTGTTGCCCCAGGTGGAGTAACCCATGAAAGTCATCATCGTAGAAGATGAAATTCTGGCTCAACAGGAGCTAACCTGGCTTATCAACACCCACAGCCAGATGGAAATTGTGGGTACCTTTGATGACGGTCTGGACGTGCTGAAGTTTCTGCAGCATAACCGGGTCGATGCCATCTTCCTGGACATCAATATTCCGTCGCTGGATGGCGTATTGCTGGCGCAAAACATCAATCAGTTTGCCCATAAGCCGTTTATTGTTTTCGTTACCGCATGGAAAGAGCATGCCGTAGAGGCCTTCGAGCTGGAAGCGTTTGACTATATCCTTAAGCCTTACCAGGAGTCGCGGATTGTCAGCATGCTGCAAAAGCTGGAAGCCGCATGGCAGCAGCAGACCGCCCCTGCAAGCGCCAGCCCAACGGTACGGGAAAACGACACCATTAATCTGGTCAAAGACGAGCGCATCATCGTGACGCCGGTCAATGATATCTACTATGCCGAAGCCCATGAAAAGATGACGTTTGTCTATACGCGGCGGGAATCTTACGTGATGGCGATGAACATCACCGAGTTTTGCAGCAAGCTGCCTGCGTCGCACTTTTTCCGCTGCCACCGCTCGTTCTGCGTGAATTTAAACAAGATCCGCGAGATCGAACCCTGGTTTAACAACACCTACATTTTGCGTCTGAAGGATCTGGATTTTCAGGTGCCGGTGAGCCGCAGCAAGGTAAAAGAGTTCCGCCAGCTCATGCACCTGTAACAAAAAAGCCCTCTCCTGCGGGAGAGGGCTATGCGTCAGAGGATTTGACCGAGAACCTGACGCAGGTGGGCACCCGACCCCAGCAGGCCTGGGTTATCATGCACGATCAGATAAACCGGAATGTCCTGCACGTAGCTTCTGAAGCGCCCTTTATCCTCAAACCCGCCGCGGAAGCCGGAGGCTTTAAAGAACTCCAGGAAGCGCGGCACAATGCCGCCCGCGATATAAACGCCCCCGAAGGTACCCAGCGTCAGCGCCAGGTTGCCGCCGAAGCGCCCCATGATCACGCAGAACAGCGACAGGGCACGACGGCAGTCAATGCAGCTGTCCGCCAGCGCGCGTTCGGTGACGTCTTTCGGCTGCAGATTTTCCGGCAGACGACCGTCCGATTTCACAATCGCCCGGTACAGGTTCACCAGCCCCGGTCCTGACAGCACGCGCTCGGCGGAGACGTGGCCGATCTCCGCGCGTAATTCTTCGAGGATAATGCCCTCTTCTTCGCTGTTTGGCGCAAAGTCCACGTGACCACCTTCACCCGGCAGGCTCACCCAGCGCTGAGCGACATGCACCAGATGTGAAACGCCCAGCCCGGTACCGGCCCCGTAAACCGCAATCGGCTTACCTTCGACCGGTTCAGCGCCGCCAAACTGGATCAGATGCTCAGGCTTCAGCATCGGGATCGCCATGGACACCGCGGTAAAGTCATTAATGATTTCAAGATGCGCAAAGCCGAGGTTTTTTTTCATCTCGGCGATGGAGAATGCCCAGGTATGGTTGGTCATGGCGACCCAGTCGCCGGTTATCGGGCAGGCAATGGCGATGCAGCCATCTTCGACGCTTATCTGATGCTCCTCCAGATAGACGCGGACAACGGCCTCAAGGCTTGGATAATCGAGACCGGAATAGGTTTTCGCCCGGGAAATTTCACCGCTATTTACATCGCATAATGCAAGGCGCGCATTCGTGCCGCCCACATCGCCTACCAAAGCATACTTTGTCATTCTTCTACTGCTCCGCTAAAGTCAGAATAAATCTTTGGGACACTGTAAATTCAAGGCGTGATAACAACAACGACCGGAAGGTGAATGCCCATGGATTATCGATCTTCGTCACAGAATAACTTTACCGTTTCAGCACCTTTTGCACTATTGCCATAAGGCTTAATGTGCAAAGTAACGTAATACCGTTTTGTACAAGGAAATCATCATGCTTCACCCGCGAGCCAGAACCATGCTGTTGCTGGCAATTCCGGCGCTCATCATTGGCGTGGTTTCAAGTCTGGTCCTTATTGTCGTGATGAAAGTCGCGTCGGTGCTGCAAACACTATTATGGAACGCGCTTCCTGCAGGGCTGGGCGTCACCGCTGACTCTCCTGCGTGGATCGTTGGGATGCTGACGTTAACCGGTATTGCGGTGGGCCTGGTGATCCGTTTTAGTCCCGGCCATGCTGGCCCCGATCCGGCACTGGAACCGTTGATTGGTGCCCCGGTGGCCCCCTCGGCGTTGCCAGGGCTAATCATTGCGCTGATTATCGGTCTGGCTGGAGGCGTTAGTCTGGGACCTGAGCATCCGATTATGGCCGTGAACATTGGCCTGGCGGTTTTTCTTGGTTCACGCATTTTGCCCCGCGTTGGCGCGCTGGACTGGACCATTCTCGCCTCCGCAGGCACCATCGGGGCGCTCTTCGGCACGCCCGTTGCGGCGGCACTGATCTTTTCTCAGACGCTCAGCAGTAACAACGATGTCCCACTCTGGGACAAGCTCTTTGCCCCACTGATGGCCGCAGCCGCCGGAGCGTTGACGACCAGCCTGTTTTTCCATCCCCATTTTTCACTCTCTCTCCCCCACTACGGCCAGATGCAAATCGCCGATATTTTCAGCGGTGCCATCGTCGCCGCCATCGCCATTGCGCTGGGCATGGTGGCAGTATGGTGTCTTCCACGCCTGCACCGGCTGATGTACAGACTCAAACACCCGGTGCTGATTCTGGGGGCTGGCGGTTTGATTCTGGGTATTTTAGGTACGATCGGCGGGCCGGTGACGCTGTTTAAAGGACTGGACGAGATGCAGCAGCTGGCCTTCAGCCAGGTGTTTAGCGTCTCCGACTATCTGCTGTTTGCCGTGATCAAGCTGGCAGCGCTGGTGGTGGCGGCCGCCTGCGGTTTCCGTGGTGGACGCATCTTCCCGGCGGTCTTTGTCGGCGTCGCGCTGGGGCTGATGCTGCACGAGCATGTCGATGCCGTTCCGGCTGCGATTACCGTTTCCTGCTCGATTCTGGGGCTGGTGCTGGTGGTCACGCGCGATGCCTGGCTGAGCCTCTTCATGGCCGCCGTGGTGGTACCGGATACCACCCTCATCCCGTTACTTTGCATCGTGATGTTGCCCGCCTGGCTCCTGCTGGCGGGCAAACCGATGATGATGGCCTGGCGAAACGACAAATAATCAGGCGCTGTTGCGCGCTTCCAGCGCTTTGGTGATCGCCCCCAGCAGCGGAGGGATATCGGCTTTCGGCAGCATCACCTCAATCAGCGAGAGCCGCTCGTGGTGCGCCACTTTCTCAAGGACGTCCGCCAGCTGCTCCGCTTCACTGACCCGCCAGCACTGGGCCTGAGGATCAAGGCTCAGGGCCCGCGGGATTTGCGTCCAGTTCCATAGCGCAATGTCGTTGTAACGCTGCTCAGGCCCGTGGATCGCTCTTTCCACCGTGTACCCTTCGTTGTTCAGGACCAGAATGATGGGGTGTTGTTTATCCCGCAGCATCGAGCCAAGCTCCTGGATAGTAAGTTGCGCCGCGCCATCCCCCGTCAGGACAATCACGCGCCGGTTCGGGCAGGCCGTTTGCGCGCCAAATGCTGCCGCTAGCGTATAGCCAATCGATCCCCACAACGGCTGGACGATAAAATTCACGTCAGCCGGCAGACGAAGGTCGATCGCGCCGAAGGCCGAGGTGCCCTGATCCGCAAGAATGATGTCTCCCGGACGAATAAACGTCTGCAACGTTTGCCAGAAATTCGCCTGCGTCAGCGAGCCATCCGGCTGCGGGTAGGCCATCGCGCTTTGAGAAGACTGCGCGGGTGTCTCGTGCACGTGCTGTTTGCACAGTTCCACCAGCGTTTCGATTGCCTGAAGCATAGGGATGCCGGTAAACCAAAGATCACCTACGCGTGAGGCATGAGGCTGAACTTCTATCGTTTGTGCCGGGGTGAGCTGATGCGTGAAGCCGGCGGTCAGGGTATCGGTAAATCGCGTGCCGATGCACAGTACGGTATCCGCCCCTTCAATAGCCTCTTTTACCGCACCAGCGCTCGCCGAACCGCTGTAGGTGCCGTAAAAACCAGCGTGACGCTCGTCGAATATCCCTTTGCCCATCAGCATGGTGGCGTGTGCCATCGGCACGTCTTTGACCCATTTCTGTAGCGCATGCTTCAGGCCATGGCGCAGGACAAGGAAATCGGCCAGCAGCGCAGTACGCTTGCTCCTGGCAAGCCTGTTTTCTGCAGCATCCCGGAACGCTTTCAGGCAGGCGCTATCGGCATGCGTATGCCGGAGCGTGAGAGCGTTTACAGGAGGGGTGGCGGCTTTTTTTGCCACGTCGGCAGGCAGCATCAGATAGCCGGGGCGACGCTCCCGGAGCATGGTCGTTAACACCCGGTCGATTTCATAACAGGCGTTTTGTTCGGTCAGGATCGCCTGCGCAGCGGTGATCGGCTCGCTCATATGATAAAAGTGACGAAACTCACCGTCGCCCAGCGTATGGTGCAGCAGCTCCCCTCTTTGCTGTGATGCCATCCCCGGCGCACCCACAATATGCAAGACCGGAACGTGCTCGGCGTAGCTGCCCGCAATGCCGTTCATGGCGCTTAACTCTCCTACGCCAAATGTCGTCAGCAGCGCGGCGAAGCCCTTACATCGTGCATATCCGTCAGCGGCGTAAGAGGCGTTTAATTCGTTGGCACAGCCCACCCAACAGATATCCGGGCTGTCTATTACATGGTCGAGAAACTGCAGGTTATAGTCGCCCGGCACGCCAAACAGATGATCGGCTCCACAATCTGTAAGACGGTCCAGCAGGTAATCGGCGACGCAGTATGGGGTACGCATAAACAGGTATCCTTCTAATGTTTTGACCTCACCTTGAGTATTAAATAAGCGTGATGGGTGTCCAGAATTGGCGATAAGAAGGACATGGAAAGAATGCTTTACAAAAAAGGCTGCGCTATGCTGCTTTTTTTCACGTAAATGTAAACGCATACACTGATTTTTCACTTCAGCGCCAGAGGTTACGAAAATGGGTTATCAGCCGGACAAAAATCGTTACGGGACAATGGAGTATCGCCGCTGCGGGCGAAGCGGACTCAGGTTGCCTGCCATCTCGCTTGGGCTGTGGCATAACTTTGGTGACGCCACCCTTATCGAAAACAGCCGTCAACTTTTACAGCGTGCGTTCGATCTGGGCATTACGCATTTCGACCTTGCCAACAACTATGGCCCGCCTCCCGGATCCGCGGAACGTAATTTCGGCCGTATTTTGCAGGAGGATTTCCTGCCCTGGCGCGACGAGCTGATCGTCTCCACCAAAGCGGGTTATACCATGTGGGAGGGTCCGTACGGCGACTGGGGATCACGCAAATATCTGCTGGCAAGCCTCGATCAAAGCCTGAAGCGCACGGGGCTGGAGTATGTGGATATCTTCTATCATCACCGGCCAGATCCGGAAACGCCGCTGCAGGAAACCATGAAAGCGCTTGACCATGTGGTGCGTCAGGGGAAGGCTCTGTATGTCGGATTATCCAACTACCCGGCGGTTCTGGCTCGCCAGGCGATTGATATCCTTAATGACCTCGGGACACCCTGCCTGATCCACCAGCCGAAATACTCCCTCTTTGAACGTGCGCCGGAAGCGGGACTGCTGGACGTGTTGCAGGAAAAAGGGGTCGGCTGTATTCCCTTCTCGCCGCTGGCTGGCGGACAACTGACCAATCGCTATCTGAACGGCATTCCTGCAGACTCACGCGCGGCAAGCGGCAGTCAGTTCCTTAAACCCGATCAGCTCACCGAAGAGAAGCTGGAAAAAGTCAGGAAGCTGAATGCCCTGGCAGAAAGTCGCGGCCAGAAGCTGTCCCAGATGGCGCTGGCCTGGGTATTACGCCATGAGGCAGTGACGTCGGTGCTGATTGGGGCAAGTAAAGCGGCTCAAATTGATGACGCCGTGGGGATGCTGGCAAACCGCCATTTCTCAGAGGAAGAATTGGCCCACATAGACGCGATCCTCAGCAGCTCAAAATAACACCGCTTTTAGCAAAAAGTGCTCTCACCCAGGAATTCGGAGTTGAGGCGATGATACGAAGGTTTACCAACTCGTAAAATTGCG
The DNA here is from genome assembly GCF_019584165.1 of Enterobacter sp. EC_64. NCBI lineage: Bacteria > Pseudomonadati > Pseudomonadota > Gammaproteobacteria > Enterobacterales > Enterobacteriaceae > Enterobacter > Enterobacter sp. EC_64. Next base: position 40,018 of record NZ_VDAS01000031.1, read on the forward strand.
TTAACAGGCCCAACAAAGGCCCCGATCGTGAAGGAGAAAGAGTATGTTCAGGTCACTGATTCTTGCAGCGGTATTACTGGCTTCGGCGCCGCTGATCGCCACTGCGGGCGAAATCACCCTGTTGCCATCAGTAAAATTACAAATTGGCGATCGTGACGACTACGGCAGATACTGGGACGGCGGCTACTGGCGCGACCGTGATTACTGGCATCGTCACTATGAGTGGCGCGGCGATCGCTGGTGGAAACATGATAACGGCAGACACCGCGGCTGGTATAAAGACAGCGCCTATGAGCGCGGTTACCGTGAAGGCTGGAACGATCGTGACGACCGTCGCGGCGGCTGGGGTCGCGGCAAAGGTCATGGTCACGGCCATCATCACTAGTAAAAGACCACCTTCTTAGAAGGTGGCTTTCTAGAATGCCCCCTGTAAGGGGGGCTATTGTTTCCTTCCTGTTTCTACTCTAGCAATTCCATCTGCTGTTCGTGCGTTTGT
>NZ_VDAS01000032.1:0-37191 GCF_019584165.1 Enterobacter sp. EC_64
AATGAAAATCACCCGCATAGTGCGCTGGGATATCACTCTCCGAGAGAATACCGGCGGCAGCGGGCATCGTTAACTTAAGATACAAAAGCTGTCCGGAAATGGCGGGTCAAGATCAGTTGAAAGGTTCGACCTACTTTTGTCAGCAGAGTGGTGCTGTCTGGGTATCTGCATCCGTTGACCACCAGGCAATATGCCAGCGCGTTTTAGGGCAAGATTCGGAAACAAGCTCTCTGTCGAGCTACCTTCGCTGGGATGATGTAAGTGCGGTTGATCTGGTTGAACTGCTATATGCGATTGAAACGGCGTAGGAAGGCTTTGCCTTATGGCTGTTCGCCACAAGGCACGAACTTCAGACAACAAAAAACCCATCAACCTTGAACCAAAACGGCGGGGTTGATGGGCTCCACAAATTGGGGACATCAAAGAAAAGCAGTGGCACTAGTTATGACTGCCCCCTGATAAAAAAGTTCTGCGCGTAACAAAAATATTTTCCGCCACGCGCATTCTTAGGAGTTATCCGAGCCCCGGCCAGATGATGATGATCAGCGTACCCGCCAGCGTGAGCAGTACGTTAGCGATAGCATACGTGCCCGCATAGCCCAGCGCCGGGATGTTGCTGCGCGCGGTATCGCTGATGATTTCCATCGCTGGGGCACAGGTACGCGCTCCCATCATCGCCCCGAAGAGCAGGGCGCGGTTCATGCGCAGCACGTAGGCGCCGAACAGGAAGCAGATAACCACCGGCACCAGGCTGACGATAAGTCCGGAAACCAACATCTGCCAGCCAACGGCACCCAGGCTGTGGCCAATGCCGCTGCCCGCGCTTAAGCCCACGCCCGCCATAAAGACCATCAGACCGAACTCTTTCACCATGTTCAGCGCGCCCTGCGGAATGTAGCCGAAGGTCGGGTGGTTCGCTCGCAGGAAGCCCAGCATGATCCCGGCGAACAGCAGCCCGGCGGCGTTACCGATGCCGAAGCTAAAGTTGCTGAACTGGAAGGTGATCATCCCGATCATCAGGCCAACGATAAAGAAGGCGCAGAAGGCCAGCAGGTCGGTGACCTGGCTGTGAATGGAGATAAAGCCGATGCGGTCGGCCACGGTTTTCACGCGGCGGGCGTCGCCGCTGACCTGCAGCACGTCGCCTTTGTTGAGCACCACGTTATCGTCGATGGGCATCTCAATCTGGCTGCGGATCACGCGGTTGAGGAAGCAGCCGTGGTCGGTCAGCTTCAGCTGCGCCAGGCGGCGGCCAACGGCGTTATGGTTTTTCACCACGATCTCTTCGGTGACGATGCGCATGTCGAGCAGGTCACGGTCGAACACCTCTTTGCCGTTACGGAAGCTCGGGTCGAGACGGGCGTGGGCGTCCGGGTAACCGACCAGCGCGATGTCGTCGCCCATCTGCAGCACCGCGTCGCCGTCCGGGTTCGCCAGAATACCGTTGCGGCGGATACGTTCGATGTAGCAGCCCGTCTGGCGGTAAATCCCCAGCTCGCGCAGGTTTTTACCGTCTGCCCATGCCACCAGCTCCGGCCCGACGCGGTAGGCGCGGATCACCGGGAGATAAACTTTTCGTTTGGAGTCGGTATCCAGACCGCGCTCGCGGGCGATTTGCTGGGCGCTGGTCTGCAGATCCTGATGCTGCAGTTTTGGCAGGTAGCGTGCGCCAACGATCAGGCTCACCAGACCAATCAGATAGGTCAGGGCATAGCCCAGGCTCAGGTGGTCGAGGGCGGTGGAGAGCTGTTCCCCGGCCATACCGGAGTGGCGCAGGGTATCACCGGCACCCACCAGCACCGGAGTGGAGGTCATCGAGCCTGCCAGCATACCGGCCGTTAGCCCGATATCCCAGCCAAACAGTTTACCCAGCCCTAACGCGATCAGCAGCGCGCTGCCGACCATCACCAGCGCCAGCATCAGATAATTTTTGCCGTCGCGGAAGAAAATAGAAAAAAAGTTCGGCCCCGCTTCCACGCCAACACAAAAAATAAACAGCATAAAACCTAAGTTGAGCGCGTCCGTGTTAATGCTGAAGTGCTGCTGGCCTAATAATAAGGAGACGACTAAAACGCCAATGGAATTACCGAGTTGAACCGAACCCAGGCGCAATTTACCCAGGCAAAGACCCAGCGCCAGAACCACAAATAATAACAGGATGTAATTCCCATTTAACAAGTCTGCGACGTTTATATTCACGGAGGCTAACTTCTTGTTTACCAGTAAGTTGTTGAATGAAAGGACTTTTTGGGCTACTGTTTTTTGGGTCAGGGAAAAGCGTTAACGCTCCCTGTTTCCTGCTTTATTCCCTAAAACATTAGCTGGCGTGTAGTTTAATCGCATTAGCTACTGACAGCTACTGATTATCGCATCACCCTGTGCGTACTTTGGCAAGGATTGCCGCATTGCTTTATCTGACTGGGCGTCTACCCGACGAAAGTGTATTTGATAGAGATAAGTCAGGAGGATAGGTTGAATATGAAACGAAACTGGGCGGGGGTGATCAGCTGCTTTTTGCTGTTCACGGTCGTATGCATGTCGCTTGCTTTTAACGTGAAAGGGGCATTCAGGGCGTCGGGTCATCCGGAGCTCGGGTTGCTCTTTTTTACCCTGCCGGGGGCAGCTGCCAGTTTTCTCTCCCGTAAAGGGGAGGTGGTGAAGCCACTGCTGGGCGCCATGCTGGCCGCGCCGCTCTGTTTGCTGATGATGCGCTTGCTGTATATCTCTACGCGAAGTTTCTGGCAGGAGCTGGCGTGGTTGATGAGCGCTGTTTTCTGGTGCGCCCTTGGCGCGCTCTGCTACTTATTTGTGCGCAGTCTGCTTCATAACCGACGGCACCACAAATAAAAACGCCCTCTCGGTGAGGGCGTCCTTTCATTTCATTACTGGGCAGCAAACAGGCCCAGGTGCTCTTTGGCGTAAGCTTCAAAGTCGGTGCAGCCGCCAATGTGTTTCTGATCGAGGAAGATCTGCGGTACGGTTTCAACCGGCTTACCGACAGTTTTTTCCAGATCGGCTTTGGTGATGCCTTCCGCGTGGATGTCCACATAGCGGAAGTTGAAGTCATCGCGCTCTTCGGTCAGTTTCTCAGCCAGCTCTTTCGCGCGCACACAGTAAGGGCACCCTGGACGACCAAAAATAACTGCAAACATTTCTCTCTCCTCAAAAAAACAAGCCTGACGGCGAATGACACGTATAGTGCCCCATAACCTGTCGTCATTAAAGAAGGTTTCGCCTGTCGTTATAATATCTATGAGCTATGTTTCGCCAATTACACCGCGCATATCATTGCCTATACTGGCTGCCATACGGTTTAAGCAAGACAAAGAGAGACAAGATGACGCCAACCATAGACCTGCTCCTTTCCCATCGTTCCATTCGCCACTTCACCGATGAGCCGATTACCGATGCGCAGCGCGAAGCGATTATTAACAGCGCAAGGGCGACCTCCAGTTCCAGCTTCCTGCAGTGCAGCTCCATTATCCGCATTACCGACCCGGCGATGCGTGAACAGCTGGTGACGCTGACCGGCGGGCAGAAGCATGTGGCTCAGGCAGCCGAGTTCTGGGTATTCTGCGCCGACTTTAACCGCCACCTGCAGATCTGCCCTGAGGCCGAGCTGGGCCTGGCCGAACAGCTGCTGCTGGGCGTGGTGGATACCGCGCTGATGGCGCAAAACGCCTTTACGGCGGCGGAGTCGCTGGGGTTAGGCGGCGTCTACATTGGCGGCTTGCGTAACAATATTCAAAGTGTGACCGACCTGCTGAAGCTGCCAAAACACGTGCTGCCGCTGTTTGGCCTGTGCCTTGGCTGGCCGGCGGATAACCCGGATCTGAAGCCGCGCATTCCTGCGGCGATGCTGGTGCATGAAAACCACTACCAGCCGGTCGATCAGGACGTCCTGAATCACTACGATGAAGAGCTGGCGAACTACTACATGACGCGCGGCAGCAATAACCGCCGCGACACCTGGACTGACCATATTCGCCGCACCATCATTAAAGAAAATCGCCCGTTTATTCTTGATTACCTGCACAAACAGGGCTGGGCGACGCGATAGTCCATTTATCCTGCGCCTGCCTGCGTATATGATACGCAGGCTTTTTCCATGTCTTCAGAGAGGTGCAGGGTGAAAATTGCCATATTGTCCCGGGATGGAACGCTCTATTCATGTAAGCGCCTGCGAGAAGCGGCGGCGAAACGCGGGCATCAGGTTGAAATCCTCGACCCGATGTCCTGCTATATGAACATCGATCCTGCCGCCTCGTCGATTCACTACAAAGGCCGCAAGCTGCCGCACTTTGATGCGGTGATCCCCCGCATCGGCTCCCAGATTACCTATTACGGCACCGCCGCGCTGCGCCAGTTCGAGATGCTGGGCAGCTACCCGCTCAACGAATCCGTCGCCATTTCCCGCGCCCGCGACAAGCTGCGCTCGCTGCAGCTTCTTGCCCGTCAGGGGATCGATCTTCCCGTCACCGGGATTGCCCATTCCCCGGACGACACCAGCGATCTGATCGACATGGTGGGCGGCGCGCCTTTGGTGATCAAGCTGGTGGAAGGCACGCAGGGCATTGGCGTGGTGCTGGCGGAGACCCGTCAGGCGGCGGAGAGCGTGATTGATGCCTTCCGGGGCCTCAATGCCCACATTCTGGTGCAGGAGTATATCGAAGAGGCGAAAGGGCGCGATATTCGCTGCTTCGTGGTGGGTAACGAGGTCGTAGCGGCTATCGAGCGGCAGGCCAAAGAGGGCGATTTCCGCTCTAATCTTCACCGCGGCGGCATTGCCAGAATCGCCGATATCAGCGATCGCGAACGGGAAATTGCCGTGAAAGCGGCGCAAACCCTGGGGCTGGACGTAGCGGGTGTAGATCTTCTGCGCGCGACGCGCGGGCCGCTGGTCATGGAGGTGAACGCCTCGCCGGGGCTGGAAGGTGTGGAAAAAACCACAGGGGTCGATATTGCGGGTAAAATGATCTTATGGATCGAGCGTCATGCGACGCCGGGCTACTGTCTGAAAACGGGTGGTTAAATGGATTACCGCGCGCTTTTTAAGTACCCTATGCGAAGTTTTTATTAAAGAGGCTGCATCGCGATGGATTTACAGGTCGTACCTACACTGGATACGTTACGTCAATGGCTTGATGATGCCGGAATTACGTTCTTCGAATGTGATTCCTGCCAGGCGCTGCATCTGCCTCATATGCAGAATTTCGACGGCATTTTCGATGCCAAAATCGATCTGATTAACGACGTGATCCTTTTCTCCGCGCTGGCCGAAGTGAAGCCCTCCGCGCTGCTGGCGCTGGCTTCCGACCTGTCGGCAATCAATGCCAGTTCTTTGACGGTGAAGGCATTTCTCGACATACAGGATGATAATCTGCCAAAACTGGTCGTTTGCCAGTCTTTATTCTCCGGGGCAGGGCTGTCGTTCAAGCAGTTTGCCTGGTTTATGCGCTTGAGCGAAGAGCAAATTTCGATGGTTATGATGGAAGCCAATGCACACCATCTGCTGTACAGCGCGGAAGATGATGCAGAGAATAATGATGCATCTCCCAATTTTCTTCACTAAGCCTGTCTGACTTTTGCGCAGTCGCTGCCATAGCGGCTGCAGAAGGCCATTTTTTCTGCTGCTTTTAACCTTTTTTTAAAGAATTATTCACCTCCCTGAAGGCCGTTTCGGCTTATCACGTAGACTTAACCTGCATAAAAAATTGATAAAAGGCGTTTTTTCGTCTGGGCTATAGCCGGGGACACGGGCTACAGTTATTCTTGCGATGCTTAAAAAAGCGAGCGGAAGCTGCCGGGTAAAGAGGTTTCTTTTTATTTTGAGCAGAGCGACAAACTATGCATGATTTTTGCATATATCCTGATTGCACAGTTTTAGTTCGTTTGTTAACGAGCTTTCAGAAGGAATAACACTATGATCGCCTTGAATAAAAAATGGTTATCGGGTCTGGTTGCGGGTGCTCTGATGGCCGTCTCTGCCGGCACGCTCGCTGCGGAACAAAAAACGCTGCACGTTTATAACTGGTCTGACTATATTGCGCCGGACACGGTGGCAAATTTTGAAAAAGAGACCGGCATTAAAGTCGTCTACGACGTGTTCGATTCCAACGAAGTGCTGGAAGGAAAGCTGATGGCGGGCAGCACCGGGTTCGACCTCGTGGTGCCTTCCGCAAGCTTCCTGGAGCGCCAGCTGACGGCAGGCGTTTTCCAGCCGCTGGATAAGAGCAAATTACCGAACTGGAAAAATCTCGATCCGGAAGTGCTGAAGCTGGTGGCTAAGCACGACCCGGACAACAAATACGCGATGCCTTACCTGTGGGCGACCACCGGTATCGGCTACAACGTGGATAAAGTCAAAGCCGCGCTGGGCCCGGACGTGAAGCTGGACAGCTGGGACGTGGTGCTGAAGCCGGAAAACCTCGAGAAGCTGAAAAGCTGCGGCGTCTCCTTCCTCGATGCCCCGGAAGAGATTTTCGCGACAGTGCTGAACTACCTGGGCAAAGATCCGAACAGCAATAAGGCCGATGATTACACCGGCCCGGCGACCGATCTGCTGCTGAAGCTGCGTCCAAACATTCGTTACTTCCACTCGTCCCAGTACATTAACGACCTGGCGAACGGCGACATCTGCGTTGCGATCGGCTGGGCAGGGGACGTATGGCAGGCGGCAAACCGCGCGAAAGAGGCGAAAAACGGCGTGAACGTCTCCTACTTCATTCCGAAAGAGGGGGCGCTGGCCTTCTTCGACGTCTTCGCGATGCCGGCTGACGCCAAAAACAAAGACGAAGCGTATCAGTTCCTCAACTACCTGATGCGTCCTGAGGTTATCGCCCACATCAGCGACCACGTTTACTACGCGAACGGTAACAAGGCCTCCGTGCCGCTGGTGAGCGAAGAGATCCGTAATAACCCGGCTATCTATCCGCCAGCGGATGTGTTCGCCAAGCTCTTCACCCTGAAAGTCCAGGATCCAAAAATTGACCGCGTGCGTACCCGCGCGTGGACCAAGGTGAAAAGCGGTAAATAACCCTTTGTCACAGGCCGGGCAAGCGAAGCGCCCCCGGCAACAGGCGCACCGTTCTGGTGCGCCTGCACCATGATTTGATCTCTACCGGAGAACACCCCGTGAATGACGCGATCCCCCGCCCGCAGGCGAAAGTCCGTAAAGCGCTGACCCCGCTGCTTGAAATTCGTAACCTCACCAAATCTTTCGATGGCCAGCATGCCGTGGACGACGTCAGCCTGACGATCTATAAAGGCGAAATTTTTGCCCTTCTGGGGGCCTCTGGCTGTGGTAAATCGACCCTGCTGCGTATGCTGGCCGGTTTTGAACAGCCCACCGCCGGGCAGATCGTGCTCGACGGCGTGGACCTCTCCAGCGTGCCGCCGTATCAGCGCCCGATCAACATGATGTTCCAGTCCTACGCGCTGTTCCCGCATATGACGGTGGAGCAGAACATCGCCTTTGGCCTGAAGCAGGATAAGCTGCCGAAGGCTGAAATTACCGCGCGCGTGGCCGAGATGCTGAGCCTGGTGCACATGCAGGAGTTCGCCAAGCGTAAGCCGCACCAGCTCTCCGGCGGCCAGCGCCAGCGCGTGGCCCTGGCCCGCAGCCTGGCAAAACGCCCGAAACTGCTGCTGCTTGATGAACCGATGGGCGCGCTGGATAAAAAGCTGCGCGACCGTATGCAGCTTGAAGTGGTCGATATCCTCGAGCGCGTGGGAGTGACCTGCGTGATGGTCACCCACGACCAGGAAGAGGCCATGACCATGGCCGGACGTATCGCCATCATGAACCGCGGGAAGTTCGTTCAGATTGGCGAGCCGGAAGAGATTTATGAGCATCCAACCACCCGCTACAGCGCGGAGTTCATCGGCTCGGTTAACGTCTTCGAAGGGCTGCTGAAAGATCGTCAGGAAGACGGTCTGGTCATCGAATCGCCGGGGCTGCAGCATCCGCTTAAGGTCGATCCGGATAACTCGGTGGTGGATAACGTGCCGGTTTACGTCGCGCTGCGTCCGGAGAAGATCATGCTCTGTGAGGATCCGCCTGCTGATGGCTATAACTTTGCCGTGGGCGAAGTGGTGCACATTGCCTATCTGGGCGATCTCTCCATCTATCACGTGCGCCTGAAAAGCGGGCAGATGCTCAGCGCGCAGTTACAGAACGAACATCGCTACCGCAAGGGGCAGCCGACCTGGGGCGACGAAGTGCGCCTGTGTTGGGATGCAGACAGTTGCGTTGTGCTGACGGTATAAGGAGCGGCCAATGAGTACACTTGAACCTCCAGCCCGCGTCGAAAAGCCGGGCGGCTTTGCCCACTGGCTGACGCGCATGCAGATGAAGCACGGCCGCAAGCTGGTGATCGCCATGCCATACGTGTGGCTGATCCTGCTGTTCCTGCTGCCGTTCCTGATTGTTTTCAAGATAAGCCTGGCGGAAATGGCGCGGGCGATCCCGCCTTACACCAACCTGTTGGACTGGGCCGACGGGCAGCTGACGCTGACCTTAAACCTGGGTAACTTCCTGCAGCTCACCGACGATCCGCTCTATTTCGAAGCCTATCTGCAATCGCTGCAGGTGGCGGCGATCTCAACGCTCTGCTGTCTGGTGATGGGCTATCCGCTGGCGTGGGCGGTGGCGCACAGCAAGCCGTCGACGCGAAACATCCTGCTGCTGCTGGTGATCCTGCCGTCGTGGACCTCGTTCCTGATCCGCGTTTACGCGTGGATGGGGATCCTGAAAAACAACGGCGTGCTGAATAACTTTCTGATGTGGCTCGGGGTTATCGATCAGCCGCTGACGATCCTGCACACCAACCTCGCGGTCTATATCGGCATTGTGTACGCCTATCTGCCGTTTATGGTGCTGCCGATCTACACGGCGCTAACGCGTATTGACTACTCGCTGGTAGAAGCGTCGCTCGATCTCGGTGCCCGTCCGTTAAAAACGTTCTTCAGCGTCATTGTCCCGCTGACCAAAGGCGGCATTATCGCCGGGTCGATGCTGGTCTTTATCCCGGCGGTGGGGGAGTTTGTGATCCCGGAACTGCTCGGCGGGCCAGACAGCATCATGATTGGCCGCGTGCTGTGGCAGGAGTTCTTCAATAACCGCGACTGGCCGGTGGCGTCGGCGGTGGCGATTGTCATGCTGCTGCTGCTGATCGTGCCGATCATGTGGTTCCACAAGCATCAGCAGAAACAGATGGGAGATCGCGGATGAACAACTTACCGGTAGTGCGCTCCCCGTGGCGAATTGCGATCCTGGTCATCGGCTTTACCTTCCTGTATGCGCCGATGCTGATGCTGGTGATCTACTCGTTTAACAGCTCCAAACTGGTGACGGTCTGGGCCGGCTGGTCGACGCGCTGGTACAGCGAGCTGTTCCACGATGATGCGATGATGAGCGCGGTGGGGCTGAGCCTGACCATTGCGGCGCTGGCGGCGACCATGGCGTCCGTGCTGGGCACGATCGCCGCGCTGGTGATGGTGCGCTTTGGGCGTTTTCGCGGTTCGAACGGCTTCGCCTTTATGATCACCGCCCCGCTGGTTATGCCGGACGTGATCACCGGTCTCGCGCTGCTGCTGCTGTTCGTGGCCCTGGCGCATGCCATCGGCTGGCCGGCGGATCGCGGGATGCTCACCATCTGGCTGGCGCACGTCACCTTCTGTACCGCCTATGTCGCGGTGGTGATCGCCTCGCGCCTGCGCGAGCTGGATCGCTCCATTGAAGAGGCGGCGATGGATCTCGGCGCGACGCCGCTGAAGGTCTTTTTCATCATCACGCTGCCGATGATTATGCCGGCGGTGATCTCTGGCTGGCTGCTGGCGTTTACCCTGTCGCTCGACGATCTGGTGATCGCCAGCTTTGTTTCCGGCCCGGGGGCGACGACGCTGCCGATGCTGGTCTTCTCCAGCGTGCGCATGGGGGTCAACCCGGAGATCAACGCCCTGGCCTCTATCATCCTCGGCGTGGTCGGAATTGTCGGATTTATCGCCTGGTATTTGATGGCGCGCGCGGAAAAACAGCGCGTGCGCGATATCCAGCGTGCAAGACGCGGCTGAAGGATTTAAAATTTCCAGTGATGTGCCGCGCATGACGCGGCACTGTTTTTCAGGGAAGTAAAACATTGGGATTATTAAAAAAATCACGTATTACGCACGCGCGTCCTAACGTACCTGCACTGGTTCAGGTGGCGGCGCTCGCCATTATTATGATCCGCTGCCTGGACGTGCTGATGATTTTAAACACCCTGGGCGTGCGCGGCATCGGTGAATTCATTCACCGCAGCGTGCAGACGTGGAATCTGACGCTGGTCTTTTTGAGCAGCCTGATGCTGGTGTTTATCGAGATTTACTGCGCGTTTTCGCTGGTCAAAGGGCGCAACTGGGCGCGCTGGGTCTATCTGCTGACGCAGATTACCGCGGCGAGCTATCTGTGGGCCGCCTCGCTGGGCTACGGCTACCCGGAGCTGTTCAGCATTGCCGGTGAATCCAAACGTGAGATCCTGCGCGCGCTGTTTATGCAAAAGCTGCCGGATATGCTGGTGCTCTGTCTCCTCTTCGTTCCGGCCTCCAGTCGGCGGTTCTTCCGCCTGCAATAATGTGTATAATCGCAGCCCTCGTGATTCTTAAGGTTTTGATATGCAGTGCGCACTCTATGACGCCGGACGCTGCCGCTCCTGTCAGTGGATAGAACAGCCGGTCTCTCAACAACTCACCGCCAAAATGGCCGACCTGCAACAGCTGCTGGCAGCACACGCGGTGGGCGAGTGGTGCGCACCCGTCAGCGGCCCGGAACAGGGTTTTCGCAATAAAGCCAAAATGGTGGTCAGCGGCAGCGTAGAAAAACCGCTGCTGGGGATGCTGCACCGCGACGGCACGCCGGAAGACTTAACCGACTGCCCGCTGTATCCTGACTCCTTTGCACCGGTCTTTGCCGCACTCAAGCCGTTTATTGCCCGGGCAGGGTTAACGCCCTATAACGTGGCCCGCAAGCGCGGCGAGCTGAAGTACCTTCTGCTGACCGAAAGCCAGATCGACGGCGGCATGATGCTGCGCTTCGTGCTGCGCTCTGAAACTAAGCTTGAGCAGCTGCGCGCGGCCCTGCCTTGGCTGCAGGCGCAGCTTCCGCAGCTGAAGGTCATTACGGCGAACATTCAGCCGGTGCATATGGCGATTATGGAAGGGGAGAAAGAGATTTTCTTCACCGACCAGCACGCGCTCGCGGAGCGCTTCAACGGCGTGCCGCTGTGGATCCGCCCGCAAAGCTTCTTCCAGACCAACCCGACCGTGGCAAGCCGCCTGTACGCCACCGCCCGCGACTGGGTGCGTGCGTTGAACGTTCACCATATGTGGGATCTGTTCTGCGGCGTGGGCGGGTTTGGCCTGCACTGCGCCACGCCGGAGATGAGCCTCACCGGGATTGAGATCTCTGCCGAAGCGATTGCCTGCGCGAAGCAGTCTGCCTCTGAGCTGGGGTTAACGAATCTGCGCTTCCAGGCGCTCGACTCCACGCAGTTCGCCACCGGCCAGGGCAACGTGCCGGAACTGGTGCTGGTTAACCCGCCGCGCCGCGGCATCGGGAATGCGCTGTGCGACTACCTGAGCCAGATGGCGCCGGAATACATCATCTATTCCAGCTGCAACGCGCAGACCATGGCGAAAGACATCGCTCAACTGCCGGGCTATCGCGTTGAACGCGTTCAGCTTTTCGATATGTTCCCGCACACCGCGCATTATGAAGTGTTGACGCTGTTAACCCGTAGGCCGGGCAAGGCGTAGCCGCCACCCGGCATGACCCCCGCATAATGTTCAACAAAATGTGAACTCTTCATCCCGGCGAAATCAGGTAAGCTTACGTCATAAGACATGAATATAGGCTTACCCATGAAGCAGATCCTGCTGGTAGAAGACGACCACGATATCGCGGCGCTTCTGCGACTCAATTTAGAAGACGAAGGCTACGCCATCACCCACGAGCCCGACGGGGGCAACGCCTTACAGCGTCTTGACGCCCAGACGTGGGATGCGGTGATCCTCGACCTGATGCTGCCCAACGTTGACGGTCTGGAGATTTGCCGCCGCATCCGTCAGATGACGCGCTACCTGCCGGTGATCATCATCAGCGCCCGCAGCAGCGAAACCGACCGCATTACCGGGCTGGAAACCGGCGCCGATGACTATCTGGCAAAACCGTTCTCCGTGCAGGAGCTGATTGCACGCATCAAAGCGCTGTTTCGTCGCCAGCAGGCGATGGGGCAGGCGCAAGCCGACGGACACATTCAGGCGCACGGGCTGACCATCGATCCGCTGGCGCGCAGCGTGCTGCTTCACGGCCAGGTGGTGGATCTCACCCCGCGCGAGTTCGAGCTGCTCTACTTCTTTGCCCGTCATCCCGGCGAGGTGTTCTCCCGTCTGGCGCTGCTGGAGCAGGTCTGGGGCTACCAGCACGAAGGTTACGAGCACACCGTCAACACCCATATCAACCGCCTGCGCATCAAGATAGAGAAGGACGCCGCCGAGCCGGAGATCATTCGCACCGTCTGGGGCAAGGGCTACAAATTTGCGGAGCCGCAGCATGATGCGTCGCTTTAGCCTGAGCCAGCGCCTGACGCTGCTCTTCATCCTGCTGATGATGCTCTGCGCTGCCGTCGCCTGCGCGGTACAGCTCTACAGCAGCATGCAGTACGGTAATGCGATGGTGCAGCGTTTGTCGGGCGGGCTGGCGCAGCAGATCGTTCAGCGCGAACCGATTCTGGACGCGCAGGGCAGGGTCGACCGCAGCGCGCTGAAACCGCTGTTTGGCCGGCTGATGACCTTTAATCCGAGCGTTGAGCTCTACGTTGTCTCCCCGGACGGCGATATCCTCGCCGACGCTGCCCCGCCGGGCCATATTCAGCGGCAAAAAATCGACCTGGCGCCGGTGCAGAGTTTCCTGAGCGGCACGGCCATGCCGGTACTGGGCGACGATCCGCGCAGTCAAAATCAAAAAGTCTTTAGCGCTACGCCGCTGCGGCAGGACGGCGAGTTAAAAGGCTATCTGTACATTATTTTGCAGGGCGAGGAGTCAAACGCCCTGGCTGAAATGGCCTGGCACAAGGCGCTGTGGAGTACCGTCCTGTGGTCGATGCTGTGGGTCGCGCTGTTTGGGCTGCTGGCAGGGTTGCTGGTCTGGTACTGGGTCACGCGCCCTGTCAAACAGCTGACGGTGGAGGTCGCCGGGCTGGAGCAGGACAGCATAAGCGCCATCAGGCTGCTGGCGGGACAGACGCCGGACGCGGCGGCAAAAGATGAGGTGGCGATCCTGCGCAACAGCTTTATCGAGCTGGCGCGCAAAATCACCCAACAGTGGGATCGGCTGGCCGACAGCGATCGTCAGCGTCGTGAGTTTATCGCCAATATTTCGCACGATCTCCGCACGCCGCTCACCTCGCTGCTGGGCTATCTCGAAACCCTGTCGCTCAAATCCGCCACCCTGACGCCGCAGGAGCATCAGCAGTATCTCGCCACCGCCCTGCGTCAGGGGCAAAAAGTCCGGCATCTTTCGCAGCAGCTTTTTGAGCTGGCGCGCCTTGAACACGGCGGTATTAAACCCCAGCGCGAGCGGTTCGCAATGGCGGAGCTGATTTCCGACGTGGCGCAGAAGTTTGAGCTCACGGCCCGGACGCGCGAGGTCAATCTGCATATTGACGTGCCGGGGCCGCTGCCGATGGTAAACGCCGATGTGTCGATGATTGAACGCGTGGTGACCAACCTGCTGGATAACGCGATGCGCCATACGCCTGGCGGCGGAGAAATTCGCCTGGCGGTGTGGCAGGAAAATGAACAGCTGCAGGTCGAAGTGTCCGACAGCGGAACGGGCGTGGATGCCTCGCTGCGCGACGATCTGTTCCAGCGGCCGTCGGCGCTCAACACCCAGGCGTCGAGAGAGAATCGCGGCGGGTTGGGGCTGTTAATCGTGAAACGGATGCTGGAGCTGCACGGCGGCGGGATCAGGCTGATGGAGTCGGCGAGAGGGGCGCGGTTCAGGTTCTTTGTGCCGCTGTGAGAGAGTGCCGGGTGGCGCTGCGCTTACCCGGCCTACAACTTCCCCCGTAGGCCGGGTAAGGCGAAGCCGCCACCCGGCAAAAGACATTACTGCGGGAACCACTGCTCGCTGATTTTCTGGTACGTTCCGTCCGCTTTAATCGCTTTCAGCGCGCCGTTCAGTTTTTCCAGCAGGGCTTTATTATCCGGACGTACCGCGATGCCGAGGCCCGTGCCGAAGTACTGCGGATCGGTCACTTTTTCCGTTGCGGTGCCCAGCTGTGGGTTGGTTTTCAGCCATTCGTTCACCACGGCCGTATCGCCGAAGACGCCGTCGATACGGCCATTTTTCAGGTCGATAATCGCGTTCTGGTAGCTGTCATAGGCCACGGTTTTCACTTCCGGATGTTTGTCCTGCAGGTACTTCTGATGGGTGGTGCCGTTTTCCATCCCGATGCGTTTGCCTTTCAGCTGATCGAAAGAGGTATACGCGCCTTTCTTCGCAATCACCACCGCCGAGTTGGCGTAGTACGGGTCGGTGAACGCGACCTGCTTGCTGCGCTCAGGCGTGATGTCCATCCCGGAGATCACCGCGTCGTATTTTTTGAACTTCAGCGACGGGATCAGGCTGTCAAAAGCATGGTTAGTAAAGGTGCAGTCGGCCTGCATCTGTTTGCACAGCGCTTTCGCCAGATCGATATCGAAACCGACGATCTGGTTGCTGGCATCCAGCGATTCAAACGGCGGATAGGTGGCGGAGACGCCGAAATTGATTTTATCCGCAGCGGATGCGCCAGCGGCGAAGGTGGCGAGTAATGCGGCCAGAACTAACTTTTTCATTGTAATGCTCCCGTCTGTCTTATTGATGCGCCGTGTCTGCGGCCTGGATGTACAATGCCAGTTAATGAATTTGTATGCAATAAAAATGATTAAGTATTATGTTAATCACAAAAAAAAGCGGATAACCCATCAGGTTACCCGCTCCATGAATACCGTTTTATGCACTTGCGTGGTTAATTCCTGCGCTCAAACGCCAGCGCTTTACGCTCAATAAGGCGCATCATCAGCGTCAGCAGACCGTTCACCACCAGATAGACCACGCCCGCCGCGCCGAACACCATCACGTCATAGGTGCGCCCGTACAGCAGCTGTCCGTGTCCCATCACTTCCATCAGGGTGATGGTATAGGCCAGAGAGGTACTCTTGAACACCAGCACCACTTCGTTGGAGTAGGAGGAGAGCGCGCGCTTAAAGGCGTACGGCAGCAGGATCGCCAGCGTGTCTTTCTTGCTCATGCCCAGCGCCCCGCAGGACTGCCACTGGCCTTCCGGAATGGCGCGGATCGCACCAAAGAACAGCTGGGTGGTATAGGCCGCGCTGTTCAGCGAAAGGGCAATCAGGGCACACAGCCACGGCTCAGAGAGCAGATGCCAGATAACCGGATACGCCTGCAGCGACGGGAACTGGCCCGGGCCGTAGTAAATCAGGAAGATCTGCACCAGCAGCGGCGTACCGGTAAACAGGGTGATGTACCCGCGCACAATCCACACCAGCACCGGCGTTTTCAGCGTCAGGATGATGGTGAAGATAAGGGCCAGGATCAGCGCCACGATAATGGACGCCACGGTCAGCGTCAGGCTGGTGTGCAGCCCTTTCATCAGCTCGGGAAAGTATTCAAGCATCAGCCTGGTCTCCGTTCAAAGCGCGTCGCTCGCAGGTCAATACGCTTGAGGATGTACTGACTGAGCAACGTGATCACCAGGTAGATTGCCGCCGCCACAATGTACCAGGTAAACGGCTCCTGGGTACGGGTGGCGATGCTTTTGGTTTGCAGCATCAGATCGTTAACGCTGATCAGGCTCACCAGCGCGGTATCTTTCAGCAGCACCAGCCACTGGTTGCCGAGGCCCGGCAGGGCATGACGCCACATCTGCGGCATCACCAGACGGAAGAAGATGGCGGATTTCGACAACCCTAACGCCTGACCTGACTCCCACTGTCCCTGCGGCACGGCCTTCAGCGCACCGCGCAGGGTTTGCGACGCGTACGCGGAGTAGAGCAGGGAGAGCGCAATGACGCCGCACAGGAACGGGCTGACGTCGAAGTTGTCAATCTGCATCTGCACCGGGATCTGCGCAAAGCCGAGATTAATCGTGAAGCCGTCCGACAGCGTGAGCAGCAGCTGCGAGGAACCGAAATAGATGAACAGGACCACCAGAATTTCCGGTAGCCCACGCAGCACGGTGACCAGCGCGGAGCCTGTCCAGGCAACGGGGAACCATTTCGCGGATTCCCACACCGCAAAGAACATCGCCAGCACCAGGCCGATAATCAGTGCGCAAACGGCAAGGCCGACGGTCATCCCGGCGGCGCTTGCTAAAGGAAAAATTTCATTCATCAGGAATTACTTCTGGAACCATTTTTTGTAGATGGTTTCGTAGGTGCCGTCTTTCTTCACTTTTTCCAGCGCAGCGTTGAATTTCTGCTGCAGCTCAGTGTTGCCCTGACGAACGGCAATCCCCAGACCGGTACCGAAGTAATCCTTATCGGTCACTTTGTCGCCCACTGGCGCCAGTTTATCGTTGGCTTTCAGCCACTCGGTCACGACAGCGGTATCGCCAAATACGCCGTCGATACGGCCATTCTGCAGATCCAGCTTCGCGTTCTGGTAGCTGTCATATGGCACGGTGGTGATTTCCGGATGCTTATCCATGATGAATTTCTGGTGCGTGGTACCGTTCTGCACGCCCACTTTTTTGCCTTTCAGCTGATCGACAGAGGTGAATTTGCCTTTCTGACCAATGAACAGGGCAGAGTTATCGTAGTAAGGGGTGGTGAACAGCACCTGCTTTTCACGCTCCGGGGTGATGTCCATACCGGCCATTACGGCGTCGATACGGCGGAACTTCAGGCTTGGGATCAGGCTGTCGAACGCCTGGTTGCTGAAGGTGCAGGTCGCATCGATCTCTTTACACAGGGCGTTAGCCAGGTCCACGTCGAAGCCAACAATTTTGTTGTTCGCATCAATGGATTCAAACGGAGGGTAAGAGGCTTCCGTGGCGAAACGAATGGTCTGAGCTGCGGTAGCGGAAAGGGTAACGCCAGCAAGCAGCACGGCAAGTAATACTTTTTTCATTATATTTCCCCTGACACAATCAATGAGATAAATAGTTTTTGAAGGCATCGGTTTGCGGGTTAGCGAAGCAGCTCGCATCACCTTGCTCAACGATATACCCGTTTTCCATGTACACCACACGGCTGGCGGTTTTACGCGCCACTTCCACTTCGTGGGTAACGATAACCTGCGTAATGTTGGTTTCCGCCAGCTCGCGAATAATGCTGACGATCTGAGCGGTGATTTCCGGGTCCAGCGCGGCGGTGGGTTCATCAAACAGCAGTACCGCAGGTTCCATCATCAGCGCACGGGCAATGGCCACGCGCTGCTGCTGACCACCGGACAGGTGCAGCGGGTAGCGGTCGCTGTAGGGCTTGAGGCGCAGACGCTCCAGCAGCTTTTCGGCACGCGCGATGGCCTGATCTTTGCTTAAGCCCAGCACGCGGCACGGGGCTTCAATCAGGTTTTGCAGCACCGTCAGGTGCGGCCAGAGATTGTATTGCTGGAAGACCATGCCGACGTTTTGACGCAGCTCGCGTATCGCTTTATCAGACGGCGTCTTTGCGAAATCAAAATGGTTACCGGCAATTGCCAGCGTACCTGAACGGGGCATCTCAAGCAGATTAAGGACGCGCAGAAGGGAACTTTTGCCTGCACCGCTTGGGCCAAGCAAAACCAGCGTTTCACCTTCCGGGCAGTTCAGCGTGATGTCAAACAGCGCCTGGTGTGCGCCGTAGAAGCAGTTAATGCCGTTTAGTTTAATACTCATCGGGGCAGTCTTTACTCATCCAGGCAATCTATAGCAATTGAGGCCGCAGATAGTACCGTTGACAGAATAGTTATGCAATATTTCTGCGTTAAAAGTTAAATATAACCCGTATTTCCTCTTAAACATAGCACAAAATAGCGAAGGGCAAAGGCGGCGAGTATAAATGTCGGCATTCCGCGAGAAATGCCGGACATTTTACGGGGGTAACATTTTTATCACTGATGAATCAGCGGTTCTCAATCGACTGGCGAAGCGTGCCTGCCGGGGCATGCACGCTGCCGCCCACGTAGCGTACGTCGTCCACCGCCCAGCACTGGCCTTCACGGATCATCAGCACTTCGTCCTGCCAGGTTTGGCTGCCCTGCGTCAGCTTCACGCGCAGCGGAATGTTACGGGCATCCGTGTTCGGGATGGTTGACGCGCTGGCCACTTCTGCGCTGTCCGGCAGCGTGGTGCGGCTGGAGAACGGGTCGGATTTCAGCAGCGCGTTGTGCTGCGGATCGCGGGTGGCATCGTTAAGCAGTTTTGCCAGACCATCGCTCAGATACGGGCGCAGGCCGGTGAGGTCGTTGCTGCGGTGCTGAATCCGGTAATCATAGAACTGCTGCGCCACGGTGTCCGGGCCGCCCTCAATGC
This sequence comes from Enterobacter sp. EC_64, assembly GCF_019584165.1. NCBI lineage: Bacteria > Pseudomonadati > Pseudomonadota > Gammaproteobacteria > Enterobacterales > Enterobacteriaceae > Enterobacter > Enterobacter sp. EC_64. The sequence goes on from NZ_VDAS01000032.1 coordinate 18,558, forward strand.
AGGGGCCGCTGCGGGTACCGATATCCTTAAAGGCTGGCGTGACCGTGGTGGTACAGGCGCTGAGCACCAGCGCGCAGGGCACTAAAAGTGTTAAAGCTGAATAGCGCATGTTGATTTCCTTATTTATTAACTATCCTTTCAATCATAGCGTAACGAACCGATAATGCTGTGCCTAAGGCATTGAACGCTAAAGAAGGAGAGAAACCATGCAGTTTTCAACAACGCCAACCCTGGAAGGACAGACAATAACCGAGTACTGCGGCGTGGTCACCGGCGAAGCGATTCTCGGCGCCAATATCTTCCGTGACTTTTTTGCCGGTATCCGCGATATCGTGGGTGGCCGCTCTGGCGCATACGAAAAAGAGCTGCGCAAAGCACGCGAAATCGCCTTTAAAGAGCTCGGCGAGCAGGCGGAAGCCCTCGGCGCGGATGCGGTCGTGGGAATCGATATTGACTACGAAACGGTCGGGAAAGACGGCAGCATGCTGATGGTGAGCGTAAGCGGTACGGCGGTGAAAACCCTGCGATGAGGCGTGCGTTTGCCACGCTCCTGCTGGCGCTGCTGCTGGCAGGGTGCGTTACGGAAAAGGGGATTATCGATAAAGGTGCCTACGAGCTGGATACGCGTCATCAGGCGCAGGCGGCTTACCCGCGCATCAAGGTGCTGGTGATCCACTACACCGCGGATGATTTTGACAGCTCGCTGGCCACGCTGACGGATAAAAACGTTAGCTCTCACTATTTGATCCCCGCCAACCCCCCGGCGCCGGACGGCAAGCCGCGCATCTGGCAGCTGGTTCCCGAGAGCGAGCTGGCCTGGCATGCGGGCATTAGCTTCTGGCGCGGCACCAACCGGATTAATGATACGTCCGTGGGGATTGAGCTCGAGAACCGCGGCTGGCAAACGCGTGACGGCGTGAAAACCTTTACCCCGTTTGCGCCTGCGCAGATTGCAGCGCTGATCCCGCTTGCCAGGGACATTATTGCCCGCTATGACATTCAGCCGCAGAACGTGGTTGCCCATGCCGACATTGCCCCGCAGCGTAAAGACGATCCCGGCCCGCTGTTTCCGTGGCAGCAGCTGGCGCAGCAGGGGATAGGAGCCTGGCCCGATCCCGCGCGCGTGGCGTTCTATCTTAACGGGCGGCCGCGCTATCAGGAGGTCGAGCGCGGTGCGTTGCTTGATGTGCTGAAACGCTATGGCTACGAGGTGCCGGACAACGCCACGGAACAGCAGCAGAAGAGGGTGATCAGCGCGTTTCAGATGCACTTCCGCCCCGCGCTGTGGAACGGCGTGGCTGACGTAGAAACCCTGGCCATCGCCGAGGCGCTTTTAGAGAAGTACGGGCAAGGGTAGTCCTCAGGGCTGCCCCTGACCAGGCCGTATTACCTTAGTTTTCTTGAGATTAATCTTAAGTACATTCTCAATTCATTTTTAGTTAATTGACTTAAAAGTACCCTCATTTAAGATAGACGTATAGCTTGCTAAGTATTTATAAAAAATAACACCTGCATAGTGATTTTTATTATCACTTCTCCTTGAAGTTTTTTATCAGGATTATACGAATAGTTTCGGTGGTTCCACCGTGGCCATTTTTTATCTAAAATTTACATCTTAATTCGGGTATAACAATGTTAAGCATTTACGGCAGAAAATTACGTCCTCATCATGAAATAGAAAAAATCATTTCCGCAACGGAAGGATTTGAAGAAAAATCGTTAAAGAAATGGCAAAAAATTTCCACCGTCGATAATGAATTTATTCATATTATCGTCAGCGGTGAAGTGGAATTCCGCCGCGAATCCGACGAGCTCTGCTTGTTCACCCTGCAGGGGCAGTGCATTTTTGGACTCTCTTCCATTTTTTATCATTCGTCCCATATGTATGGCCTGGTCCGCTCGAATACCGTGGTGCGCTCGATTCCGAAAAGCGTTTTCTCTCAACTGATGACCGAGAAAGGCTTGTGGCCTGAACTCACCAAGGTGCTGGCCTGGTATATCTGTCTCCTGAGCAAGCGCGATGACGTGCTGGTTGCCCGCAGCGCCTATTCTGTCGTGCGCGAATTTTTGCTGGAAATTAATGAACTGATTGTACATCATCAACGCGATATTAATGTTTATGATTATATTCAGGAATACACCAGCCTGGCACGCAGTACGATTATAAAAATCCTCTCCGATCTGAAAAAAGGTCAATACATTGTGGTGGAAAAGGGTCGACTCCTTAATATCACCAACCTGCCTGAAAAATATTAACTATTCCAGCCGGTCTCCTTTTTTACTTAATGGAGACCGGGCACTTTCTTTATGTAATGCGTCCGCCTGAGTATTATCCTGCGTTTCGTCAACCGGCGGTGCGGGTATTTTCCCTTGCGAATAATCCTGCTCTTGTTCTTTTAACGCCTGCTTAAACAGTTCGGTTAATGATGCGTCGTCACCCTCCGTGCGGGGGGAGACGGCATCGTCGTGCGCTTCCGTTCCGGGGAGGGTATCCCGCGAGGTATCGTGCGGCACCGTGCCGTCAGGCATCTGCTGCCAGTCGGCGTCGTCGCTGTTAATCGGCAGATCCTGCATGGCAGGGACGTCGGCCTGCACCGGGACGGGTTTCGGGTGCTGATGCGGGAACGGCTTGCTCACGTACACGTAGTGCATATCGGAAAGCTGCGTCTCGGGCTTCGCCACGTTCACTTTTTTTACCGGCTCCGGCGCAGGGTGGCGCAGTTGCCAGTATACGTGGGCGTACAGCCCCGCCATCAGCATGACGCAGAGGCTTACTATTCCTAAAAAGGCGTTAGAAGCGATTTTTCTCAGGCGGGGAATGCGGTACGAAAACCAGACCGCCTCCCCGGAAACGTAGCTGCGCTGAGCCGCAAGACAGATGGTAGACATTAGGAATGCTTCTCCTGCGTTTTCGCGTCTGGTGCGGCATGGGGGGGCTGAAGCAGCACGCTCGGCGTGGTGTTAGTGTCGTGCATCAACTGCATCAGCGTCTCTTCACCCGGGATACCGTCGACGCGCAGATGCATTTTTTGCTGGAACTCGCGGGTGCGTTTCATCATCTCCGTCGTCCAGGTTTGAGCGTGGGTTTCCGGCTCGGCAAGGGCCTGGCTCAGCTGCTGATCCAGCCACCCCATGTCCTTCGCATCGCTGGCGGCGCTGATGGCGTCTTTGCCTTCCGGCGTCAGGCGGTGGAGTTGGGTATAATTGCCGGTGGCATGCTGGTTAAACCAGTGACGGCTTACCTGCCAGGTGCGGTTATTCATCAGCAGGTCGAGTGAGTTATCCCCGACGCGGGCGACCACGGCATAGTTAAGGTGGTTGCCGGTTTTCAGTTCACTCACCCACGGATACCCTTCCTGGGCCAGCGCGTCCGGTGAGGCATTTCCCTGCTTACACATCAGGTTCACCTTCGCGGCGTTCTGGCACAGGGCATCGTCCGCCGAGGCGTCATACCCCCATATCAGATAGAGCTGATGCATCGCATCCGGCTGATTAACCACCTCGTTGTCGATAGCCGGCACCACCGGCGCCTGCTCGATGGGCGTCTGCTGTTTCCAGCTCGCGGGCACCGGCAGTTGAATCGGAAGTCTTGCTCCGATCGAGGAGGTCAAATACCAGCCGCAGGCAGCGAACAGCACGGAGGCGAACAGCCCCACGGTAGCCAGGCGCATACCGTGTTTTTTCGCAGGCAGGATCTCACCGGCCGCCAGGCGCAGATGACGCGGGCTAACCTGTTCTGCGCGTTCGGTCCAGGCGGCGAGCATCGACAGGTGCGCCAGCTCGTTCAGCTTGCTGATATTCCCTTTGGTCAGCGCATGCATTTTACGCACGCGCGCCGGGGTTAACGGCGAGTGCTCACACCCGTGCGTTTCACACTGCGCCTGAACGTAGCTGAGAAACTCCCGGCAGGTAAGGGGGCGCAGGGTGTGGCAGGTATGCGCATATTCACGCAGTTCAGACTGCTGCATCAGAACGGCTTCCCGATCCGCTGCACCCATCAATACGACGGACAGACGAAACTCCAGCTCCTGCGCGCGCGTCAGCAGCAGAGCCAGCACCTCCCGACAGGTCTCTTTCATGGCATCGGTATGGCTAATCACCAGCACTTTCGTCCTGCTTTTCCCTCCCTGCCACTGGTGCAGGATGGCATCCACCGCCTGAAGCCGGTTTTTGCTCTCTTTCGTTCCCGGATTGAGTTTATACAGCAGGCTACTGGCACTCAGTTTTGGAAACGCGTTGATGGCAATAACGTCAGGGGTTGCGGATTTCAGGGCGTCGCTGAACTGGCCCAGCAGCGGGGCATCGTCTGCAAAGAGCCCAATAATCCCCGCCTGTTGGGTTTTCTCTTTCAGCAGGTTGAAAATATCCTGGTGATACGGCACGAAGAAATCGCCCGAGGCGCGGGTAATTTTTCGAAAAGGCGGGTGATTAAATTTAAAATGACTCTGATACATAACGACTTACCGTCTCTGGGCATGAATAGCAATGGCCCAGAAAAGTACGGCAAGGGTGCGTCATGGTCAATTTACGGGCAGGGTAAAAATAACCTGTCGGCTACCTCTAACACTGGTTTTTTTGACGGTCAATCTTTTTCTTTATCAAAGTTAACGGCGAAGCAGGTGGTCGATTGTCAGGCCGCTAATTACTATTTATGTCACATATTGGCGCAGCATGACGCTGCTTATTTCCGCTTTGCTAAAGGCCAGATGAATAATGAGGCTCTCACTTTTTTCACGGTGGATAATGCCCTGTATTATGTTTGTATTGCTGATTTTTTGCGGTCAGCAAGGCTACGTCATTTTTAAAGATTATAAAAAAGTGACGAATAAACTCGCGAACGCAGCGGCGAAACCGCAAAAAAAACGTCAGGAAGAAAAGACATTTTCACTTTTCACCGCCGCCGTGCGTCAGGACAACCTGCCAGCGGCCGGAAAAGCCCCGCTCGCTGCCGAAATTGAGGGGATCGTCCGCAGCGACGATGCCTGGTTGTCCTTCGCCGTGATCAAAACGCCGGGTGGTCAAAAGAGCTATCGCGAAGGCGAGGCGTTGACCGGTTTTAACGATGCCTTTATTCAGGAAATAAACAAAGACAATGTGGTGGTTAATTACGAAGGTGCTACGCAGGTACTGGCGTTAAATAAACCTGACTATTTTAAGGGCGGCGTTGACAGCGGCCCGGTAACCCAATCGACGAAAGATGCTGGTGCTGAAAGCGTGCATCTGGATGATTATCTGGTGTTAAAGCCACTTATCGAAAAGGGCCAGCTGGAAGGCTACAACATTAATCCAAGGAATGCCTCTGACTTCTACAGCCATGCCGGTCTGGAAAAAGGTGATGTGGCGGTAAAAGTCAATTCTGTCGATATGACCGATGCAGAAAAGGCAAAAGATATTATTGCCAACTGGTCGAAAATGAAAGAAGCGGAGGTCGTCGTCAGACGTCACGCTCACCTTGAAAATATTCGGGTCAATGTTCTAAACAATTAACAAGTGTACAGACATGAAGAAATTTCCTTGGGCGTGCGTGGCGCTGACCGCATTGTCGTTATATTCCAGTTCGCTGCTCGCAGCTAACTTTAGCGCCAGCTTTAAAAACACCGATATCCGCGAATTTATTGATACGGTAGGCCGCAATCTGAACAAAACCATTCTGGTCGACCCGTCCGTGCAGGGCACGGTGTCGGTCAGAACCTATAACGTGTTGACGGAAGACGAATATTACCAGTTTTTCCTGAGCGTGCTGGACCTGTACGGCCTGTCGGTGATCCCGATGGATAACGGCATGGTTAAAGTGGTGCGCTCGAGCATTGCCCGCACCGCCGGTGCGCCGCTGGCCGACGGTAAAAATCCGGGCAAAGGCGACGAGATCATCACCCGCGTCGTACGCATGGAAAACGTGCCTGTTCGCGAGCTGGCGCCGCTGCTGCGTCAGCTCAACGATGCCACCGGCATCGGTAACGTGGTCCACTTTGAGCCGTCCAACGTCCTGCTGCTAACCGGTAAAGCCTCGGTGGTGAACCGCCTGGTGGATCTGGTTCAGCGCGTGGACAAAGACGGTATTCAGCGTCGTGAAATCGTGCCGCTGCGCTTTGCGTCCGCCAAAGAGCTCTCGGAGATGTTGAATAACCTCAACAACGAAGAGCAGAAAGGGCAGAACGCGCCGCAGCTGGCGACCAAAGTGGTGGCCGATGACGAAACCAACAGCCTGGTGATCAGCGGTTCGGAAGATGCGCGCGCGCGGACCCGCTCCCTGATCCATCAGCTGGATCGCGAGCAGAACAACGAGGGGAATACCCGCGTCTTCTACCTCAAGTATGCCAGCGCCACCAAGGTGGTGCCGGTACTCACCGGCATCGGCGAGCAGCTGAAGGACAAGGCCGGCGCGCCGAAGTCGAAAACCGCGCCAGCGTCCAGCGATCTGAACATTACCGCCGACGAAGCAACCAACTCGCTGGTGATTACCGCCCAGCCTAACGTGATGAACTCCCTTGAGAAGGTGATCGACAAGCTGGACATCCGTCGTCCGCAGGTGCTGGTGGAAGCCATCATCGCGGAAGTGCAGGACGGGAACGGCCTGGATCTCGGCGTGCAGTGGACCAGCAAGCACGGCGGCGTGCAGTTCGGCTCCACCGGACTGCCAATCAGCCAGATTAAAAATGGCACCATGAAAGGGGCGAGCTTCACTGGCCTGGCGACCGGCTTCTTTAACGGTGATTTTGGTGCGCTGGTGACTGCGCTTTCCACCGACGGCAAAAATGACATCCTCTCCACGCCAAGCGTGGTCACGCTGGATAACAAAGAAGCGTCGTTCAACGTGGGCCAGGATGTGCCGGTACTTTCCGGTTCGCAAACCACCAGCGGCGATAACGTCTTTAACTCCGTTGAGCGTAAGACGGTCGGTACCAAGCTGAAAATTGTGCCGCAGATTAACGATGGCGACATGATCCATCTGAAGATTGAGCAGGAAGTCTCCAGCGTCGACAACAGCGCGACGGAAGACTCCAGCCTCGGCCCGACCTTCAATACGCGCACGATCAATAACGAAGTGATGGTCCACAGTGGCCAGACGGTTGTGCTTGGCGGTCTGATGGAAAATGTGACCAAACAGTCCGTGTCCAAAGTGCCGCTGCTCGGCGATATCCCGCTGGTCGGTCAGCTGTTCCGCTACACCTCCCAGGATACCTCCAAGCGCAACCTGATGGTGTTCATTCATACCACCGTCCTGCGTGACGACGACAACTACAGCGCGGCCTCGAAAGAGAAATATGACCAGATCCGGGTGCGCCAGATGCAGCGCGTGGAAGAGAAAAAGCTCGGTATTGTTGAGCCGAGCGACAATGCCGTCCTGCCCGCGTTTCCTTCAGCAAGCCCTCACGCCGCACCGGTGAAAACCAGCGCGACACGCAATCCGTTTAAAGAGTAAGGCGGAGGGCAACGTGGACGAACTGAGTAAAACACTGTGTAGCAGCAGCTACGCAAAAGATAACGGCGTTCTGCTTTACAACAATTACGTCTATATCCGTGAGGACACCCCGGCGTTAGCACTGCTGGAAGTGCGCCGGGTGTTGGGCCGCGCGTTCGTCCCGGTTACTGTGACGCCGGAAGCGTTTGACGAGATGCTGGCCAAAATCTGGCAGCAGAGCAGCGGCGTTTCACAGCAGCTGGTGGACGACATGGATGCGGATATCGACCTGATGGCGTTAACCGAGGAGATCCCGGATAACGAAGATCTGCTTGATAACGACGAAAACTCGCCGGTGATCCGCCTGATCAACGCCATTCTCGGCGAGGCGGTTAAGGACGGCGCGTCGGATATCCATATCGAAACCTTTGAGCGCACGCTGAGCATTCGCTTCCGCGTTGACGGCGTGCTGCGCCCGGTGCTGCAACCGGCGCGTAAGCTCGCCCCGCTGCTGGTGTCGCGTATCAAGGTGATGTCGAAACTCGACATTGCCGAAAAACGTCTGCCGCAGGATGGCCGTATCTCACTGCGCATTGGCCGCAAGGCGATCGACGTGCGCGTCTCGACCATTCCGTCCCAGTACGGCGAGCGCGTGGTCATGCGCCTGCTCGATAAAAGCAATCTCAAGCCCGACATCAACAAGCTGGGCCTGATCGATGAAGAGCTGGAGAAGTTAAAAGGGCTGATTGACCGCCCGCACGGCATTATCCTGGTCACCGGGCCGACAGGCTCCGGTAAAAGTACCACCCTGTACGCCATTCTTTCGGCGCTGAACGGTCACGAACGCAACATCCTGACCGTGGAAGACCCGATCGAATATGAGCTGGAAGGGGTGGGGCAGACGCAGGTTAACCCGCGCGTGGACATGACCTTTGCCCGCGGGCTGCGCGCTATTCTGCGTCAGGACCCGGACGTGGTGATGATCGGGGAAATTCGTGACGGTGAAACCGCGCAAATTGCGGTACAGGCGTCGCTCACCGGTCACCTGGTCATGTCTACGCTGCACACCAACAGCGCCGCCGGGGCGATTACGCGTCTGCGGGACATGGGGCTGGAGTCCTTTTTAATCGGTTCATCGTTGCTCGGTGTCATTGCCCAGCGTCTGGTGCGTCGGCTGTGTACGCACTGCCGGACCACCAGTCCGCTGGATGCCAATGAAAAAGCGCTGTTCAGCTTTATGGACGCGCCGCCAAAAGCCATTTATCGCGCGGTGGGCTGTGAACACTGCCGCCAGAGCGGCTATCAGGGCCGTGCCGGTATTCATGAGTTCCTGGTGGTTGACAGCGCCATGCGCCGCGCCATTCATGAAGATAAAGACGAAATGTCCATCGAGACGCAGCTCTTTAAGCAGGCTTACAGCCTGCGCGAAAACGGGCTGCTGAAGGTGATTAGCGGCGTCACCTCGCTGGAAGAGGTGATGCGTGTGACCGCCGAGCGCGGGGGGGATGCGTAATGGCCTTCTACGCCTGGACGGCGACGGATGTCGCAGGCAAAACCCAGCGCGGCACGCTGCAGGCCGAGGGGCAAAGCAGGTTCGCCAGATGTTGCGCGAGCAAAAGCTGATGCCCGTCAGCATCAGCGAAACCCGTGAAGCGGCGTCTGCCGGAAAAGCAAAAACCGGAGCCAGGCTCTCCACGCCGGTGCTGTCGATGTTTACCCGTCAGCTCTCCACGCTGGTCAACGCCGCACTGCCGCTCGAGAGCGCGCTGAAGGCGATCTCGAAGCAAACGGAAGACAACAAGCTGGCGGCAATGGTGGTGGAGATCCGCGAGAAGGTGGTGGAAGGTCACACCCTGTTCGACGCCTTCAGCCAGTTCCCGCGCACCTTTGACAAGCTCTACTGCACGCTGGTGATGGCCGGTGAAAAAACCGGCCACCTGGGCGACGTGCTGGAGAAGCTGGCGGAGTACAACGAGCAGCGCCAGAAGATGAAGAGCAAGCTGACGCAGGCGATGGTCTACCCGATTACCCTCACCGTGGTCGCCATCGCGGTCATCAGCATTCTGCTGGTGGCGGTGGTGCCGCAGGTGATCGAGCAGTTCACCCACATGAAGCAGCAGCTGCCGATCACCACCCGCACGCTGATTGCGGTGAGCGATTTCCTGCAGGCGTACGGGATCTACATCGTGGGGATCCTCGGCGGCGGATTTGTTGGCTTTAAGACCTGGCTCAGAAACGCCAAAAACCGTTTTCGCTGGCACAGCTGGCTGGTGAACGGCTCGCCGATTAAAAAGCTGGTGTGCGCGATCAACAGCGCTCGCTATATCCGCACGCTCAGCATCCTGCAGGCGAGCAGCGTGCCGCTGCTTGAAGGGATGTATATCGCGATGGACGGTATCGAAAACCTCTACGCCCGGCAGGTGCTGGAGCAGGCGGCGGATACCGTGCGTCAGGGGGCCTCGCTCTATGCCGCGCTGGAGCAGGCGAAATTATTCCCGCCCACCATGCTGTACATGATTGCCTCCGGCGAAGAGAGCGGCGAGTTAGGCAACTTAATGGACCGCGCGGCGGAAAACCAGGAGTCGGCGCTACAGCATCGTATTACGTTAACGCTCTCGGTATTTGAACCGGCGCTGGTGGTCTCCATGGCGACGATTGTTTTATTCATCGTGCTGTCAATATTACAGCCGCTTCTGCAACTTAATAATATGGTAGGTTAAATCATGGCTATAAAAACAAAACGTCTGGCTCGCCAGGCGGGGTTCACCTTGCTCGAATTAATGGTGGTGATCGTTATTCTCGGCGTTTTAGCGAGTATGGTGGTGCCCAATTTAATGGGTAATAAAGAAAAAGCGGACGCGCAAAAGGCGACCAGCGATATTGTTGCGCTCGAAGGCTCGCTGGATATGTATAAGCTCGATAACCACCGCTACCCAACGACCGAGCAGGGGCTGCAGGCGCTGGTGACCAAGCCTGAGATCGCGCCTATTCCCAACGGCTACCGCGCCGACGGTTATATTCGCCGCCTGCCGCAGGATCCGTGGGGCAACGATTATCTGCTCGTCAGCCCGGGTGAACACGGCGCCGTAGACGTCTTCTCTGCCGGTCCTGATGGCGAAGCCAACACCGCAGACGATATTACGAACTGGTCTCTGGATAAGAAAGAGAAATAATGAAGAATCAATGCGGCTTTACGTTGCTGGAAATTATTCTGGCGCTGGTGATATTTGCCAGTTGCGCCATGATGGTTGTCTCAACAATACCCTCACGCAGCGGTGCGGATATATTTGGTCAGCAATTAAAAGCCCTCGTTGATTATGGTTCAGACCGCGCGGTCATGGACGGAAATATTGTCGGGCTGGTGATCGCTACCGATAAATATCAGCTGGTCACGCTCGACGATAAAAACGGCGAACGTCACTGGGTGCCGTTATCCGCCGGCCGTATTACCACGAAGGGCGATTTCCCGGAAGAGATGCACGTGTCGCTCTCGCCTCAGCGTCTGGCGGCTAACGTCGAGGCCGACCCCCAGATCCTCTTTCTGCCGGACGGTGAGATTGGCCGTTTTACGCTGACGCTGCAAAGTTACGACAAACAGCATCACTTCCGCGTGGTGTCGCAGGGCGCGGCCCCGGTTTCGGTAGAGAACGATGACTAAAGGCAAGGTTAAGCAGAACGGGATGACGCTCCTGGAGGTGATGGTGGCGCTGGTCATTTTCTCCACCGCCGCGCTGGCGCTGATGAATTCTGTCTCCCTGAACGTGCGCTTCACCCACGGGCTGGCCGAAACGCTGCAGGCCAGCTGGGTTGCAGAAAATCAGCTGGCTGAAGCCCAGCTTAGCAAAACCGATTTTCCCGATGCCGAGGAGCAGGGGACGGAAATCATGGGGGGGCGCAGCTGGTACTGGCATAAGCAGCGGGTGAAAACCGCCAATAGCGGTTGGGCCAATGCCATCCGCGTTTACGCCGAAGGCGATAAAAGCCAGCCGGTCATTTCGCTTCAGATCATTGGGCCGGGAGAAGAGAGCAAGTGAAGACGAGCCGACGCCAGCGCGGTTTTACCCTGCTGGAGATCATGATTGCGCTGACCATTTTTGCGGTCATCAGCACCCTGGCCTGGCAAATTCTCGACGGCGCGATGCGCACCAGTTCGGCAACCGATACCCGCGCGGCGAAGCTTAATCAGCTTCAGCGTGCCTGGAGCCTGATGGAGCGCGATTTTTTCCAGCTGCAGGCGCGGGCGCCGCGCAACGCGCCGGATCTGTTTTTACAGGATGGCGATGCCGTGGAATTTACCACGCTGAACGGCGTGAGTGGCACGGTCCAGCTGGAGCGCGTGCGCTGGCGGCTGGAAGAAGGGCGTCTGTATCGCGACGTCTGGCCGGTGATTGACAGCCCGGCGGACGTCAAACCCGATGAAGTGCCTATCGTCAGCGAGGTGAAAGCGATGCAGTGGCGGTTTTATCACCAGGGCTGGCAAAAAAGCTGGGGTGACTCTGCCCATCTGCCAGACGGCGTGGAGCTTACGCTGACCATGGAAAATGGCGACACCTGGCGCTGGGTGTTTACCACGCCGGGAGAGATACCAGAAGCGGCGGCACCGGCGGCAGAAAACGCGCCTGCCCCGCAAAATGCGCCTGCGCCGGACGTGAAGCCATGAGCCGGGTCCATCAGCAACGCGGTGTTGCCCTGCTGGTTGTGCTGATCCTGCTGGTCATGATGTCGGCCCTGGCGGCCAAAATCAGCCAGCAGTTCTGCCGTGATTTGCAGAAAACCCACTATCAGGTGAGCCAGCAGCAGCTGCGCTGGGCAATGCAGGCGCAGGAAAAAGTGGTGAAAGACCGGTTGCAGAACGACGCCAGCGGCGAGAGCAAACCGCTCGACCCGGAGGGCGACTGGCACCAGCCGCTGGAGACGCAGGGTGAAGACTATACGGTGGTCAGCCAGGTCGACGACGCGCAGGACTGCTTCAACGTCAATAACCTGCTGGCCGCAGACAAAGTGGCTCAGGATCAAAATGCGTCAACCGTGCCGGAAAAACCGCGAAAAGAGAAGATTGTCGAGCAGATCCTGACGGACGGCGGCATCAGCCAGACGGCGGCGGAAGAAATTTATCAGCAGCTGGTGGATTATCTCGACGGCGACGCCACGACGGTGAAAGAGGGCGCGGAGATGGACGCCTGGTCTGGCGTAGTGCCGGCGCGTCAGCCTGCGAATCAGATGATGCGCACCCTTGCCGAGATCAAGCTGCTGCCGGCGTTTCCTGCTGCAGCGTACCCGAAAGTGAGCAAGCTGTTATGCGCGCTGCCGGACTCGGCCAGCAAGGTGGATGTCAATACTCTGACGCCGGAGCAGGCGCCCTTACTGGCAGCCCTGTTCCCGGGAAAACTCACCGCGGACGATGCCGTACGCCTGATTGAGTCGCGGCCGGAAACCGGCTGGGAAAGCATGGACGTCTTCAGCAAAGCGCTGGAACAGGCCTTCCCGCAGTTGAAGGAAGAGTTGCCGCAGGTGGCCGGGCTGCTCTCCATCAACAGCCGGTATTTTCGCGTCAACTACACCGGCAATACCGATGAGTTAACGCTTCGCGTGGTGAGCCAGCTTCAGGTGAATAACGAAGCCGGTGAAATTGTGACGTGGCAACGTCGTTACCGAATGATTGAATAAGAAAAGTAGAACGCTATGAAACAGGTCCTTTTTGTTCGTCCCGACAGCCGTGAGGACGGGAAAATCATGTGGTGTGAGTCGGGAAGCGAACAGGTTACAACCCTGGACACCCCGCAGGCGCTGCATACCCTTGCCGACCATCCTCTTGCTGCGCGCGTGTGTCTGCTGCTGCCCGCCAGTGAGATGATCTTCCGCCACTTTACGCTGCCGAAGAAAATGGCGTCGCAGGCGACCGCCTTCTCGTGGATGGCGGAGGAGACTCTGATTGGTGAGGTGGACGATCTCCACTGGACGGTGCTGAACAAAAAAGGCGCCGAGGTGGACGCCGTGGCGATAGATTCCGCCCGCCTGCAGCAGTGGCTGACCCGCTTTCACGAGGCGGGCCTGAAGGTCATTCAGGTCCTGCCTGACGCCTGGCTGCTGCCGGTCACGGCGGGTGGAAGCACGCTGGTTGCGCGGGAAGAGAACTACTGGTTGCGCTTGTCGCCGCATATCGCCTGTAACGTTGAGGTTGGCCTGTTGCCGCTGCTGATGCAAAAAGCCGGAGAGGGCGAGGTCCGCTGCTACGGGGACATCCCGCCGGGCATTGAGGTTGACGAACAGCTGGCGGCAGAACATCCGCTGGTGCTGATCCAGCCGCAGTGGCGGGCGTGCCGCGTCAACGTGCTGCACGGTGCGTTCAGCGCGAAAGCGACCAGCGCGAGGGCGGCGAAAGGGATGAAGGCCGCCGTCGCGGTGATGGGGCTTCTCTCTCTGGGCCTGCTGCTCGGCCCCCGCATCACCCTGGCGTGGATGCTGGCAGATCGGGAAAATCAGGTGCAGCAGGAGATGGTCGAGCTTTATCAACACCATTTTCCGAGTATGCGCCACCAGACCAACCTTAAGTACCATTTTGGACAGAACATCAAGAAGCAGCCTAAAGGCATTTTTTTGCAGATGGACGAACTGGAAAAGATCCGTCAGTCCGTTCCGTCGATGGAAATTACGCTGTTTGAATATGACGACACGCAGGGAACCCTGACATTAAGCGTGAGTGCGCAAAACGAGCAGGCATTACAGGAATTCATTCATCAGGCCAGCACGAATTTTGATTTTACGTTACAGCCTATTTCAAAGGACGCGCCGTATACGGCCATGATTACAGGGAAATATAAATGAAAGCGCGAATTGCACAGTTTACATCTCGTTATCAACAATACAGCACCAGAGAAAAATTCATTTTAAAAATAGCGGCGGGAGCTTTATGCAGCGCCGTCATCTATTACGCAGGGATAATTCCCCTGGATAACATGATAAAAAATAGCCAGGCGACGCTGGCGCGACAAATTGAAACGGTAAACTGGATGAAAACAGAAATTGATAAAAATCATCTGCCGGTGCTACAGGTGAAAACCGATAATCCACGCAGCGTGGTGGAGAATAGCGCGCATGAAATTAACCTGACGCTGACCGATATTCGTCAGGACGGTCAGACTCTGGCCTTTGTCGTGAACCGGGTCAACGTGTATGAATTAAAAAACTGGCTGCGAGAGATGAACCTCGCGTCAGGCGTCAGGCTGGAGAAAATGAACCTCACGCCCGTGGATCACCTGAGCGACGTGAAGGCCGAAATCCAGCTGACCTGGAAAAAAGTGGCATGAACGGGCTGATACTCGTCCGGGAGAGTTATCCCGTCGGGTTTGCCGCGATGAGCGGCGTATTCGGCGCGATCCTGGGGAGTTTTCTCGGCGTTGTGGTGGATCGCGTGCCGGGGATGGTGCTAGAGGAGGAGAGCCGCAGCAACCTGCTTTTCCCGGCGTCACACTGTCCCGTCTGCCAGCATGCTCTGCGCGCATGGGAGAACATCCCGCTGCTGAGCTGGCTGGTGCTGAGGGGACGCTGTCGTTGCTGCAAGTCGCCGATTCCGCTGCGGTTATTTTTACTCGAGCTGTTGACGGCGGTGTTCTTTGGCCTCACCGCCCGCTGGATACCGGACTTAGCATCCCTTTTCTCGCTGTGGGTGCTGGCGGCCTTTCTGCTGCCGCTGGCGATGATTGACGGACAGCACCAACTGCTGCCCGACTGCCTGACGCAGCCGCTGCTCTGGGCCGGGCTGCTGTTCCACGCCTTCAGCCACGGGCTGCTCCTGCGTGATGCGCTGCTCGGCGCGGTGGCAGGCTATCTTTCGCTCTGGCTGGTGTACTGGGCGTTTCGTCTGCTTACCCGTCGGGAAGGGCTGGGCTACGGCGATTTCAAGCTGCTGGCGGCGCTGGGCGCCTGGTGCGGCTGGCAGTCACTGCCTGCGATTGAATTAATTGCCGCATTAAGTGGCATAGTGGGCTATTTGCTATTAAATAAATCGAATAAAAATAACCTAACCATCGCTTTCGGACCTTATCTGGCTTTTGCTGGAATAGCGCTCTATACCTGCCAGCTATTTGTGAATACCTATTAAATAACCGGGTCAAGTTTTTTTATCAATATTTTCGACGAGGAAAGAGAAGGACGACCTTTTATCCTCAGTGTATCGTAAAAGGCATAAGCTACACGGATTTTTAGCTTGTATCTTTTAATGGAGGAATACAACGCGTCTTTAAGGTTTGGATAACGGCTGTCTGCGTATTTAAAAACGCACTATGTGAATATCATTCCATGTTCTAAAGGAAGACATGGATCAATTTCGTTTACGAATAAATTTATCAGGAAAGAAAAATGAAATTTATTAAGCCTAAATATCTGGCGCTCTTTATTGCAGCGGCAACCGGTTCTGCATTCGCTGCTGCGCCAGGTGCACCGACCATCGGCTCCGGCAATGACAAATTTGCGCTGGTCGAGGTGGATCAGGCCGCGCAGGATTACAACAGCCTCGTCAAGGTACATAACGACGGCGTGGATGTGAAAGTCGAGTGGAACGTGTGGAGCGGCGACGCGCCAACGTCTGCAAAAGTGCTGCTGGATGGTAAAACCGTGTGGACCGGCGCAGCTGGTGCAAGCGGCTCAGCCACCTTTAAAGTGAAAAAGGGCGGACGTTATCAGGAGCAGGTGGAAGTCTGTAATGCCAGCGGCTGTACCAAAAGCGCCAGCAAGCTGATCATCGTGGCGGACACCGACGGCAGCCATCTGCTGCCGCTGAACGCGCCGCTGCAGGAGAACAACAAAACGTTCGCCAAACATACTGATAAAGTGGTTGCGGCGTATTTCCCTGAATGGGGCGTTTACGATCGTAACTTCCCGGTTGATAAAATCCCGGCAGCGAACCTGAACCACATCCTCTATGGCTTCATTCCAATCTGTGGCGGCGACGGCATCAACGATGGCCTGAAAACCGTTGAAGGCGGTAACAGCTTCTCCGTACTGCAGCGCGACTGCGCGGGCCGTCCGGACTATACCGTCGCCATTCACGATCCGTGGGCTGCGCTGCAAAAACCGCAGTCTGGCGTCTCCAACTGGGACGACCCGTACAAAGGCAACTTTGGCCAGCTGATGGCGCTGAAAAAAGCGCATCCGGACCTGAAAGTGCTGCCATCCATCGGTGGCTGGACGCTGTCCGATCCGTTCTTCCACATGGGCGACCCGGCAATCCGTGCCCGCTTCGTCTCCTCTGTGAAAGATTTCCTGCAGACCTGGAAGTTCTTTGACGGTGTGGATATCGACTGGGAATTCCCTGGCGGCGGCGGCGTGAGCGAACACCTGGGTAACCCGCAGCAGGATAAAGCGACGTATACCGCCCTGATGCATGACCTGCGCACCATGCTGAACGAGCTGTCTGCACAGACTGGCCGTACCTATGAACTGACCAGCGCCATCGGTGCGGGCCGCGATAAGATTGAAGACGTGGATTACACCGCTGCTCAGCAGTACCTCGACCACATCTTCCTGATGAGCTATGACTTCTACGGCGGCTGGAGCAACACCGAGCTGGGCCACCAGGCCGCACTGCGCGCGCCGTCATGGCGTCCGGACACGAACTACACCACCGAGAACGGCGTGGACGCGCTGCTTGCTCAGGGCGTACAGCCAGGCAAGATCGTGGTGGGTGCGGGCATGTATGGCCGCGGCTGGACTGGCGTGCATGGCTACACCGGTGACAATCCATTCACGGGTACCGCAACCGGTATGGTGAAAGGTACCTGGGAACCTGGCGTGGTCGACTACCGTCAGATCGTTAACGAGTACAAAGGCAAGCCTGGCTGGGAATATGGTTACGACGCGAATGCTGAAGCGCCATATGTCTTCAATAAGTCTACCGGCGACCTGATCACCTATGAAGATGCACGCTCTACCGCCGCTAAAGGCAAGTATGTGCTGTCGAAAAACCTGGGTGGACTCTTTGCCTGGTCTATTGACTCTGATACCGGCGACATCCTGAACGCGATGAACGAAAGTTTGCTGGGCGGTTCTACCCCGGTCGATCCGGTGGTCACCAACCATGCGCCAATCGCGTCTTCTGCGGATCAGAACGTCTCTGGCCCGGCAACCGTCACGCTTGATGGTTCTGCTTCCAGCGATCCAGATGGCGATGCGATTACCTACAAATGGACCCAGGTTTCTGGCCCATCTGTAACTCTCTCCAACAGCACCAAAGCGAAAGCCACCTTCAACGTTGCGGCAGCGACCAGCGATCAGACCATGGTGTTCCGCCTGACGGTTACGGATGCTAAAGGCCTGAGCAACGCCATTGATGTGCAGGTTGTGAACAAAGCGCCAAAAGCTAACCAGGCGCCAGTCGTGAACGCAATGGAGGCAGTGACGCTGCAGGCAGGAGAAACCTATGCTCTGCACGCGCAGGCTGTGGATCCAGACGGTGATGCGATGACCTTCTCCTGGAGCGTGCCAGCGGATATGCATGCAACCGGTACCGATACCGCGAACGTGACGATCACTGCACCAGACGTTGCCACCACGTCTACCTATACGCTGAGCGTAGTTGTAGGCGACGGCAAAACCAGCGTGCAGTCTAACGTGCAGGTAACCGTGAATCCGAAACCGGCTGACGTTACACCACCGTCTGATGAGGTTACACCTCCGTCTGATGACGTAACGCCACCCTCTGATGAAGTTACGCCTCCGTCTGATGACGTGACCCCGCCATCTGACGAAGGGTCTGCAACCGGTAGCTGCGATGCGCCTGTCGATGCTAACGCCAGCAAATATGCCGCGTGGGATGCCAGCAAAATCTACAACAGTGGCGATACCGTGAGCTTCGACCATCTGGTGTGGAAAGCGAAGTACTGGACGCAAGGCAACCAGCCTGGCTTCGGTGTGGATGCCTGGGAGCTGGTCAGCAACGTGAAGATGAACTGGCGTTCTGACCTGGTTTATAACGGCGGCGAAACCACAACCTACCAGGGCAACGTTTACCGTGCCAAATGGTGGACCCGCGGTGACAACCCGGCTAACAGCGATGTATGGGTGAAAGAAGGTCCTTCAACAGACTGCAAATAACCTTCTGAACCGTGGATTGCGGGAATGGGTAATGGTGCCAACTTACTGATTTAGTGTATGATGGTGTTTTTGAGGTGCTCCAGTGGCTTCTGTTTCTATCAGCTGTCCCTCCTGTTCAGCTACTGAAGGCGTGGTGCGTAA